>NHEL02000006.1:0-11539 GCA_002172655.2 Flavobacteriales bacterium TMED84 | reverse complement strand
CTAGTAATGGTGGAGGTAGTGATAGTATTGAACTGACATTGCCAGCTATTTCAGTTAATGCTGGTGATGACATATTACTTGTTAGAGATACAAATGCGATTCATTTATATTTTGGAAGTTGTTTTAATTCTTTTGAGGTAATAATTCCAGTTCTTACTACAGGAGCAGCAGCTGTATCACAAAATGGAAATGATGCAATTGAATTATTTAAAAATGGTACAGTTGTTGAAACATTTGGAGATATTAATGTTGATGGAACTGGAACCCCATGGGAATATGCTGATTCTTGGGCATATAAAGATGCCACTGGCTCCGTTACTTTTTCAGGAGGTAATTGGATAATAGGACCAGTTGGATGTACAATTGGTTCAAATAGCACTTATACTTCATCTTGCCCTTATCCACACTGTACTCAAACAACATTTGAAAGTAATATCAAATTCAATGATGATATTTTTATTTACCCAAACCCATTCAACGAAATAATAGAAACAAATGCTGATTTGACTGATGTATTCGTAACTGATATTAGCGGAAAAAATATCAGTTTAAATTTTTCCAATCGACAAATCTTTACTGAAAATTTGAGTAAAGGTATCTACTCATTACATCTGAAATCTCAAAATAAATCTTATGTTAAAAAAATTATTAAACAATAAGTCACTTTCATGCCTAACGATTATATCAATCTTTCTCTTTTCTTGCGAAACAAATGATATTGTCACGCTTGGTTGCTTAGACCCAATAGCAAATAATTATAATCCTCTTGCATCTCAAGATGATGGCTCATGCGATTATTGCACTTATGGTTGTATGGATCCCAATGCTAATAATTATAATTCTCTAGCAACATGTGATGATGGCTCCTGCACAGGAGAAGCACTTGAAATCGCTGGAGTGATTGATTTTAGTATCGGAACTACTGATGGAAAAGCTATACACCTAAGAGTTTTATCAGATATTAGTGATTTGAGTACATATGGTGTAGGAATTGCTAATAACGGGGGGGGAACTGACGGCATTGAAATAACCTTTAATTCAATTTCTGTTTCTGCTGGAGATGATATTCTAATTGCAAGAAGTGACTTCATAATTGAACAATATTTTTCAACTTGCTTTAGCTCTTTTGAGCATGTTTTTCAAGATGACCTAGTGAATCAAAATGGAGATGATGCAGTTGAACTTTTTAAAGGTAGTGATGTGATTGAAACATTTGGTGATATTAATATTGACGGCACAGGAACAGTTTGGGAATATATGGATTCATGGGCATATAAAGATGCAAGTGGAACAGTATCATTTTCAGGTGGTAATTGGATTTTTGGTGGAATAAATTGCACCGACGGTACAGCAACAATTTTTGAATCCTCATGTCTGTATCCACTTTGTCAATGATTTCGAAAAAAAACAAATTTTTTTTACTTACCATTGCTATTTTTATTAGCTCAAGCTTTTTATCAGTTTCTGCTCAGCAATCTGAATTATATAAGTATTCAAACGGAGAGGGAATCCAAATAGCAAATGACAATGGATATTTGATAAAAATAAAAACCTATGTTCAGCCAGCATTCGAAACTAGATGGAATACTGACAGCATTAGTGATGATAATTATGATAGGTTTAGAATGAGGAGGTTGAGACTTAGATTTGATGGTAGCGACGAAAATAGTAAGCTTAATTACAGGTTGCAGTTTAATTTTGGAGGCGTTTCTGAAGTAGGCAATGCAACTGCTAATCAAATTGCATTACTAGATGCTTTTGTAAGATATAATTTTGAGAGAAGGTTTCAATTGACTTTTGGTCAAAGAAGTGTAGTAGCTAGTGATAACAGAGAGTTATCAATGACTTCTACAACATTACAGCTGCCTGAGAGAAGTAGAGTAACATCATCTTTTACAACGATTAGAGATTTTGGATTGTTTTTAAGAAAAGATATTAGATTCAGAAATATATCTCGGCTTAGAAATTACTTAGAAATAACAACTGGTGATGGAAGAAATAACTTTTTTAATAAAGATTTTGGTGGTCTAAAATTTGGAGGTAGAATAGATTATTTACCATTTGGAACATTTACAAATATGGGACAGTTTAGAACAGTTGATATTATGAGAGAGAATAATCATAAATTAGTTGTTGGTGTTAATTACAGCTACAACAATGGTATTAGCAGTAGAAGAGGAAGATATTCTGGAGATATTCTATATAATGATAGTTTAGGTAATACCCTTTTACCAGACTACATTAAATATGGTTTTGATTTTCTGTACAAATACAGAGGGTTTTCAGCACTTGGAGAATTTGTATCCACAAATGCAAACGTACCTGATGGAATATATGAAAGAGTTAGAAATGATGGCTCAACTAGCACAGAGTTTATAGTAAATGGTGAGCCTGTAGATGTAAAAGATTATGTTAAAAATCGATTAATGCTTGGCCAAGGATATAATATTCAAATGGGATATCTATTTAAAAACTTATGGTCTATTGACGCAAGATTTACCCATTTAATTGCTGATGAATTTTCTTTCTTAAATAATGGTCTATACTATAACAGACCAAACTATTATACAATAGGTGTTTCTAAAATGTTTGATAAAAGCTATTCATACAAAATACAAGCTTCACTAACTTTGGTGGAGCTTGAAGAAAATGGTTTGTCAAGAGATTTTAATGATAATTATATTAACGGTGAAGAAATTTATTTCAGACTAATAACAACAATTGCTTTTTAGATGAAAAAAATATTAGCCATATTGATTTTTTTACCATTTGTTGCATTTTCTCAAATTTTGCCTTTAAATCCACAGCCAAAAAAAATAGCAGATAAATTTTTCCCAGATTTTGATGTTGATATTAACACTCCTGCATTTAATTCAGATAACTACAAAAATGGATTTACCAATTATGAAGAGATGATGACTTTTTTATATGAACTTCAAAAAAGCAATAAGGCTTTTATGAGCATAAGTTTTATTGGAGAAAGTCAAAAGGGTAAGAAGATACCTCTTGTTACAATCAATAATTCAAAAATAAACTCAAGTAAAAAAATAAAATTTTGGATACAAGGAGGATTACACGGTGATGAGCCTGCTAGCACAGAAGGTGTGCTTTTAATGATTCAAAAACTTTTGACTGACTCAAAATATAGTAAATATATTAATAGTTTTCATTTTGAAATTGTTCCAATGGCTAATATTGATGGTTATGAGAGAAACTATAGAAATGCTATCAATGGTCTGGACTTAAATAGAGATCAAACAAAGATGAGAGTTCCAGAAACTAAATATCTTAAGAAAGCATTCACAGATTTTGGAGCTGAAATAGCTATTGATTTTCATGAATATCGTCCCATTAGAAGAGATTTTGCAAAATTTAGTTCATTTGGAATTGCATCAGCATATGATGTGCTTTTCCACTATTCCAGCAATTTAAATGTCCCCGTTGAAAATAGACTGATTACAAAAAATCTTTTTGTATCAAATGCATCAAAAGAGCTCAGTTCTTTAGCTCTTGAGAACAGAGAATATATGACGACAAGAAAATATAAAGGAGACATTCATTTCAGACAAGGGACTACTACAGCAATTTCTAGCACTTCATCCTTTGCATTAACAAATTGTATTTCAACTTTAGTTGAGATAAGAGGAGTTGGAATTAAAAAGACATCTTTCAAGCGTAGAGTCATGAGTACTTTTTATGTAGGGATGTCGTATATTAAAACAGCTGATGAAAACTTTGCAAAAGTCAAATCAGTAACTGGAAATATTAGTAATCTAAAGAATGATATAGTTGTTAAAGCAAAACCAAAAATTAAAAATATAACTATCAAGGCAATTGATATCGCTGAAAGCAAGAAAATTGATTTAGATATCTTAATGCAAGATTTACATGATTTAGACGTCGAAATCACAAGAAAACGACCAATTGGATATTTAGTGCCAAAGAACTTAGTTGAAGTGATCGAAAGATTAGATCTTCTTGGACTAGAGATGAGTGAAGTTGAAAATGAAAGAGAAGTTATGGTTGAAAAATATCTTGTCACAGACTATTTCAAAGAGCCTGTTAAATATGAAGGGATTTATAAACAAGAAATATTAACTGAATTAGTAAGAGATGAAACTACATTATCTGAGGATTACTTAATTATTAAGTTGAACCAAAAAAATTCCAATTTAGCCGTTGAAGTTTTAGAACCTGAAACTGTTAGTAGTTTTGTTTCATTTAACGTCGTGAACACCCAGCTCAGCCAGATACTCCCTTATCTAAGAATTATAGAATACAAATAAATATGAAAAAAAATATCCTAATAATAATATTAACTATCAGTGTTTCACTTTGCGTTTCACAAGTTCCGAAACAAAGTTCAGATTTCAATTTTGGAAATGGTATTAATTTCCTACTAAATGACGGGAAATATCAATTTAATTTTGGAGGGTCAATTCAACCTCAAATAAATATTTCATCTGTTGACAATGTTGAAGAGTATTTTTACAATTCTCCTAATTCTATATTTAGCGTATATGCAAGGGATAATGAAAAGAGGATCACATTATTTATGCTTAATGATTTTTCAAAGTCCAATCCACTTTTAGATGCATGGGGCGCTATTGAATTCAATTTTTTGAATATTGCATTTGGTCAAAGACATGCTATTTCTAACTTTGAATCAATGCTCTTTGAAAATAATCTCACTTTTAATCGTCGTAGTTTGATGAATCAAGCATTTAATTCTGACGGAAGAGAGTTTGGTATTTTTCTTTCCTCAAACTTTGGTTTTGGTGATTTAGTTTTTGAACCAAGTATTGCTTTAACATCAGGTGATGGTATTAATTCTTTTGGGGCCCTAGCAAGTGACTATGATTTAGGTGGGCTCAAATATGCCTTTAAATTTAATTTCTATCCATTCGGAGAGTTTAGTGGTAATAAAACCCATTTTTCTGATTTAAGTTTTGAGAAAGATTTAAAAATAATGATTTCTTTGGCAGGTAGTTATAATGATGGAGCTTCAAATTCTGTAGGTGAGGGGCATGGTGATTTTAATTTGTATGACGTAAATGGTGACCCAAAGTATCCTGATTACAGAAAACTGCACTTTGATTTGTTAAGTAAGTACCAAGGATTTTCTTTCTTGGCTGAGTATATAATNGCTACTGCNACAGATCTTGANGGATCATATAAATCAANNCCNCTTTTTTTAGATAATCAATTAGCCAACAATGATGCTCAATTATTTGCTAGTGAAATNAGTCAGTTTCTTTCNCTNGGCTCGGGACTTAATACACAANTTGGATATATGACAAAATCAGGCTTNNCAATTGATCTTGCTTATAGTATGGTTGAGCCTGAGTTTGAAAANAANANNTCNTCNATAANAAGTAAAGCNAGTTCCTCAAGGATAGGATTTTCAAAGTACTTAGTAAAAAATGCTGTAAGAGTACACNCTGGAGTTGAGAGTGTGAGTATTNAAAATCAAGAAAATGATGAGCTGAGGTTTAATNTAATGNTGCAACTTAATCTNTAATCTGAATNTTCTTTGTCTTTATNCCTTTTTTATCAAGCATTAAAATAATCTTTGAATTTTTATTTTTTCTACCGAGTAAATCACTTTCAATAATCACTTCTNGATTTTGATTTATTTCATTGACATNGGTAAAAATNATATCAATATTTTGAGAAATACTGTCGATTAAACANCCACTATTAGTATATATGGTTAGCGTGACTATGTAGNTACCAGGGCTGCTATATTGGTGAGTTGGATTACTNCTTGTTGAGGTAGTTCCATCACCAAAACTCCATACTAAGTTTTCATAATTACTACTCAAATTATTAAAATAAATTGTTGGGCTTGNTGTATTTACAATTGTATAATTAAAATCAGCATTAAATATATTCCATGTTGCTAAGCTATCAAGTACAACTTCATGAGCGATAGTTTGTAAAAAAGTAGCTGCTGACTGACTCATTCCGGCTGGCCTGAATGAAGCTCCAATCGGGCTTTTTTTAAAGATTGTAGCGTAAAAGGTACAAGCTGTTAAATACGTACCCCTTTCGCTTGGGTGTGAGTTGTCGTTTCTGTAAAGGTTGATTGTACTATTTTGGTTCATTGCTCTTTTCCATGCAATTCCAACTGGAGAAATAGTTGCTGAGTTATTGAACCCATAGTTCAAGTATGAATCTCTGAGTCTAGCTTGCATACCATCAAAAGTACATACTGGAGGGTAGAAAGCGCAGTAGGACTGATCACCATATCTTCTTCCCCAAGTCATAAAAAATAATGGTTCACTACAGTTGCTATTAGATTCAATCATGTTCACTAACTGTTGAGCAAATGGAGTAACATTGGTTGAAACATAGGCAGGTGACAGTGCTGATCTTTGGCTTTGTCCTTGTAAAATAACATAATCCCAATTGGTCTGATTGATTTTGTTTATTGTTATAGGATAAGTTGAATGCCCCTCAAGTGTTTCACCACCTGGAGTACTTTGTTCAAAGTTTATGTCATCTCCTAAAGAATTGGCTAAATCATCGAGCATGATAGGTAAATCATTATAGTATATATAACTATTTCCTATAAATAATACGTCATAGGTCTGAGCTAGAGAAAATATTGGAATTAGTAATAATATTAAAATTTTTTTCATTTAAAAAGTTGTTGAAAATGGTGTGACAGATATTCCAAAAATTATTGGAACAACAAAATACATTAATAGTAAGAGAACAAGTATGGATATTATGTTCATCCAAATACCAACTCGAATCATCTCAGAAATTTTTAATTCTCCTGAGCCAAATACAATTGCATTGGGTGGAGTAGCTACTGGCAACATGAAAGCACAAGATGCTGCCATCGCTGTTGCGCACATTAGTAAAATGGGATTCATGTCAATAGCAAGTGCAAGAGCAGCAATAATAGGTAGTATTATTGATGTTGTAGCTGAGTTGGATGTTATTTCAGTCAAAAAGTTTATTAATGCTATTATGATAAGAAGTATAATTGCAACATGTGTTCCTTTTAGATATATTAAATTATTGCCAATCCAATCAGAAAGACCTGTACTAGCAAAGCTAGCTGCTAGAGTCAGTCCGCCGCCAAAAAGTAAGATTATATCCCAGGGTATTTTAATCATATCATCCCATTTAAGTAATTTGCCAGAGTTTTTTGAAGATGGCAAAATAAATAGCATGACAGCTGAGCATAAAGCAATAATTGTATCAAAACTTTTTATTTTGATTCCAATGTAATCTAAAATATAGGACTGTGAAATCCATCCAAATGCTGTTAGCCCAAAAATTAAAGCTACTTTTTTCTCCTCTGGACTCATTTTTGATAGTTTAATTTTTTCATTTTTTTGTGAAAGATTTTTTTCATCTCCTAAGATTTTTCCTAAATATTTCCAGCTAACAAATATTAAAGGAATAGAAAAGGGAAGAGCTATTTTCATCCAATCAACAAAAGAGATTTGAATTTGATAAATTTCCTCAAGCATACCACTTAAAATAATATTAGGCGGTGTTCCAATTAATGTTGAAACTCCACCAAGTGTAGCGCTGTATGCAATTGCCAACATAAGAGGCTTTCCAAATTTAGAATCTTTATTTTTTAATCTTATGTCTTTTACAACAGCCAAAGCAACAGGTAGCATCATTATTGTAGCAGCTGTATTTGAAATCCACATCGATAAAAAAGCAGTTGCAATCATAAACCCTAACATAATATTTTTTAAATTACTTCCAACTTTGTTCAGTATTATGACTGCTATTCTCTTATGTAAGTTCCATTTCTCAATTGCAATTGATAAAATGAATCCACCAATGAATAAAAAAATTAAGGGGTGACTATATCCTTGAGCAACATCTTTTACACTGATATCCCCGAGAGAAAAAATTGGAAATAAGACTAGAGGTAGCAATGAAGTAACAGCTAAAGGTATAGCTTCAGTCATCCACCATATAGCAATCCAACAAGTAGCTGCTAGTACAATTTGGCCGTCTTTACTTAAAGAATTAAACTCACAAAAGAAATTAATAATTATAAAAACTAATGGTCCTAGAACTATTGATATATACTTTTTCATGATGTACTTTTTTTAATATTTTATATTAATCATTAGTTGCTGTAAGAATGAACTTTTAATGTAAAAATTGAACCATTTCTAATATATTATTATTGTTAAATTAATATTTTAAGAAAAATTGTTACTAATTTTGCATCAAAAATACCAAATAAATGAAAAACCTCTACGCATCCATATTAGCTTTTTTAGTAATACTATCAATAAAGGCTGACACCCATTACATTAATTCGGGAAGTTATTATTACTCTCCATCAAATTTAACAGTTGCACTAAACGATACTGTTGTTTGGTTAAATGATGGTGGTTATCACAATGTTAATTTTGGGAATTCTGCTGTTACAGGAAATTCTTATGGTAATCCAGTTTCATTTACTTCAACTCCAACTGGAGCCTCAACAATTCACCAACATATCTTTACAACTCTTGGTTCTTACACTTATGATTGTTCAGTGGGTTCTCATGCAGCAGCAGGTATGGTTGGTAGTATAGAAGTCGTTAATTCTGATTGCAATGGAATTGCAAATGGACCAGCTCTAACAGATTCATGTGGTGTCTGCCAACTTGCTTATGTTTACAATTATGTTACTCATGCAGTCTCCTTCATAAACGATACTACAGGTGGTGTAGTGTTAGGGCCTACTCAAATGTTTGTTTTACCTAATAACCCTGCAAGCCCTTACTGGAACCAAAGTTGTTCCGGCTGTACAGATCCCACAGCAACGAATTACGTGCCGAATGCAACAATCGACGATGGATCATGTACGTATCCATCAGCACCTACATATGATCTCTCACTACATGGGATTTTAGATTTTACTGTACCAACTTTTGGAAGTGATGGAAAAGCAATTCATTTAAGAGCTAATGCAAACATCCCAGATCTAAGTGTTTACGGCATTGGAGTAGCTAACAATGGAGGTGGAACTGATGGACAAGAGTATACATTTGGATCAATACCTGCAATCGCTGGAGACGATATTTTGTTAGCTAGAGCACCTGCAGCAATGTCCTCTTACTTTGATTCATGCTTTGCAGAGTTTGATTTAGTTTTTGTTGCAACATCTGCGATCTCTCAAAATGGTGATGATGCAATTGAACTCTTCTACAACGGAAATGTTATAGAAACTTTTGGTGACATAAATGTGGATGGTTCTGGTACATCATGGGAATATACAGATTCATGGGCGTATAAAGATTCAAGTGGAACTGTAACTTTTGATTCAACAAGCTACTGGATTTTTGGCGGAATTAACTGTACTGATGGAACCAATACAATATATGATACACAATGCCCATATCCTCTTTGTCCTTTACCACTATCATCTGGTTGTACTGACCCTCTTGCATCAAATTTTGACCCAAGTGCAACATACAACGACGGAACATGTTTATATCCAGGATGTCTTGATCCATATGCGACAAACTATTGTGGTACATGTAATGTTAGCGATAGTACTCAATGTGTTTATAGTCAGTGTAATTCTCTTGATTTAGAAGAGGATTTTGAGTCATATGACTTGTCTATTAATGGCTGGAGTGTTTACGCAGGAAGCCAAGCAGGAGTAATAATGACAACATCAAATGCGATAGCCGATACTGTAAGTTTAGAATTTACTGGCGGAAATAGTTGGGGGAGTACTCCATACAGTGCTAGTCAAGCTTTTGCATATGTGGATCATGTTTCTGGAGCAAACCTTTGCTTGGACCTATCATCTCACTCAGGAAATACAATTCATATGAGTGCATTAGTACATATGGATGGTTATTACAGTAACTACCCTTATAGCTGGTTAAGAGTTTTAGTTAATGGTAATATAATAAGTGATTTTGATGGATTTCCTTCTTACACAAGGCAATTAGGTACATCTCAATTGGCACAACTTGATTCAAATGTTGGTATTATTAGTGCTCCAACAACTCTATATTATGATTTATCACCATACGCAGGTCAGTCTAATGTTTATGTTACTTTTGAAACATCTTGTAAATATGGTCCAACATGGACAAATAATACAGACCATGTATGGATTGATGATGTTGAGGTTTATGAAGTTAACCCTTGCTCTTACTTTAGCTTAACATACTCCTCAGATAGCACAACATGTAATGGTAGCTCTGATGGAACTGCAACTGTTTTAGCAACGAATGATTCACTCTATTCAGATACATACACATATCTTTGGTCTGGAGGTCAAACGACACAGTCAATTGCTGGATTAACCGCAGGAAATTATTCGTGTATTGTATCTGGTAACACATATCAATGTAATGATACTATAATCGTATCGGTTCTTCAGCCTGATACAATTGTCATAAGTGCTAATGTGGTATCAACTAATACACCAATTTCCTCAAACGGGTCTGTTGATTTAACTATCTCTGGAGGAACATCACCGTACACATTTCTGTGGTCTAATGGATCAACAACTGAAGATATTTATAATCTTTCTTTTGGTCCAATTTCTTGTGTTGTAGCTGATAATAATGGTTGCCAATCAAATTGGGGTGGTTTTATTGGAGTATCACTAGTGAGTGGTTGTACAGATTCAACAGCTTTTAACTTTAACCCAACAGCAAACGTAGATGATAGCTCCTGTGTATATGCTGGATGTTTGGATAGTATAGCTTTAAACTACTCATCTATTGCGACAATTAACGATAGTAGTTGTGTATATCCTAACCACTTATCATTGAAAGGGATTATTGATTTATCAACTCCTGTGGGGGGTAATAGTGGTAAAGCTATTCACTTAGTTCTAACAGGAAATATTTTAGATTTAAGTGATTATGGAATTGGAGTTGCAAATAATGGAGGAGGAACAGATGGTCAGGAGTATACTTTTCCTCCAATTTCTGCTAGCTCAGGAGATCATATTCTTTTAGCTAGAGACACATCAGCAATGTCATCTTACTTCGATATTTGTTACAGTCAATTTGATATCATCTTGCTAGCACCAAGCGCAATTTCTCAAAACGGTGATGATGCAATTGAGTTATTTCATTACGGAAATGTAGTTGAAACATTTGGCGATATTAATGTTGATGGTACAGGAACGCCATGGGAATACTTAGACTCATGGGCATATAAAGACGCTAGCGGAACAGTAACCTTTGACTCAACTAATTATTGGATTTTCGGAGGTGTGAATTGTACAGATGGCTCTACAACAACCTATGATTCAGGTTGTCCATATCCTTTTTGTCCTATCCCACTTGTTAACGACTGTAATGGAATATTAGGTGGTCCCGCTTTAGTTGATGATTGTGGAGTATGTCAGCTTGCATATATTTACAATTTTGTAACTCACACTCCTACATATGTAAATGATACAAGCGGCTTAGTATTAGGTCCGACAGAAATATTAGTACTTCCTAATGATCCAACTAATCCAAACTGGAACTCAACTTGTTCAGGCTGCACAGATTCTTTAGCTTTAAACTACGATTCTACAGCAACAATT
>NHEL02000031.1:0-21595 GCA_002172655.2 Flavobacteriales bacterium TMED84 | reverse complement strand
CATCAGAAATGTTTGATGATGTTGATGGAGCTGTAAATCGCTACAAAGAAATTATGAATGCTGTATATGCTTCTAAAAATATTGAACCAGAAAAGAAAAGAACAATGCTTAAAGACTTTGAGCATATTAATCTGGATTTAATTAATCGTAAATTTCCAGAAAAAAATATTTCAGAAGTTAAACAGCAAAGATTAGATTTCAATAAATCATTATCAATACAGGCACAGGAGAATCAAGATGGATAACAAAATTGGTTTAACTATAACTCAAAAACAGATCTATGATTTCATAATTGCATTTCATAAAGAAGAGGGTGTTTATCCTACTGTTAGAGAGATCTGTAAAGGTAGGATTGATGATCAACAAGTCCTAAAAGAAAGAGCATCAACAACTTCAGTATTTAAACACCTACATCACCTACAAGATAGAGGCTGGATAGAAAGGCATACATTACCTAGAGGTATAAAAATTATTTAAGTAACAGTCCTTTTCTATAACCTGTCGATCTATGATAGGTAAGACACTCTTTTCTAATATCTTCTGGATGGTAGCTAATATGTATCCATCCAGAATTACCACCTTTATAACATTCTAATATTAGCTGACAGTAAGGGAGATTACTTTCATCTCTTATCCATGTAGCTAACTCATAATTATCAACACCAGCTACCTCAAAATCACTAGCAGAATAACCATCGTTACAACAATGATGGCTGGTAGCTTTAGATCCAATAGCTTCACATAATTCTTCACTGCGATAACCAGAGCTGACTATAAATGAACCCCATTTATTTCGTATAGGTTGTAGTATATTTTCAGCTAGTCCAGTTAGATTATATATTTGATCAGCATTAGGATAATTATCTATACCTTTTCTTTCTGCTGTCTGTGATTTTATTAACTCATCTAGAGAAAAGTTTTGTGATAGTTGTGCCATTGTTATTTTTTCTTTTTCTTAGGAAAACCTTTTTTCATATTGGCATATGCTTTAGCTGATATTGTGCTGTTCTTTTTTGATCTAGAAGTACCAGCTTTTTTTCTTGCATTGATGTTTCTGTATAAGCTCATTTCTTTTTCCTTTCTATGTTTTTGGTGAAGTGAGTTAACATAAAGGGAATAAAAATAATTCCCAATTTTAGTAAAAAATTTTGATAATTTTAGAATCATTTCTTTTTACCCATAAGTTTCATAGCTTGCCCAACACCTTTAATTCCAAATGAACTACTTACAGCTATAAATAAAAGGTACTGATACCAATCTGGCAATGTATCTAAAACTTCAAAACCATTTCTTACATGATCTGTCATGCTAGGTATGAAAACTAAAATTGCTGGAGCAAGAAGGACAATCAAGGCAAACTCATCTTTATAACTTCCATCAGTAGCATCAGCCATAGACTTTTCCCATTCAACTTCACCAGTAGCAACCTTTTCAGCAACAACTGCTTTTGCTTTAGCTTGTGCTACTTTAGCTTGTCCTTCAGCTTTTACTTTCTCAACTTTGCTTTGCATCCATGAACCAGCTAAATTGGCTATGGGTGCTATAAATGCTTGTAACATTACTTATCTCCTTTATGTTCGTGTCCCATCCATATTCCAAAAACNCCTGTCATNACTCCCATGACTACAGAAACAAAAGCTGACTGTTGTGATGTAGGATTATCTAAATCCATAAACCATTCGGCACATCTCCAGCTCATTGCTGTGGACAAAAGCATCATAAATCTTGGAAGTATTTTCCATTTTAAAAATCTTTCTACAGTAACTTCCATTATATTATGCCTTTCTTCTTAGCTATGATTGCTAGNACAGTTACAACACCAGTTAACAAACCAGCTATTAAAATTCCTAAAATAATTTTTAGAACTAAATCTTGCATCTGCTGTCGTTTTTTTTTCTGAGCTAACAATGCTTCTTTTCTTTTTCTTCTGCTTTCAGAACAGTAATTTAAATAATCTTGGTATAATCCAGCTCTTCCATATAACTGCATAAACTCTCTAAGAGTTTCTTTTTTNCGTCTAATTTCTTCAAGTGCCATAAACTCTTCTAAGTCATTGTCTGTCTTTCCTAGAAAAGCTGTCCACATACTATTTTTTCTTTTATGTAAATCTTGTTGNAGTTGATCTTCAGCTCTACAAAAATCAGCAATACTTTTACCAGCAGAAGTTAATTCACGACCATTTTGTATTGTTTGGCGAATTATTTGGTATGCTCCATTTGCAAGAGCTAGAGCTTCCAGCACAGGATCACCTCATAAAAAATTGTGAAGCCATCAGCAAAATAATTGATCCCATGCCAGTATAAATGCCTGTTTCTAATCTACGAAGGCGAGAACTAAGATCCTCTATAATAGTTTTAAGATTATTTATTTCGCTTTGTAGGCTTTGCATCGTTGGTTTGCTCATTTCTTTTCTTTGGCTTTGGTTTAGGTTTAGGTTTTAAGTGTGGATTTAAATCGTATAAATGTGGCATTACTTCTCCTTCTTTTACAAAAAATTGCAGTTTATATTCAGCCTAACTTTTTGGTCTGTACAAGTTGTCGAGCAGTGTTGAAGTTGACCATCAAAAACTAACATCCTATTCGCTTTGCTTTCGATTTTGTCTCCATTTTCAAATATGGTATATCCATCACAATCATTGATACCTAACAAACAAGAATGATTAAAAAACCCATAGTCTGAATGTAATTCATGACGTACTACTTTTTCAGTTCTTGGATATAAATTTGATTTTATTCTTAGTACTGCTTTGATATCTACATCAGCTTTTTGTTTTAAGGGTGTCTGTACAAATTCAAATAGTTCATTAAAAAAAGAGCATTGTGGCATCCCATTATCGTAAAAACAGTGAGTAAAATACCAGTTAGGGTCTTCTCCATCTTCAAGAAAAGCTACAGATTTATTAAAATTCCATATGAAATCATTTCTTACTACAGTTTTAGCAATGTAATCAAATTGATCATATGGTAAAAAATTGTCATATACTTTGTAATTCATAACTTCTATGGTTTTGGATACTTATTTTTTATTGCATTGATTGTAGACTTCCAGCCATCAATACCATTATGAAAGATATCATCTAACTGCTCTTCTATTGGTGGATACTCTTGTTCTCTTTTGTCCACATAAGTCATGTTAGCAACTCTATCAGCTTCAGCTTTTATTTCTGCATCTTCTATTGCTTGCTTTGCTGTAGCATGAGCAGTTTCAAATCCATAAGAAGATATATCTGATATTGTTGTATTAGGTGAACCATCNTTATATTCAATTTCACCACTTGTGCCATCCCATTGTATAGCATGAATGTTACTATCTACAGTTCCTACAAAATTAGTAGAATCTATTGNTTCTCCATCAACTATTATTCTTGCTGTATTAGGCTCTTCACCNTCNTAAATATAAGTTATTTTTGGCATTAGTCATCTCCTAGATATGGTGTTGCATTGGGGACTATATAGTACCAACCAGTNGCTATATATTTGTCATGTGTGTAAACTGCATTACCTCTATGTGTGTGTGTCCAAGAAGCTGGGAAAAAACAAACAGTACCTTTTTTTGGCTTTACCTTTACACCATATTCCAAAAACTCTGTTTCTCCTTCACCATCTGGCACATCATTAAGGTATATTGTCCAAGTTAAAATTCTGTAAGGATCATCGCTTCTAGCACTATGCTCACAATGCCATACATGAAACCCACCTTTTGGTGGAGTTCTTTGTACCTTTTGCACAACACTATAATATTGAATTGGTGCTAATGATGGATGATCGTTTACATATTCTTTTAAACCCAAATCTAAAATTCTATTAGTTTCTTCAGATAATTCTTTTACACCTTCAAATGTCCAGCTTGTTTCTTTCTCAAAAAAAATAGAAAAGTCTTTTCTATTACCAGCACCATTTGAATCAATGCCACACCAACCAGAGTTCTTTTTTTCTATTCTGTCGAAAGCTTCAATCATCCTATCGCAATAATCATCTGGTGCTAAGTTAGGGTAGCTATTTATAAAAGAAAGATCTTTTACTCTTGTCATATCATTCATTGACTTAAACTCCTTTTGTTTTTCAGCTCTAATACTTTAGAAAGCTCTAAAAGATTTTGATTAGATTCATTTGCTTTAACCATCTCNTTTCTAAATGANTCTATAGCNCCNCCAGTNTGTCTAGATTGCATCGCATTCTCTACTAATAACAATGGCAACCAAGCCATAGCACAAGCATATTCATCTACTTCTTTACCATCATTAGGACTAGTACCTTTCATTTGCACAAACCAAGCACACTTAAACTGCTTACATTTTTTAAAGCCATTAAGTGGACAGTTTTCTTCTACTTTTAATTGCACATTAATCCTTATTAGCTATGATAAAATCCACATATGTCACATTAATAGAAGCAGTTGAACTGGCTACAGCTAAATTACCAGCCGTTATATTACCACTAAGACTTGGGTTACCAGACATATTACCACTTAAATTATGACCATGACTGTGACCNCCATTACCACCAGTATTATTTGTGCTTTTATTACCACCACCTCCATAGACAGCTTGAACTTGTCCATGTGGATTTCCATTNGTGTAACCTTGAGTGTTATTTTTTATAACTAAACTAAAATTGTGTGAGTGAGCTGGTATTTGGCTAGTGCTTAATGTATGATTATTTATATTTCCACTTATACTAACTCCTAAGTTTCCAGATCCTACTGTCAAATTTGATGTTGGACTACCACTTACAGCTCCACCAGCAACACTAGGAGTTGCGAAAGCTGTACTAAATGCAGAACTACCACCAGTTCCAACAGTACCACTAACAATCCTTAATGCTTTATCATTATGTGTTGTTTGTTTAGTCCAACCAGTAGGTGCTGAAGTTTGCTGAAACAGCATTGATGTTCCAGATGGAAATGGTTCTGCATTAGCAACGGCAGTTGTTACATAAGCAGTAGTAGCTAATTGAGTTGTATTCGTACCAGCACTAGCTGTAGGAGCTGAAGGTGTCCCAGTAAATGTAGGTGAAGCTAGATCTGCTTTAACAGACAAATCCACAGTGCCAAAACTAAGATTTCCACTACCATCAGTCTGTATAACTTGACCATTTGTTCCATCACTATTTGGATAAGAAAGTCCATCTAACACAACCTTTCCAGTTCCATTTGGTGTTATGGCTATGTTTCCATTTGATGATGAAACTATTGAGTTGCCATTTACATTTAGGTTCTCTTGCATGATATCACTTCTCATCATTGAAAAGCCACCAGCAGTAGAGCCATCATGAACTACTAATACNTCTTTATCAGTATCTACAGTTATTTCTCTAGCAGATCCAGTAAATGNATTATGTTGGGTGGTTGTGCCACCTCTAATTTTAAGTAATTTAGCCATTATGCAATACTCCCAAAATCCATAGTTAAGTTATCTGTATTTACAGTTCCATTTAAATTTATTTGACCACTNCCATTAGGTGCTATTGTTATGTCACCATTACTTACAGATACTATAGAATTTCCATTTACATTAAGGTTGCCACCAAGACTAGGTGTTGAATCTATAGAAAGTGAAGTCATAGCTCCAGCTACTACTGCTTCAAAAGAACTCCCATTATAATAATTTAGTGAATTATTTGTGGTGTTATAATACAAATCGCCAGCATCTAAACTTGTAGTAGGTGCAGAACTAGCTACTCTATATCTAGATGCAAATCCATTTATTTCGCTTATGTTTTGTACAACTACAGCAATATCATTTTGTGTAGTAGTAATAGTATTACCCATAGCATTACCATGCACTGTGCAATAATAACGTAATCCAGTTGCTGGTGCATCATTTGGCACAGAAAAAGTTACTGTAGCACCAGCTTGTCCAGCAGTACCACTAGATGTAACACCAGTTGTATATGACGATGATCCATTTTTAAAAGCTAGAGGATGACCAGCATTACTAGAATTGCTTACATCAAAAGTATATGTGAAACCTCTAATTAAAGATAATGCTGGATTATTTGCACCATCAATAACAAACACATTTTGTCCACCAACATTTGCTACTGTAACTGTAAATGTTTGAGAGCCAGCAAGAGTTGTTGCCACAGAATTTATTGTTGAAATATTCGTTGCTACAGTTGGAATTGAACTTGATACACTTGCTACAGAATTTATTTCAGTTATAGCATTTGCTACAGTATCAATATTGTTTCCACTACTTGTATCTATGGCATCAGCAATAGATCCTAAATCTTCTGAAGATGTAATTTCACCAGCAACAATATTTATATTTACTTGATCAGAAGCAGAAGGTGCAGTGGCTTGCCATGCTGTGCCATTGTATGCTCGTAGTTCATTTTCTGTAGTATTNAAAAATAGATCACCTTGATCTAATGAATCTGTAGGTAAAGATGAACCAACTCTATACCTGTCATTAAAACTGTTAACTCCAGTGATATTCGATGCAACTGTAGCAATATTATTTACATTAGTTGATGTTGCTAAAGTATTAAGATCAGAAACAAAATCAGAAGTAGCTAGTAAAGATAAATCACTTACAACATCATTAGTAGCTAATAAATTTATATCAGCAACGATATCACTTGTAGCTAAAGTATTTATGTCTGAAACAATATCGCTTGTTGCTAAAATATTTATGTCTGAAACGATATCGCTTTGTGCTAAAGTATTTAAATCTGAAACAATATCTGATGTAGCTAGGGTATTTATATCATTGATTACGTCAGTTACAGCAAGTGTGTTAACGTCAGAAACAAAGTCACTTGTAACTAAAGACATACCACTAGCAAAATCGCTTGTTATTAAAGATGCCTTTCCAGCTACTGTAGTGACGTCACTATTTATATTTGCCACGGCAGTAACGTCACTATCTATATTTGCCACTGTAGTAACATCTGCATCTATTGTCGCTACTTTGCCCACGTTAGTTATGTTTGAGCTTACTGTATTAATGTTAGTAGAATTTGAATTTACACTAGAAACAGCACTTGATATTGATGATACGTTTGATACTGCTGTACTTATTCCAGATACAGTTTGTATTGCATCAGTTGCATTTGTTCCATCTTCTATATCAGCTAGTGTGGCAATGTCAGAAGCAATGTTAGATAATGTCTGTCCATCTGCTGTTGTAAATGTAACTTCTGGGTTACCAGTTGTATCATTAAAACCTAGTAACTTACCAACTCTTGAAGCTTTAGCTGGTAATGTCATATTAATATTTATTGGATCTTGAACAGGTNCTTTTATAGATCTNAAATCTCTTTCTTCTGCATCACCTAAAGCCATAGTGATAGTATCAAAATCATTTTCAAGAGCTGAAGCTGTAACATTACCACCAGAGGTATATAAAGATGATCTGGATAGTGGGACATCTGATAATATAGTTACTGTAGTATTATTAGAAGGGGCAGTAACAAACACCACAGCACCAGTACCAGTAGCAGAAAGTCCAGCACTACCAGATCCATCTTGTACAGCATAATTAGTAGAGCCAGAACCCTGTGTTCTTAAAGTCCCATCTACATAAACTTTAATGTCTGTAACAGCATTTACTTGAAAACTAAAACTAAAAGAAGTAGTGCTTCCATTGCCAGTAGCTAAAACTCTNCTAGTGGTATCATTAATACTAAAGTCAGCCATATGCTATACCTTCCTTATAGTGTTTATACAGTAAAAATAAATTTGTGTCATTTAAATTATGCTTTCCTAGTTTACTGCATTTTCTAAAATTTCATCTCGTTGTTCTTTAGCAGTATTTAATTCATCTTGTGTTGGTGCTGTTATCATTGGTGGATTTTCACCAAATTCATTTTCGTAAGCTTCTCTTTGATTTTTAACTGCAAGAAGTTCTGGATATTCTAAAAACATAAGTTTCTTAGCTATCTCTTTGTATTTACTGTCTATTCTTCTAATCATAGTAATTTTAAATTTTCTATTTGAATTTACTAATTCATTTTCTTCATTATACATTTTAGTATATTTTTCTTCATCATTATCTACTTTTACAAATTCACCATCTGTATATTTTTTATCTTGTATAGTGTTAGCAAAATATTCTAATGCAGTAGGGGTTTTATCACTGGAAAACTTTTTGTATAATTCAGATGCCATTGGATTATTATACAATTCAATATATCTTTGATATTGTTTACCAGATAATTCTAATAATGGTTCACCCATATTTCTTGGCAAAGCACTCAAACCCAAACCAAGTCTATTAAGTTCAGTATTAATTACATTTGCACCTTTTTTATTTATAACTCTAAATGGGATTACTGTTTCCCATAATGCACCATTGTTTTGTTTAATTGGTTCATTCCATCTATTAGTTCTTGTTGGCAAGTCTTGAGATAAAAATGGTATCCTAGATCTCATATAATTAAGACCTTCGTAATGTCCTTTTATAAAAGATGAAACACCAACTGTAGGTATATGATAATATCTTTCTTCTGGCATTACATTAGAAGCTTCTGGACTAACAAATCTTTCTACAGTTGCTGTCATTCCAGATCCAGCTAATCCTAGTGTGGTAATCTGCTGACCAACAGTACCAGCCACAGTTGTTCCTTGCTTACCAATAAGTTCAACTATTCTTGCATATTTACTGTCACCAGCTTCATATTCTGCACCAGCAGTACTAATTAAATCACCTATGAATTGTGTCATAGGTAATGATGTTGCAACATATTTCATACTTGCTATAGCTGTATTTATAAAAATATCAAAGTTCAATTCTTCATCTGTTGAGTGTCGCAATGTATATGCTGAATCAGCAAAAAATGCTAACACACCAGACATAGGTTCATATCTAGAATAACTTGCCCATTTATAACTTCCATCTTCTTGTTTTACACCTATTGAATATGGTTCGTGATTTTCTAACCATGTTGTTCTTGCTTTAGGATTTGTTTCTCCATAACCAGTAATTACAATGTCATCTCCTAAAGTTCCAGAAGCTAAAGCCATAGTTACACTAGCTATCCCAGATGATAACATGATTTTTGACATTGCCTGTTTTCTTTGTAGTGCAGAACCATTGATTAATTGATCTCTGATTACAGATGGCATCATCAATGCTAGAGGTGTTCTTTCCATAATTCTTTGTACTATCTTTGTAGGTGTCTTGTAGAAAGGTATAAATATTTTCATCAATGGATGATTTAATACAGCACTAAATTTTGGACTTCCTAAGAAACCTTCTAGATCATCTTGGAATGTAGCCATCCTAGCAAACTCACTTGCTTCTTCAAAAGCTGTTTGTGAATTTAAAGTTTTTAGATGTGCTTTTTGTGATTGTTGTTTTGCATAATCTTCTAGTGATCCATCAAAGTTAGCTGGTATTTTGCCAGTATCCATAACAGCATTGTATGCATCAGTTTCAGCTCTAACAGCTAGTGCTTCTAGTTGCATACCTCTTTGCATAGCTTTAAACATATCATCCATTGCTAACATAGGTCTGTAACCTTGCAATCTCATTAATACACCAAATCCATCAGCAAAAGTTGCAAAAGAATTTTCTATTGTACCCCCACCTTCTTCAGTATTTTTTAATCCATAAGCTTGTCTGCTAATTGCTCTCATGTTACTTTCTAATTTTGTCGATGCTTCTGTCATACTTTTTTCATGTCGTAATGCATACATTCCAGCTTTAAACATTTGTGGCATATATTTAAATTGTGCCTTTAACATAGCTAAAGCTTCTTTGCCTTCACCACCCAAAGCTCTTTCTAATATTAATAATTGTTGAAATGATGCTTGACCAGCAAAGTTAAATGCATGAGTGAGAGGATTTGAAAGTAGGGCAGATTGAAATATTTCTACAAAGCTTCTACCAGCTTTCATAAAAATGCCATTTTGTGCAAATTGATTTTTTTGGTGACTACTTGGCAATCTATTATATGCAGATAAAAACTGTCTCATCCCAGCTTCTCCACCATATGCTTCCATAAAATCAGCCAGATTACTTTGATCTAATACTGCAAATTTACCTGTGCCATCATCAACAGCTTCTAACATAGATGCCATTGCTCCAGATCTATTTTCAGATGGTATTGGTAATATTCTATTTGTGACTAATACTCTTCCAGCATCTTCTTTTAATTTTGTAAGCTGTACAGTTGCATATCCTTCTATAGCAATAGCTTGTGTTGCTTTTGCCATATCTAATAAATTACCAGTTTCAACAGCTTTATCTAATAATGATTTAGCATGAATTTGTAATGCTGATACTGTCTTTGCAGAAGCTAACAATTCTGCATCATTAAAAACTCTATCACCTTTTTTTCTTTGCATTAATTCTAGAAAAACATCTACTGATCCAATTTTATTTGCATCTTGTATTATTTCTGCAAAACCTCTTTTACCCTTTTCTAAAATTGTTTTTCCATCGATTCCTTTTTTATCTTTGTAAGCTAAAAAAGTTTGTGCAACAAATTGTTTCAAACTATCGTCATCACCATCAAGACTTTTAACATTATCAAGGTTTGGAAGTATAACATCATTAACTCTGTATTTTTGTTTTTTGCCACCTTCTTTAGAGCTTTTTAATGGTACTGGTGTATTTGCATATTCATTAAGAAGTTGCATTTCATCTGGATTTGCATTTCTTATTAACAACCTACCTTTGTTAACTACTGCTAAAGGGTTTTCATCTACTGCTTGATCTATTAAATCTTGCNCTTCTTTATTTGCTTTTTCTTTAGCTTTTTTAACTGCTGGTGCTACTAATACATCAGCACCACTATCGAAAAAATCTTTAACTGGTTTTACAACTTTACTTATACCTTTACCTAATCCAGCAACTTTTACTACTTCATCAGCATCATGTAATATTTCGCTTCCATTAATATCTTGATCTTTTTCATTATTAGCATCTTTAACTACTAATGGTGCTTCTTCTATCATTGTTGGATCATAAGGTATTGCCATGTTTATTCCTGTTGTATTTGAAATTCCTCTGGAAGTTCTGCTTCTTCTTCAGCAGATAATTCCTCTGGTACATCTCCCATATATGCCAAATCTAAATAGTTTTCTCTTGTTAATGGTATGTTAAATTTAACCATCATTTCTTTTATTCCATCCTTATTCCCATGCTGGGGGTTGGATGCCATTTGTTTCTCTGAAAATTCCATTTCTTACCTCATCTAAAGTGAGTTTTCCTTCTCTATATTGATACCATAAATTGTCTATTTTCTCAACATTACCTTTGCCATTTTTATAGGTATCTGGGTATAATCCTCTTACAGCTTCCCATGTAATTGATTGCATTTCTCTTGGTAAAATTCCTACTTCAGAACTAGCTCTTCTGTAAGCTTCTGCATACAAACCATATATACCTTTTACACCTGTAACAGATGAATTAGTGACAGCTCCATTCCAATCAGCTTGACGTTTTTTTATTTCTGGTGAAGTGCCAAAGTTGTGATGAACTATTGTACTTTGACCAGCTACTGGTCTTAATGTCGCACTAGCTACAGCATGAGTGTCTATTGTTACAGATCCATCATCACTATTTGGATTAATTATATTATTATAAAAACTTCTAACCTTATGTCTTGATCCCATCAATGGACTTATAATCTTACTGTCACCACCACTATAAAAAGATTTAATAGCTTTCTCTATCATTGAGTTACTGTTCCATGCTCTGGCTGAAGGAGTTACTCCATCATCATTTAATACATCAGTAGTAAACTCTCCTTCTGGTGTTAAAATTTTATAATTTGGTGGATTGTATGCTTCGTCATATATTCTAAGCCACATTGCTTGTTCTGCTGTGCTTTCTAATTCTGAAAGTTTTTTAGTTTTTATGTAGTTTAGCATTTCTGCAAATTGTGGTTTACTAAATATACCTTTTACTTTTGTATTATTTCTTTTGTAACCTTTAGTGGCTACATCAAACATTTTTTGATCAAATTGAAAATCTTGTTTAGTAGACAAAATATCTACAACTCTTTTGCCCAAATCAGCATTCATAAACCAATCTTTTTGAGGTGATAACGATGCAAAAATTCCAGCAACTGAATTAGGTGATAACTGATATTGCTGTGCTAAATCATTCACAACTTTATTTGCTCCATCATACCAAAGCTTAGATCGTTGTCTGGTCTTTTCTGGAACTTTATTATACAAAAATAATAAATTATCTTTTAAATGTTCTATGTATGTTTCAGCAACTTCTTCTGATGTACCATTGATTTGATCATTTCTTAGATTAGGATAATCCCTAATTATATTAATGTTCTGATCTAATGTTTTTGTATCATTTAAAATATCAGCAGAACCTATTTGTAAATTATTATTTATTCCATCTTCTGTGGAATTTACTGCTGTAGGAAGCCTAGCAGATATTATGTCACCAGCAGTAACCTCTGTATCTAAAGCCTTACCTATGGTGCTTAAACCTTCAGCAATAGGTCTTGTAGGATCAGCTCCCATATTAAGTGTAGTGCCTGTATCTGGATTGTTAGCTAAATAATTATCTGCTTCCTTACCAGCTCCTACTAATAATCTTCTGCCACCTTCTACAATGGAAGCCATACCAGTTGTTGCTCTATCACCTAATACAGCACCAGTTGCACCAGCAACACCAGCTTCAACAGGATCTATTGTATCTTGTACTTCTGCATCTACTTTTACATTTTGTCTGGCTAAATTATCTGCCATTGTTAGCATACCAGCTTCAGCTCCTGTAGCTAAACTAGTTTTAGTTGGTGCAGATAAAACAGCATTCTTTAACAATTCTTTAAATGCCATTTTAGTCATTTGTTGACCAGCATACTTACCAGCTACACCAATACCAAAGGTAGCTAAAACACCTAAGTTAAATGGATCTGTAGCCATAGCTAAAGCACCTTTAGCAGTATTTTTTAATGTGATACCTTCTCTATCTGCTGTTTCCATAAGATAGTACATAGCTTTAGCTACTTCTGGTGGTGCATTATTTAATCTTGCAGTATTAATAGCTAGTGCAGAAAAGTTGTAATCAAATGCATTCATAAAGTTTATGCCCCATGTAGCAAAACTTTCACCACTTTCATCTGGTAATGCCATAGAGTTAGTTTTTGGATGTAGATAATCATGTACCATCCTAGATGCTGATATCCAGTTAGGATCATTCATCTGACTTCCTTCTGGCATATTTTGTGTCATAGCTATAACATCTGGATCAGTAAGATCTAACTTACTTTCTTCACCCATAATACCTTCCATCATAACATGGGGTAGGGGATAAAACTCGCTTCTAAATGCATCATAATCATTTGCTTCTGGTGTGTTTATTTCAATGCCAGTAGGATATTCACCCCAGTTTAAAGGTGCTTCTCCAATACCTTCTTTAACTTCACCAGTAATGGGATGCCTATATATAAAGGTATTAGGTTCGTTTCTTATAGATTCTAGTTCAGCAAATATTGTATCAAATTCATCCATTTAAAATCCACTAACTTTATTTTGAGGGTTTGCTCTGTTCCAATTTAATATTTCATTTTTATCATCTACTAATTTTTGATAAAAAGGATTTGATTGCCCATTTATAGTTCTAGGAGTACTGTTAATTTTTTTGTTCAATGTATCTAAGTTAAAATAATCACCAGCTAATTCCTTAATACGTTTTTCTTCTACGTTTTTACCTTTTGCGACATATGTATCAAAATTATCTTCAACCCATTGCATAGGCAAAAAATCTGGATTAAATGCTCTTTCTCTATACATTGCTTCTTCAATGGTTTTTAAATATTGTAAATTTTTATTACCACCTTGACCTAAATTTATAAAAGATTTTGGTATGTTTAATTTTGATCTCGCATATGACAAAGCTCTATTAAAATCTTCATCGCTTCTTGCTCTTAGTTTTTCTGTAAAATCATTAAAATCTGGTTTACTAAGTTTGCCTGTCACAAGAAGCTGATTAAGTTGGTATTGCTTTATAGATACTTCTCTTTCATTAAATTTCATGGATATACTGTTAAAAACAACTGGATCTGAAAAAGGGGAATATTTAAGCTCTGGATTTTCTTGTAAAAGATCTCTCATTTCATTTGCTTTTTTTGGATCAAGCCTTTGCATTTGTGTTATATAATTTGTAAATAAACTTAATCTTTTTTCTGGGTCTGGATGTAATAAAGCTGTTGAAGAATTTATTTCTATTTCTTCTATTTTTAATTTTCTTTTTTTATCTTTTAAATTTATTTTAGCTATTTCTCTTTTGTTTCTTTCGTCTATAGCTTTATTTGCTATAGATTTTAAAACAGCTTTTTCTTGACCAGAAGCAACAGAAAATGCACTTTGCATAGCTATCGGCAATGTATCAATTTTATTATTTTCTAATGCATTAATTATTGTTTCTGGATTTTCATTATTAAATATTGCATCGCTTACTATGTCTTTTGCTATCTCAAAAACCCTATCATCAAATCTTTTTTCTAATGCAAGTATAGCTTCAGCAGACATACTTAAAGGTCTTGTGGCTAGTATTTGTTCTTTAATACCTTGTACTCTTTCTAAAGTTGTAGCAACTCGGTCTTTGTCGTTTATCGTTTGTCCATCTTTTGTTGGCATTCCAGCTTGTATTATTTTTGGTAAAACTGTAGTTAAATTATTTTCTAAATTTAAAGACCAGTTTGTCTCTAATTGTTTTTGTTTATCTGTAATATATTTAGATGCATATGTTTTGTATTCTGCATTAGAATATACTCCTAAAGATGCCTTAAACTTACGAGCTGTGACAGGACTTTCAGTATCTAATACATCAGCTAATCCAGATACAACACTATCTAATTGTTTTGCTACTTCAGTAGGCTCAACATCATCTCTTTTAGCTCTTAATACAATGTCAGCTATATTCTGTTTAGCCAGTAATGTAAGATTATCAGATGTTGCTTCTAATGTAGCTGTTCTAGCATATTTACCAAATACAGTTGATTTATCACCCACAAAATCTAATTCAGTATTACTTTCAGATGCATCCTCTAGTTGTTTTACTGTAGGAGCATTTAAAGCACCATATTCAGCACCTTCTATTTTAGCAGTTTGTACAGCATTTTTATAGAATATTTCAGACATAGAATCTAAAGTTCTACTTAAATTAGCTAAGTTATTAGATCTGGTTTTTTCAAAACTAAAATCTACACTTGGCATTCTTAGTGCCAAACCTTTTGTTGAATATCTTTTGTATCTTTCAGCCATATCTATTGTCCACTAGGCATAAACCTATTGCGAGGTCTTATAGGGTTCATAAATTGTGATCTCGTACCAGTTGTTCCAAAATCTGTGAATGAAGGATCTAAGAAAGTATTAGATGTAGCTGGTGTTGCTGGTGCTGATCCTATAGTTGAATAATTATAACCAGCCATAGCTACACTTCCTACAAGCTGTAAAGTAGCAAATCTCATTGTATCTCTAGCAGAAGCTCTTAGGCTTTCTGCTTGATATTGTGCCTGTTTCATTACAATTGTCGCATTATCTCTAGATATAGTGTAATCGTTTATACCAGCTCTTAGACTGTAACTTTGTATGATATCTGGTGTTTCTCCAGATCTAAATGGATCTAGATTTCCAGAAAAAGCTCTTGCTACATTAGCTGACATAACCTTGTTCATTTCTTTTAAAGTTTCTATGCCTTGCTGTTTATAGTTAGCTCTATCAACTCTACCTTTGATTTCTGCTTGATAAGCTTGAGATTTTAGATTTCTGGCATCTGCTTTTGCTTTTGCATAAGTTGCACCAGCACCAACTAAACTTGCTACAAGATATAATTCAGCACCACTCATTGTCCTACACTCACTTTAAAATCCAAACTTAATACTGTCATAAAAACAGGCTGGGTTTGTGTTATTGTTATCTGGGCATCTCTAGTATATCCTAGAAAACCCATTGTTTTCTTTGTTCCTGTAAATGTAGGAACACCACCAGATCCACTTATTGGAAATGTATCTAAAGGAATATTCTTATTATTAATGGCTATGTTTTGTGTTTTAAAAAGCATAGGAGAAATTTCTAATATTCTTCTTTTCTGACTTTGCACAGATCCAGATGCTAACTTTGGTTCAAATGGCATAGTCTTAACTTCAACGTCAAAATCTAAACCAGCTTCCATATATGTTGATGGCTGTGCAATTGTTGTAACTGCACCAGATGAAACAGCTACAGAAGGATCAACAATATCATCTCTAATTATTGCAACTGTCTTGCCTTCTAAATGGCTATGCCCTGTATAACTTGTACCAGAAAACCCAGTTGTTTTTTGTACTGCTGAATCTGTTGTAAAATCATCGTCAAATATTTCTAAATAATATTTAGCTGATCCACCAATAGTTCTTTTAACAACTACATATATTTCATCTAAATCAACAGCTACATCTATAAAATCACCATCAGTTTTAAAAAATGAAGGAGCTATTATGTTTTGACTTTTATTCATCATAAAACAAGCCAATGCTCCAGCAAAACCTGTCGATGCAGAACGATATCCAGCAGTAGATGTACCATTGACTATCATTAACAAGTCACCTTCTGTAGTGTCTGTGGCTGGTCGTAGAGCCATTTTCTGAGGATCGATAATTAAGTGTGAGGAGAGCAGACTTATATTATTCGCCACATACGACAGCTCTACGTCTGAAAATAACATTTCTCTAAGAGCTTTGCCTTGTCTTTGTATAAATAAAGTTCCACCTTCAGCTCCTT
Organism: Flavobacteriales bacterium TMED84; assembly: GCA_002172655.2. Classification (GTDB taxonomy): domain Bacteria; phylum Bacteroidota; class Bacteroidia; order Flavobacteriales; family BACL11. The sequence continues at coordinate 4,911 of NHEL02000031.1, read as the reverse complement.
GAGGTCTTATGTTTTCTTTTGCTCCTCTTCTTGTAGCTGACTTAACAACTATGTTAGATGGAGTTATAGGTTCTAAATCTGCTTGAGGTAAGAAAAATTCAGCACCAGATGTAAATATCTGTAAATCTCTACCAGACTTAATTGCATTAATAGCATTAACATTGTCAGTAGTTAATGTGACTTGCAATGCATCATCATCTAAACCTTCATCTTGTTTAAAATCAAAAAATTGCCCAACCTTAGACCCAAACAAAGTAGAAGGTAATGTGGCACTACCACCAAAATAAAGTCTACCTTCATGAAATGTACAAGTTCTAGGATATCCTCTAGTACCAGACCATGCATCTTCATAACCAGTTTCTAGCTCCCATGAACCAGAAGCTATAGCTACATCTTTTTCAAAAAATGGTGTTTCTGTTACAGCTTTTACAACTGTTCCAGATGTACGTTCTATTATTCTAGCTCTACCAAATCCATTTAAAACATTAATATATTGATCTACATGAGAAGATGTAAAAACTGAAGATGAAGCAGTAATATTTACAGTACCATCAGTTTCGTCTGGTGTAATTGTAGCTGAAGGATTAGTTGTAGCTTTAGTAAATTGTGCTTTTGGTTTTACTAGACTGAGTGCTGATATTGTCCATGTACTATTAGATGCTCCTCTTACAACACTAAATGGTTGCATATTTTCATGCACACAAATTAGTGTGTCTGTATTTTGTGTAAAATATAATTTTTTTAATTCAAAATTAGANACAGAATATAATGATCCTACACTATAATCTAGATAGCTATTACCAGAACCATTTATGTTAGTAATTAAAGTTTGATTTACATAAAATCTAAATCTTATTGTATTTGCTGTATTATAAGCTGTAGCAACAATTAAAAAATTTTGTGTAGTACTAAACTCAAAAGGTATTAGCATTACACCATTTGAAGCATTATCGCTTGTTAGGTCTTGTATAAACTTTAAACCAGCTCTTCTGCTAAAACCCCCCTGTGGTTCAATTAAAACATTTTTAGCAGTTTCAAGAGCTGAGTAATATTGCTGTAAATCTATTCTACCTCGTAGTAGGGGGTCTATAGCTCCTAGTGAGAAATTACTTTGGTATTGTTGTAATCTAGGCATATTATCTCACGTCAGTTAATAAATAATCTTGAATGACAGAAGGTGTTTGACCAGCACTATCTATATTTACTGCCTGTCTAAAAAAACCACCTCTGTAACCTTCAACAGCTACTCCTAGTGCTACTCCTCTCCAATATTCTGATTTTGCTATCTGATCTGTCATAACTTCAGCTAAATGCCAAGCTAACTGATATGTAAGCAATTGTGTAAAATATGATGGTAAATTACTTTCTTCTACATCTCTTTGATAATCTATAAATATAGACGTATCGTTAGTAAAAAGTGCAGAAGATCCATTTAACTTAGTTCCTATTTCCCATGCTGTTGTTAGAGGACTACCAGCATTGCCACTTGTTCTGACAGCTCTAGGAACTCCTGTAAGCATATCATTAGGCATATTATAAATATATTTCCATTCAGAATTTGGAGTTTCTGTGTCTCTATTTAATTCTTTTTTTGATATTGTGAATGACCAAGAGTACATTCCAAGAGTTGATCTTTTTACATCTTCGTAAATTAAATTACAGGCATTACCAGCAGTAGATCCATCTGTAAGAGAGGTAATACTTTCTGCACCAAGTAGTAAAAGAGCTTTGTTACAAATTTTTACGTCTGTATCACCAGATGCCATTTTCTACTCCTAAGTAAAGGCAAGGAGCATCATAACGATGCTCCCAGCTATAATGTTAGTCACTATCTGTTTGTGCTATAGTTGTTCCATCACTTACATCAACTACTGATGAAGCATTAGAAACTACTGTATGTATTGATGATGCTAAAGTACCACCAGTACTAGTAACAGAAATAATAATATCTCCTACAGCAACTTCTGAGGATACATCATTGAAGTAACCACTTGTATTTAAAGTAGCAACTGAATCTGTTGTTATAAATGTAAAGATCTGGGGAGCTGTGCCTTTTTTGGATTGCCCACCAATTGGATTCCATCCATCTCTTGAATAAGCCATAATTAAGACTCCCTAGTAATAACATCAACGATACCATCTGCATCTATTGCAACAGCACCCATTGACAACATTGCAGTAACAAGAAAACTTGTTTTTTCAGCAATGTAATTAATCTCTGTTTTTGGAGCTATACCAACAGCACAACCCACAGCAGAGCTATGAAAAGCAAAGTTTGTTCTGTCATTACTTCCATCTTTAGCAAGACCACCTTCGTCACGATCTCCTAATACATGGATTGTAAATCCCATGAACTCACCAATACGACCACTACCTTGTGTTAAAGCTTTAATAGATGCAAAGTCTGCACTAACAGCTCTTTCATCAGCTAGTAATCCAGCTAAACCAGAAGCATGAATAACTAAATGCCTGTCTGTAGCTGGTACGTTTTTGATGTTTAGCTTTTCTGATGCCTGTATGATTTTGCCTACGTTTAGATTTGACGCACTGGCTGACCCACTTGTGACCACCGTATTAGCCACTGTAGATCCAGCAGAAGCAGAAGCTAAAGCATCTAGGATGATTTGGTCTTGCCTTCTTCCGATTGCAGATCCAACAACTTGTGCTAATTCAGATCTCTCTGAAAAATTAACTTTTTGCTGGTTAAACATATCTGAATACTCTGAAGCCACATAGTCAGTTAAACTACATGATACAGAAGCAAAACTTGAATTTAAAGGTACAACGTCAGTACTTGGAGTACGAACACTTGCAGTTCCTTTACCTAATGTTGGGAAGTTTACTGTGTTCCCTTCCACACCAGTTCTAGTACGAACTATTCCTTGCAATAGGGAAGTACCTTGATAGGCTTGTTTAACCTCTGCATCGAATAACTGTACAAAAGCTGGACTAAGATTTGTTGACATAATCAACTCCTGTTAAAGTTAAAAAATGAACACCATCTAGGTTGTTGGATAATTCCAGCCTTTGGCTACAGATTACGTTCTGCAACGTATGATTTCTCATAAACCAAATCTGCCTATAGAAATAGGTTGTAGATTACTAATATAATTACATTACAAGCTGTAGCTTGTAAAGAGTAAAAGGTACTTACAGAGTTTAACTAGCTTTGTTTGGATATCGTCTAGCGAATTCCTGTTCAACATTATTAGTAAATGCTGGATCGTTTCCATATCTAGGATCAGACATTAAACCAGACATTCTAACTTGAAACTCTGATTCGCTTTCTTGTGTACCAATAGTTTCAGTTGTAGGAATTTTCATAGTGTCACCCATCATAGCTCTAAGTTTCTGGATAGTTCTTTGACCAGAAGCTGTATAGCCAAGCACATCTATTTCAGCTCTTTCTTCTTCAGTTAAATGACCTTTATTAACTAAACCATTTGCCCATTGCTTATTAGATCTAATAATGGCTTCAGCATTGTTGCCAAGCTTTTCTAATTCAGCTTTTTCTTCATACTCATAGTCATCTTTAGTTTGACCAGAAATACTTATTATTTGATTAGCTAAATCTTCAAAACCTTTTTGATTAACACCATTTTCTTTAGCCCAACCTAAATATGTTTTAACCATTGGGTCTTCTAAATCATACCCTTTAGATGTTAATACTTCTGTATCATATTCATCTGGGACTTTGTGCTTACCCTTAGAAAAACTTTTTTCTAATTCAGCTAACGATTTGAATGCTTCTTGTTCTCTGACCTGTCCTGTTTTTGCATCCCAAAATTTCTCTGGAATATATTCTGGTCGTTCTGGTATTTCTTTTTCATCTTCAGAATTTTCGAGATGATTGATATTGTTTTGATTAATACTCTCTGGATCTTGATTTTTTTCATCTTCGACCTCTACTGTTGCCATTAATCCTTTAGGTGGTTCTGTTGTTGCTTGTACTTCTTGTTCTGCTTCAGCCATAGGTTCTCCTTATCCTTTGTTGAATATCTCTAATTACTGAATTTTGTCCTTCTCTAGCATAACCATAACTAGGATCTGCTGAAGGTATCCATGCTGGTTGATCCAGATAAATCTTTTTAAAATGCTCCAGCACAACTTGACCAGCTTCAGTTTGAAAGCATTTAGCAAAAGCTATGTCTAATTCATTTTGTACGTTTTTATCTTTAAATGGAACAGTATTGGGGTTAAGTCCATCCCATCCAACAGCATTGATGGATCTAATCTTTTCAGATTGATTTGCCATTATTTTTTCTTTTTAGATTTCATTATTTTTTTCTGCAAAGAAACAGGTAATGTTTTTTGTTTTGCAGTAAGTTTTTTTCCAGTTTTTTTCTTTCCATAATGACTTGGCATATTTTACTCCTTTACCATTTAGTTTTATTACTCCAATAAGCTCCAGACATTTTGCCTTTGGCTATATTTTTGCCATGCCTAGCTTTGAACGACTTAGCTCTTGCTGTCATTGTTTTGTCACCAGTTTTACCTTGTTGACCAAATCTAATTGTTTTGACCTTGTCACCAACTTTAGCAACAACAATATGAGATTTTGTTTTATGACTAGGAGTTCTTTTAGGTTTGTTATAACCAGATACCCCAGCTCTTTTTAATCTTGGATCAACTGCCATATCTATCCTACTGGTTCTTCTGTTGGCTGTTCTTGTGGTGCTTGACCTTGTTGCATTTGCATTTGTTGTTGTGCCAACATCATTGTCTGTTCCATAATCTGCTGTCTTTCCTCTGGTGTAGTTCTAAGAGAAGAGGGGATACCAAGCATATCTGCAATGTAATCACCTACAGCATCCATCTTTAACAAGCCACCACCTACAGCTCCAAGCTGTTGTGATAGCTGTAAAAATGATAAAACATCATTAACTTTATCTTTGTTAGATGCCATAGCTA
>NHEL02000008.1:0-26275 GCA_002172655.2 Flavobacteriales bacterium TMED84 | reverse complement strand
TCTTGCTTACTCTTATCATTGTAGTTTAATAAATGAAGTAGTCCGTGAACCATAACTCTTTTTAATTCACTATTAAAGCCAACATTAAATATAATTGAATTCTTTTTTACAGTTTCACTACTTATATAAATATCACCAGAAATTTTATTATCCTTTGAAAAATCAAAAGAAACTACATCAGTCTCATAGTTTTTTGATAAGTAATCATTATTCATTTTTTTCAAGTATTCCTTGGAACAAAAAATATAGTTAATATCACCAACCTTTTTTTTCTCATTTACAACGGTATCCTTAAGCCAGTTCTTTATTTTTCTTTTGTTTTTCAATGTGAAACTATTTGTAAAATGAAACCTAATCATCCTGAGAAATCTTGTTAAAATAATCCGTATTTATTCTTTTATAAAAAGGGTTTAGTTTAATATTTTTTCTTTTTAAAATTTCCTCAGAAATATTTTTTTTCTTTTGCCTGGAAATTTCTTCATCTATAGTTTCAATGTCACTTTTCATTATCCATTCTAAGGATTCTCTTTTGTCATCTTCACCTTGCTCTCTTTCAGCTTCATCAAAATCCAATAACCTTGATAATATTTTATTTTGTCTATCTATTGTTTTTTGAGATATTTTGTTAAAAATTATATCATCCTTATTTTTTTCCATCTCATCCAATAGTTTATCTATATTACTTTTATTTTTTCCGTTGCCTAGATCATCTCTCATTTTTAGTAAATTTTCTTTAGCCTCTTGTTGTAATTGTGCAAGTTGCATCAGTTTTTTTGAAAGAGATTCTCCGAGTGATTTAGATCCATTTTTACCACTTTCTCCATTTTTCATCTCCTCTAACAATTTTTTCTGCATTTGTTTGAGTTGCGATAGTGAAGGTGGTCCGCTTCCGGGGTTGTTACATTGCTTATTTCCAGGCGTCTGCGAGGCTAATTGTTTTTGCATTTGTTTGAGCGATTCATCTAACAAAAGCGCAAGATTATTTGCTGAAGTCATCACAAATTGTTGAGAAATATTTGCTTTTCTTATATCCCTATCCTCTAACGATTTAATAGATTTTGATAAGTAGCTATTTATTTTACTTATTTCTTTGTTTACAATTGACTCTATCTCAATAACTCTTTTAGAAAGTGCAAGCAGAGAGTCTTTGACAATTTCTGAGTCATCCTTAATTTTTTTCTGAGTTCTTATTATTTGTATGAACTCTGAACTGTTTTTGTTTGTTTCTTTAGTTTTTATAATTAGTTCCTCTTGAGAGAAAGAAATATATATGAGATTTTCAAGAATTTGCCTAAGTGTCTCAAGATTTTCAAAATTTTGATTCCCTTTACAGCTAGAGAGCATCATTGATAGTTGATCTTCTAAGTCTTGCATTTTATCACTAGTATTTTTTTGACTCTTTTTCGAGCTTTTTTTATTACCCAGTTTCATTTTCTTTATGCTCTCTTCAATACTTTCATCAATCTTTTTTTCTAATTCTTCAGTATTTTCAAAATTATTAGGATTCTCTAAAGAGTCATTTAGATTTTGCATTTCATCAATATCTTTTTTTAACTCATCAAACTCTTTTTTTATATCATTTTGTTTGTCTATGTTGTTTTGATCTATATTTTTATTATTAGTCAAACTATCTTGTTTACCTTTTATCTCTTTTATTTTTTCATTTAATTCAGATAATCTTTGCTCAATTTCCATTTGTTTGAATAACTCAATTTCTCTGTCTAGCTCCTCTTCAATGTTTAAGTTCTGGTCCTCTAGATTTTCTAAGAGTTTTTTAATTTCGTCTTTATCTAAATTTTCAAAATCTTTTTGCATTTCATCGATCATCTTCAAAAGCTCTTCGTCAAAAACTTTTTCCATCATCTCATTTAGCAATTTCTGCTTTTCAATAATTTCTGGGCTAAGAATTTCATTTTTTTCAATTAAATCGTTAAGAAGATCTTTAGATTTTTGAATTTCCTTCTCAAGCTTCATTTGTTTTTTTAACAAATCTTTGACATTTTCTTTTTGGTTCCAATCAAGCTTTTTGTTATTGATTAATGAGCGCTTGATTTTTTCAATTTCTTCATTCATTTCTTTAATGGTTTCAAAGCTGGATTGCATTGTTGATTTAAGCTCATTATTTTTTTGGTTCCTGTTTGCAATTGCATCTATTTTGCTGGTGCTATTAAGATTAAAAACTTCAGTTTTAGCTGATTTAAATCCATTTACTCCATCATTATCCCACACTTCAAAATACAGTTTATCATATTCAAATTCGCTAATTTCATTTGTATTAATTTTATAATCAAAAAACTCTTCACGTTGTTTATTTATTTTTAATGAGGTTTCATTTATTATTTTTTCATTTTTCAAATACTTGATTTTGATATCTGAAATTTGGTAATCGTCAAAAGCTGAACCATTATATACAAATAAATTATTTGTTGAATCAAAATTAGCTTCAACATTAATTTTTGGATATTCATCTTTTAAAAGTCTTATTGAATAATAATTAGAATCAGTGACACCATTCTTATTAATAAGCTTTAATTTGTAATTACCAGAACTCATTAAAGTTTTTTGAATTTCAAAATCATCATTATTAAAACTTTTATTTTCAATTATATTATCAAGAGCAAAAATCAATTCATCAACATTTTTTGTTTTAAATGACCATTTTGTCTTAGTCCCCTCTGGAACAAAAATTTCTCCAATATTTTTTTGAGAATCATGTTTTTTGAAAGTATGCTTTGGATATGAAAAATTAATCATGTAATCTAGCATTAGAGGTCTTTTCTTCACTTCGATTTTATATTTTTCAGATGAGAACCCATTGGAATAAAAGTTAAAAATGAATGTCTCTCTGATATTGTAAAACTCGTAAATATATAAATCAGAGCTTTCAGCTTTTGACATCAAAAGGTCTCTATCATCAATTCTAATGAACACCTCATTAGGCAAATTAGAACCTTTAAGCTCTAGCTGAACTTTAAGTTTTCGGTTTTCTATTAAATCAAGTGTTTTATTTTTTAAAATAAATTTAAAAGGAGCGGGCTTAGTAAATATATCATTGTAGTTTATGACTCGAGCTGAACTCTCATTTATAATTTGATTATTTCCAGTAATAAAAATCAATATTATTATTGTAGTAGGTAAAAGCAGTAGCTTTAAATATTTTTTATTGGAGCTAAAATTTATTACATCCTCAAATTTAAATTTATTTAAATGTTCTGTTTTTTGATTAATACTGGCAATTAGTAAGTCAGAATTTTCATCATTAATCTCTTCAAGTTCTAATAAGTTTATAAGCTTATCATCAATATCTCCAAAGTATTCTCCAATAATATTAGCTGCTTGTTTATTTGAAATTATATTACCAAAGCGATAAATCTTAAGAAATGGTTTAATGACATTAAATATGATAAATATTAAACTAGAGGTGCAGAATCCCCAAAAAACAAATTCTCTAACTAATGATTCAAACCATACCAAATGCTCTAAGAATACAATTAATAAAAAACCATTAATTGAAAAAAAAATTGAAAGTAAAATTCCCTTTATTATTAGATTTAAATAAAACTTATTTCTAAATAAATTTATTTTTTCAATAATTGCGGAACTTTTCATAGAGCAAAAATACAATTTTATGAGTCTATTTTATTAAAAAATTATTTATCAAAAACTATATTTGCCTAAAATTGCGCTATGAGATCAATAAGATTAAGATTTGCCCCAAGTCCAACAGGACCTTTACACATTGGTGGGGTTAGAACAGCTCTCTACAATTATTTATTTGCAAAAAAATCAAAAGGTAAATTTATATTAAGAATTGAAGATACAGATCAAAATAGGTATGTTCCTGGAGCTGAAAAATATATTATTGACTCACTTTCTTGGTGCGGAATTGAATTTGATGAAGGCCCAGAAATAGGAGGTGAATTTGGGCCATATCGACAATCAGAAAGAAAAAATATATATGAAAAATATGCACAACAACTAGTTGATGAAGGTAAAGCTTACTATGCTTTTGATACCCCAGATGAGTTAGAAAAGATGAGAAAGAACATGAAGCTCTCTGGAGTACAGTCACCTCAGTATAATTCTATTACAAGAAATAGTATGAAAAATTCATTGACACTTTCAAAAGACGAAGTAAAAAAAAGAATTACGAGCTTAGAAAAATATGTTATTAGAATTAAAGTTCCCAGAAATGAAGAAATTAAATTAAACGATACGATTAGGGGATGGGTGTCAATAAATTCAAATAACCTTGATGATAAAGTAATTTTTAAATCTGACGGTATGCCAACTTATCATCTAGCAAATGTGGTAGATGATTATTTAATGAAAATTTCTCACGTTGTTCGCGGAGAGGAATGGTTACCATCGGCCCCTTTGCACATACTATTATATAATTATCTTGGTTGGGAAAAAGAGATTCCAGTGTTTTCTCATTTGCCACTAATTTTAAAGCCAGAAGGAAATGGAAAATTAAGCAAAAGAGATGGTGAGAGACTTGGATTTCCTGTTTTTCCAATTCTTTGGGAAAATATAACAACTTGTGAGAAATACGATGGTTATAAAGAATTTGGATTTTTACCTGACAGCTTCATCAACATGCTTGTCTTTTTGGGATGGAATCCTGGAAATGAAAAAGAAATTTTTGATTTAGACGAACTAGTTCAAGCTTTTTCTTTGGAAAGAATAGGAAAGTCTGGTGCAAAATTTGATTTCGAAAAAGCAAAATGGTTCAATCAAAAATATATTAGAAAATTACCCAAAAATTTAGTTGTTAAAGAAATATCAGATTATTTAGTCAAAAATAATCTTGAATTTACAAATGACTATATTGAAAAAGTTTGTGATCTTTTTTTAGAGAGAGTAGTTTTTATCAAAGATTTTTGGATTGAGGGAAAGTATTTTTTTGAGGATATTAATGAGTATACATTTCCGCTAGTGCAAAAAAGGATAAAGAAAAATAGTTTTGATCAATTACAAACTCTTTATGAAAAATTAAAAAAAATTGAGAATTTTTCTTCAAAAAATGTTGAATCCGTATTTGTAGAGGTTTTAGAAGAGTTCAACTTAAAGATGTCAATGCTACTTCCTTTGTTTAGATTTGCCTTAACGAATTTACTTTATGGTCCTTCATTATATTCAATAGCTGAGATTTTAGGAAAGGAAAAAACAATTAATAGAATTGAAAATTTTTTAAAAGAAATATCATGACAAAACTTAATATAAAAGGAATAAAAATTTATGCATTTCATGGGCACTTTGAAGAGGAAAAAAAGTTGGGAGGACATTTTATTGTAAATCTTGAGATAGGCTTTAACTCAGATAAAGTTTTATCTACTGATAAATTAGAAGATACTATTGATTATGTCCAAGTAATTGATATTGTAAAAGAACAAATGAAAAAAACAAAAAACATGATTGAATCAGCTGCGGATAAAATATTAGATGAGTTATTTAAAATAGAATTGATACAATCAGTAAATATTGAACTTGAAAAAATTAGTCCGCCAGTTGATGCTAATTTTGATAAAATATCAATTGAGTTATTTAGAACTAAACAATGAAATTTTTTAAATTAATTTCTTTATCTATTATTTCAAAAACTTCTTTAATTTTTACTCTTTTTTGATTCATTTTATCTCTGTATCTGAGAGTGCATGTATCATCTTCAAGAGTTTGATGGTCAATTGTTAAACAAAAAGGAGTTCCAATTGCATCCTGTCTTCTGTATCGTTTGCCAATTGAATCCTTTTCTTCGTAATAACAATTAAATTCAAGCTTTAAATCATTAAATATTTTTTTAGCCCTTTCGCTAAGACCATCTTTTCTTGTGAGAGGAAGTATTGCAAGCTTGATGGGAGCTAAAAATTGTGGAATGGATAAAATGGTTCTTTTTTCATTGTCATTTATTTCCTCTTCTTTATATGAATTACACATAATAGCTAAAAACATTCTATCTAATCCAATTGATGTTTCAATAACATAAGGTATATAGCTTTTATTAAGTTCCGAATCAAAGTACTGTATTTTTCTTTTTGAATATTGTTGATGAGATTTTAAGTCGAAATCAGTTCTTGAGTGTATCCCTTCGAGCTCTTTAAATCCAAAAGGAAATTTATATTCGATATCAACGGCAGCGTTAGCATAATGAGCTAGATTTTGGTGATTATGAAATCTAAACATATCATTGTCAAAGCCAAGGTTTAGATGCCATTTTAGTCGTTGATCTTTCCAAAAATTGTAATAATGAATTTCTTCACCAGGTCTAACAAAAAATTGCATTTCCATTTGTTCAAATTCTCTCATTCTAAAAATAAATTGTCTCGCAACTATTTCGTTTCTGAAAGCTTTACCAATTTGGGCAATTCCAAAAGGGATTTTCGCTCTGGCAGTCTTTTGAACATTTAAAAAATTTACAAAAATGCCCTGCGCAGTTTCTGGCCTTAAGTACCCCTCACTAGCTGATTCATCAGTGGACCCAAAGTTGGTTTTAAACATCAAATTAAATTGACGAACATCAGTCCAATTTTTAGTACCTGATATTTGACATTTAATTTCTAAATTTTCAATTAAATTTTTAATTTCAGATAACTTATTTTTCTTCAATGAGTTATCTAACTTATCTTTTATTTCTTGAATTTGAGAGATCCTTTCCGAAACTCTTTTATTCGTTTCACAGTATATTTTTTTATTAAAATTACTTCCAAATTTCTTTTCAGCCTTTAAAATATCTTTATCAATTTTGAGCTGTATCTTATTTATATGATCTTCAATTAATTGGTCTGCACGATATCTTTTTTTTGAATCTTTATTATCAATTAAAGGGTCATTAAAAGCATCAACATGTCCTGATGCCTCCCAAACTTTTGGATGCATTAAAACTGATGAGTCAAGACCAACTATATTTTCGTTCATATCCACCATTGATTTCCACCAATAGTTCTTTATGTTGTTCTTTAACTCAACTCCAAAAGGACCATAATCGTATGTGGCCGCTAAACTATCATAGATTTCACTTGACTGAAATATGAAACCATACTCCTTGCAGTGAGAAATCAGCTTCTTAAATAATTCGTTTTGATTACTCATTTAGCAAAAGTATAAAATTATGATTGTTTTTTTAATTTAGTTGCATGATTGAGCTTGATGGAAAAATTTTTAGTAAAGAATTATTAGAGGAAAAATTTGCTTGTGAGCTATCTTCATGCAAAGGTATGTGCTGTGTGATTGGAGATTCTGGTGCTCCTGTCACTGTTGATGAAGTAAAAATGATTAATAAAAGCCTCAAAATAATTAAAAAACACATGTCAAAAGAAGCAGTAGATGAGGTGAATCAAAGAGGAGTTTCGGTAATAGACAGCGAAGGAGACTTAACCACAACTTTAGTTAATAATAAGCAATGTGCATTTGTTTATTCTGAGAAAGGAATAAACAAATGCTCTATTGAAAAAGCTTATAAAAATGGTGATATTGATTTCAATAAACCAATCTCTTGTCATTTGTTTCCAGTAAGAATTACTAATTACGAATCATTCGATGCTTTAAATATCGAAAAGCTTAAAATATGTAGCTCTGCTTTCACATGTGGAAAATCCCAAAAAATCCCATTATATAAATTTCTTAAAAACGCACTTATCAGAAAATACGGTAAGGACTGGTACGAAAAATTAGATGAGATAGCAAAAATTATTTAAACGCATTAAGTCCTGTAATATCTAGTCCAGTGATTAATAGGTGAATATCATGGGTTCCTTCATAAGTAACAACAGACTCTAAATTCATCATGTGTCTCATTATTGGATAATCTCCTGTAATACCCATACCTCCTAAAATTTGTCTAGATTCTCTTGCAATTTTCAAAGCCATATCAACATTGTTTCTTTTGCACATTGAGATTTGAGCAGTACTAGCTCGATCTTCATTTTTAAGTACTCCAAGCCTCCAAGTCAAAAACTGAGCTTTAGTTATTTCAGTTATCATTTCAGCAAGTTTTTTCTGTTGCAATTGAAATGAACCAATTGGTTTACCAAATTGGTGTCTTTGCTTGGAGTATCTTAGCGCTGTGTCGTAGCAGTCCATTGCAGCTCCAATCGCACCCCACGCAATTCCGTATCTAGCAGAGTCTAGACATCCAAGAGGTGCTCCTAGCCCATCTCTGTTTGGTAGTAAATTTTGCTTTGGTACTTTTACATTATCAAAAACAAGCTCACCAGTTGCTGATGCTCTCAGGCTCCATTTTCCATGAGTTTCCGGAGTTGTAAAACCATCCATACCCCTTTCTACAATCAGCCCTTTTATTCTACCTTCTTCATTCTTAGCCCAAACAATAGCTATATCTGCAAAAGGGGAATTAGATATCCAAAGTTTAGCACCATTAAGTAAAAAGTAATCTCCGCAGTCTTTAAAGTTTGTCGTCATGTCACCAGGATTAGATCCATGATCAGGTTCCGTAAGACCAAAACATCCTATAAGCTCGCCGCTGGCAAGCTTTGGTAAAAATCTTTTTCTTTGCTCTTCATTACCATACTTGTAGATAGGATACATGACAAGTGATGATTGGACGGAAGCGGTTGATCGTATTCCACTATCTCCTCTTTCTAACTCTTGCATAATTAAGCCATATGAGATTTGATCTAAGCCAGCACCTCCATATTCAGCTGGAATATATGGACCAAACGCTCCAATTTCTGCTAAGCCTGTTAGAATTTGATTAGGAAATTTAGCTTTTTGACAAGCCTCTTCGATAATGGGAGAAACTTCTTTTTTAACCCATTCTCTAGATGTGTCTCTTATTAATCTATGTTCCTCGGTCAGAAGTTCATCAAGATGAAAATAATCTGGAGATGTAAATAAATCTGGTTTCATGTATTTTTTTTCAAAAATATTGAATTATATTCAAACCAAGCACTGCAAATTACTAATTAAACTAAACTATATTTACATTATGGAAGCAGTAAAAAATATAGAGCTAAATAATGAACTATATTTTTTAATTTTTGTTTTTATTGTTTTCCTTCTGTCAATTTTAAAATCTAGATATAAAGATTTGTCAAAAATGTTTTTTTTATCAACTTTTGATAAAAAGAGTTCGGCTAAATTTTTAAAAAAAGATAATGTTTTTTCAGAGCGGGTAAACTATATTATAAATACTATTTTAATACTTAATATTTCAATAGTGCTTCTTATTTTTAAAGAAGACTATAGTTACATTAATTTTCTAAAGATTCTAACTTTTGTAATTTTATTTTATTTAATAAAAAATTTTACTTTAAAACTTCTTTGTAATGTATTTAATATAAAAGAATTAACTAAATTTTCAATCTTTCATACTTTTTTGCATGATAAATTTTTTTCTGTAATTATCACACCAGTATTAATATTTTATTTTTTCTCAATTATTTCATTTAATGATTACATTACATACTTATGTTTAATCATCATATGTTTGATTTTGATTTATAAACTTTACTGGATTTATAAAATACTTTCAAACATAATTGGTATTTCAACTGTGTATATAATTTTGTATCTTTGCATAACTGAAATTATACCTTTTTCTTTAATAGCTAAAGGTATTTTTTATTAGTATATGCTTGATCCCAGACATAAAAAAGTAAAAACGATATTGATTTCTCAGCCTAAGCCTGAGGGAAGATCACCATACGCATTAATTGAGAGAAAATATAAATTAAAAATCGACTTTAGACCATTTATCCATGTTGAAGAGGTATCTGCTATTGAATTTAAACAACAAAGAATTAGCATTCTTAATCATGATTCAGTAATTTTTACAAGTAAAAACTCTATGGATCATTATTTTGGCCTGTGTGAAAAATTGAGACTTAGAGTACCAGATATAACAAAATACTTTTGTGTTTCTGAAGCTATAGCTCATTATTTGCAAAATTTTATCACCTATAGAAAAAGAAAGATTTTTATAGGAGAGCAAAGTTTTGCAAGCTTGATTCCATTAATGAAAAAATTTCCAGAAAGTAAATTTCTATACCCATGTTCAAATGTTCTAAAAGAAAGGCCAAACCCCTCATTAGAAAAAAGTGGATTAGATTACACTAAGGCACAAATGTATAAGGTTGTCTGCTCTGATTTAAGTGACTTAAGTGATGTGAAATATGATATTTTAGTTTTTTTTAGTCCTACTGGGATAACTTCATTAAAACAAAACTTTACAGATTTTGAACAAAATGAAACTAGAATAGCTGTGTTTGGTAAAACAACATTAAACTCTCTCAAAGAAAATAAGTTAATAGCTGATATTGTTGTTCCAAGTAAAACTGCAACATCAATGTCTATGGCTCTTGACCAATATATTAAAGAGGCAAACAAGAGAAGAAAGTAAACTCTTGAAAAAAAATCATCTTTTTTTAAATAGTAAAAAATTAATTGATTCTATTTTTAAAAATGGTAAATATTTCAAAGAATACCCATTATTAGTAAGATTTTTGCAAGTAAATGAAGCCAATGATTTTAATTTTGTAATCAGTGTTAAAAAAAAATATTTACCAAAAGCTGTAGATAGAAACAAAACAAAAAGGTTAATGAGAGATTCAGTGAGAGAGTGTGTTGCAGGACATAAAAATAAAATATCTGAACAAAAAAAAAAATATCATATTGCAATTATTTACAATAGCAGTATTATTTATGATTTTGATTATTTGAAAGATAAAATAAACTTAATTTTAACTCGTTTAATAATAGATGAATAAACTTTTTTCTTTACCATTCATTGTAATGATTTTGTTTTATCAAAAAGTAATTTCTCCTTACTTTCCAATGAGCTGTAGATACAGCCCAACTTGTTCTAAATATTCACTACAATGTTTTAAAAAACATAATGTTTTAAAAGCATTATTTTTAACTATTAAACGAATTATATCTTGCCATCCCTGGGGCGGACATGGGCATGATCCGGTTCCATAAACAACTAAGAAAATGAAGAAAAAATTAATATTTATTTCGCTATTTGTCTCATCACTAACATTGCTTAGTTTTAAATCTGATTATTTTGAAATAGCAAAAAATTTAGAAATTTTCACGGATCTTTATAAAGAGCTAAATACTTATTATGTAGATGAAACTGATCCAGGAAAGTTAATCAAATCTGCAATGGATGAAATGCTTCAAACCCTTGATCCATATACAAATTATATTCCTGAGTCTGAAATAGAGGATTTTCAATTTATGACAACTGGTCAATACGGAGGTATTGGCGCAATGATTACAAAAAGAGGTGAATATGTTTATATTTCAGAACCATATGAGGGATTTCCTGCTCAAAAATCAGGACTTATGGCCGGTGATAAAATATTAGAAGTAAATAAAATTTCAGTTAAAGGAAAAAGTACAGAGGAAGTAAGTAAACTTTTAAAAGGACAACCTAATACAAACGTTTCAATCTTAGTAGAACGAAAATATATAAATGAGCCCTTTGAAGTTAGTTTTAAAAGAGAGAAAGTTACTGTTGGTAGTGTTCCTTATTTTGGATTATTGGAAAATAATGTGGGATATGTTAAGCTTAGAAGTTTTACTAGAAATTGCAGCAATGATCTTAAAAATGCAATACTTAAATTAAAAGAACAAAGTGCTACAAGCTTGATCCTTGATTTAAGGGGTAACCCCGGAGGCTTATTAAATGAGTCTGTGAAAATTGCAAACTTCTTTGTAAATCAAGGTGAGGATATTGTTAGCACAAAAGGAAAAATTAAGTCTTGGGAAAAAGTCTATACTGCAACTAGTAAACCAATTGATACAAAAATTCCTTTAGTAGTTTTAATTGATCAATCATCTGCATC
Source organism: Flavobacteriales bacterium TMED84 (assembly GCA_002172655.2). Classification (GTDB taxonomy): domain Bacteria; phylum Bacteroidota; class Bacteroidia; order Flavobacteriales; family BACL11. The sequence continues at coordinate 14,465 of NHEL02000008.1, read as the reverse complement.
TGCTTCTGAAATTGTCTCTGGGTCACTTCAAGATCTAGATAGGGCTGTAATCGTTGGTAAAAGAAGCTTTGGAAAAGGATTGGTACAACAGACTAGAAAATTAAGCTATAACTCTCAACTCAAGTTAACTGTAGCGAAATATTATATTCCTAGTGGAAGATGTATACAAGCATTAGATTACTCCAATAGAAATGAGGATGGAAGTGTAGGTAAAATTGCCGATTCATTATCAACTGAATTTAGAACAAAAAACAATAGAAAAGTTTATGATGGTGGTGGTATTACACCTGATTTAGTAACTGAAAGTGAAACATCAAGTAAAATATTATTATCTCTTTTTAGAGAAAGGTTGTTTTTTGATTATGCTACAGAATTTAGGCTTAAAAATGAAAATATTTTATCAGCTAAAGATTTTAAAATTACAGATGAAAATTTTTTAGATTTTAAAAGTTTCCTCTCAGACAAAGATTACGAATATGAAACAGATACAGAAAAAGCGTATAAAAAGTTAAAAAAAGTTGCTAAAGATGAAAATTACTTCGAATCTATGAGAAATGACTTTGATCTATTAGTTAATAAAATAGATGATGCAAAAAGTGATGATTTGGAAAAAAATAAAGATTTCATTAGTGAAATTTTAGCTAATGAAATAGTAAGCAGATATTATTATCAAAAAGGCAGGATACAGTCTTCATTAAATTATGATAAAGATATATTGCAAGCCATGTCAGTTCTCAGTGATAGCACTAAATACAAACAAATTTTATCAAATATTGATTAATAGAATAAAAAATTATTCATTTGTACTGCTAGGTTTTTCAATACCAATTTCGATTTCTCTTACATATATTATACTATTTCTGCTACTAGCTCTATTTGTATTGGATAGGGACTATCAAAAAATAAAATTTTTAAAGAAAGAAAAATGGTTACTAGCTTTGCTTTTAATTTTTGTTCTATATATTTTGGGTTCAATTGATGGGCAATTTAGCTCAAATACAAAAGAAGTTTTTAAGAGATTAAGCGTATGGTTATTTCTGCCAATTTTTTTTCTAATGGATTTGAAGAAAGAAAGCTATTCAAAAGGAATCTTCGCATTTTTAACCTCAGTCTTTTTCATGGTTATTATGTCTGTATTTAACCAATTCGGTTTGACCGCACATATTTTTGAGTATTTACCTTTTTTATTTAAAAGCTCTCAACTACTAGAACTATATCCATCAACCCATCTTTATAATTATCACAATGTTTTAATTTCTTTTTCTCTAATTATTTGTTTTTATCTCGCTAAAAAGTTAGCTGGGCCTAAGATTTATTTGTTAATATTATTTATAATTTTATTAGTATTCAGTTTATTTTCTGAGGCCGGAAGGGCAGGTCAAATTGTTTTTATTTTATTCTTAACATTTTATAGCATAGACTTAGCAATCAAGAAGAAAAGAGAATCAATCTACATGATTTTTTTTCTAATCGTTACTATATTGATATCGTATAACCATTCACCTAACTTTAATTATAGAGTTAACGAATTGGTTTTAAAATTTCAATCAGCCGAAAAAAACAATGATCACAGATATAATTTTTGGAAGAGCACATTAAATAAAATTTGTGAGAAACCTGCAAAGAATTTAATAGGTCATGGAACAGGTTCTTGGAGATCAGAAATGAATGAAAGTTTTGATTATTTTAATTCAATAGATGAAAATCATATAACTCCTCACAATAATTATTTATATATCTTATTTGAAATAGGAATTTTAGGTTTTATTGCATTAAGTTATTTTTTTTATACAATGTATTATAAATTAAAAACTAAAGCTCATGAGTTTTTTAGCAGAAACTTGGTGGTTTCATACACAGCCTTGATGCTTTTTGATAGTTATATGGTAATTTTTATTATTTCAATAGCATATATTTATCTTTTCATAATTTCCGTTTATTACGAATAGTATTCACGCTTAATTCTTCTATTGAGTTTTGATAGCATCTCATATTCTGAAGTGTTACTGCTCTTAGCTATTTCTTTAATTGTATAGCTAGAGTCAAATAAAATCACTTTATCTCCTTCTTCAATTTTGGCATTTTCCAAGTTTACAATTATCGAGTCCATACTAATGTCACCGATAACTTTGTATTTATTATTTTTTATAAAAACATAGTAGTTGTTACTATTTTTTTTTTCATAGATACCGTCAGCATATCCAAATGGGATAATACCGATTTTTACCCTTTCCTTTGAGTAATAGTTCATTCCATAACCAACAAATTCACCTTGATTAATAATTTTAATTTGTGAAACAACAGAAGTCATAGTAGAAATTTGATGTAACCCCTTGTTATTAGCAACACCAAATAAGCCAATCCCCAGCCTAACCAGTTCATATTTATTTTTATACTTAATAGTTGCTTTTGAGTTAAATAAGTGTCTTTCAATTTTACTATGGTAATTTTTCATAAAATAATCACAGATAAAATCAAAACTATTCATTTGATTTTTTGTGAATGATTCATTAGTTGAATCCGCTAAATGAGAACAAATTGTTTTTACATTAAAATTTTTATTTTGATTCAAAAAATTAATTATTTTTTCTTTTTGATTAGTTTCAAATCCAAAACGATTCATTCCAGTATTGAATTTTATATGACAATTAATCATTTTATTTTGATTAAAATAATCTAGAGATTTAAAATTAAATATAAGCGGCTCCAAGTCATATTTAACAAAAAGATTATAATTTTTGTATCCAGGGTTAGCAACAATTATTGGAGTTGAGATATTATTTCTTCTAATTCGAACAGCTTCTTCAAAATCTGCAACCCAAAAATAACTAACATTAAGTTTTTCAAGTTCTTCGCAAATTTTTATATCACCATGACCATATGCAAAGGCTTTAACCACTGCAATTATTTTTGTGCCATTATCAAGCTTTTTTTTATAAAACTTGAAATTTGATTCTAATAAATTTAAATTAACGTGTAGAACTGACTCATAATTAGCTTTCATTTTATCTTATTTAAAAAAGCAGTTTTTACAAAGAGCCTTATAATTTTCTTTACTACCAATTAATACTTGTTGTGTGTCATTATTTATTCTGAAGGTATAGTTGGCAGTTTCGCCACAGTCGAAACAAACTGCATGCATTTTTTTTACGTCATTAGAAATAGCTAATAATTTTGGCATTGAGCCAAATGGTTCGCCTTTGTAATCCATGTCTAATCCAGCTATAATTATATCAATGCCATCTTCAATAAGTTTTTTGCAGACTTCGTAAAGTTTTTCATCTAAAAATTGAGCCTCGTCAATAGCAATAATATTTTCGTTTTTAATATGTTTATATATATCTTCTGATTTCGAGATGATAGTTGCTTGAACAGAGTTCATATTATGTGAAACAACTTTTTTGTTATCGTATCTATTATCAACAATTGGTTTAAATAGTTTATATTTTTTTTTTGCAAAGTCAAGCCTTTTTAGTCTGCGAATTAACTCTTCTGTTTTGCCAGAAAACATAGAACCACAAATTAAATCTATTTTCCCTTTGTGACTTTTCATTTAGCTTGTTTTTTTATTTTTACTAAAGTCTAAAAATATGAATAATTGAATTATATATATTTAATTTTTGCTCTTAATTTGATTTCATATTCACTTTCAGCATCAGTATTTTTTTTTAATAATGATTTAGAAAAAAATAAAAGAGAAAGTATTGTGAATTCATCTTTTTTTTTGGTAGGTGGAGCTACCTATCATTATTTGAATAGAGTCTGGTGGAGTGAAGATAATAATCAATTCTCATTTAGTTCTAATAACGATTTTGTTTATGCAAAAAATCTTGATAAAGTAGGTCATTTTTATGGTGGCTATTTTACTAGCGAATTATTTAATAATGCCTTTTTATGGGCTGATTCAGAAAAGCCCTTAAAATTAGCATTAAGAAATTCAATAATAATACAGTCAATTATTGAACTCAAAGACGCCTATTCTCCAAATTATGGGTTCAGTAGTTATGATTTAATCTCAGGAATTGCAGGAAGTTATTTTCATTATATTAAGAAGAAATCAAACAAATTGAATTATATAGATATTAAGTTTAGTTATTTCAAAAGAAGTAATAAATATTGGGAGCTAGAAAAAGAGAGAGGAAAATCAGCATCTAGCTACGAGTTTTTTAATGATTATGTAAATCAAACTTATTGGCTAACATTTAGACTAAATAAGATATTAGATTTCGAATTTTTAAAAAACTTTAATTTAGCTATTGGTACAGGACTGGACGATAGCCAGTTTCTAAATAGTTCTAGCATAGATGGTGGTTTGAGAGAGTATTATATCACTTTGGATTATAATCTTAAGCATATTTTTAGAAAATCAAATAATAAATTTGTAAAAAACATAATTTATTATATAGATTACTTTAAATTACCAAGTCCAACAATTAGATTTGCACCAAGTTACAAACTTCATGTTTTTTACTTTTAATTATGGGTAGATTAATTATAATTCCAACTCCAATAGGTAACTTGGATGATATAACAATTAGAGCAGTAAATGTTTTAACTAGAATTGATATTCTTTTGGCAGAAGATACACGAACAACCAAGAAATTATTAAATCATCTTTCAATAAAAGTAAAAACAGTTTCATACCATCAATACAATGAGCATAAAAACTTACAAAAATGTATTGATTTGATTAATAATAATGAACTAGTCGGCTTAGTTAGTGATGCGGGGACCCCCTCAATTTCTGATCCAGGATTTCTTTTGATAAGAGAATGCATAAAAAATAAAATAATTGTTGAGTGTTTACCAGGTCCGACAGCTTTGATTCCTGCTTTGGTTAAATCTGGTTTTTCTTGTGAAAATTTTATTTTTTATGGCTTCATACCTATAAAAAAAGGCAGAAAATCTTTTCTCACGAATGTTTCTCAAGAAAAAAAGACAATGATTTTTTATGAATCACCCCATAGACTTTTGAGAACTTTAAATGATTTTAAAGAGATTTTTAATAATAAGAGAGATTACTCAGTTAGCAAGGAAATATCTAAAATTTATGAGGAAACAAAAAATGGAAAAATTACAGATTTGATTTCATATTATGAAAACAAAAAAATAAAGGGTGAATTTGTTATAGTTGTAAATAAGTTAAGTGATAATTAATAAAAAACATAATATTATTGTAGCTGGGCCATGCAGTGCTGAAAGCTTTTCTCAAGTTGATTCAATAGCCTCTAAAATTCACAAAAACATTGATTTTTTTAGAGCCGGAGTTTGGAAACCTAGAACTAATATAGATTCTTTTCAAGGGGTTGGTGAAGTTGGATTATCTTGGTTAAAAGAAATTAAAGTTAAATATAATGTAAAGGTTGCGTGTGAGGTAGCAAATAGCAAGCATGTTGAACTTTGTAAAAAATTTAAGATTGATATGGTTTGGTTAGGTGCACGAACAACTGTTAATCCATTTTATGTTCAAGAAATCGCTGAAAGTCTACAGAATTCCAAGATCCAAGTTTACATAAAAAATCCAATTGTTGCTGATATGGACCTATGGTATAATGCAATTAAAAGAATGCAGAGTTATAACATTAAAAATATTGGAGCAATACATAGAGGTTTTTATGCAGAAAGAAAAATTAACTACAGAAATAAGCCTAAATGGAGCTCTGTTAAAGAATTTAGTAAAAAACTCAAAGGAATTAATTTAATATGTGATTGTAGCCATATAGCTGGAGATTCAAGTTTTGTTAAAGAACTCGTATTAAAAAGTCAAGAATTAAAATATGATGGTGTCATGATTGAAACACATGATAATCCAGAAAAAGCACTTAGTGATTCAAAACAGCAAATCAAACCTGCTGAATTTAACAGTTTTTTCATTAATGAATAATTATAAATGGCTTTTCAGAGACTACTCAAGTAATGAAATACAAAATATTTCTAATAATCTTGGAGTAAAAGATTATGTGGCTAAATTGTTAAATATTAAGCAAATTAAAACTAAGGATTCAGCAATGATTTTTTTCAATCCTTCAATTTCAAGCTTAATCGATCCATTTCTAATGAAATCTATGCATGAAGCTGTAGAGAGATTATCAATTGCAATAAATCAGAATGAAAAAATTATGATTTATGGTGATTATGATGTTGATGGGATTACCTCAGTAGCAATGATGTATATGTTTTTAAATAAATTCACTGATAATATTGAATTTTATATTCCTGACAGAAATAATGAAGGATATGGTATTTCAATAGAATCTATTAATTATGCGAAATCAAATAATGTTAATTTAATAGTTGCTTTAGATTGTGGTATAAAATCTTGCGATGAGGTAAGTTATGCAAAGAGTAAGAAAATAGATTATATAATCTGTGATCATCATGAACAAGGAGAAGAAATACCAGATGCAGTAGCAGTGCTTGACCCTAAGAGAAAAGATTGCAATTATCCATTTAAGTATTTGTCAGGCTGTGGTGTAGGGTTCAAGTTAATACATGCATATTGCATTTCTAACAACTTGTCATTTGATTTGGTAAAGGAGTATTTTGACTTGCTTGCAATAAGTGTTATAGCAGATATGGTTCCACTTATTGATGAAAATAGAATTTTTGTATTTCATGGGCTGCTTGAAATAAATAATAACAGAAACAAACCAATTTCTCTTATCATTAAATCACTTAATATTGAAAATAAAGTTTTATCTGAAGATATTTCTTATAAAATAGCTCCACTACTCAACTCTTCTGGAAGACTAAGCAGTGCAGAGCTTGGTGTTAAGGCTCTTTTATCTGATCGAAAAATAAATAGTTATGCAATTATTAAATCATTGATTGATTTAAATAATCAAAGAAAAGAGATTCAAAAAGAAATACTTAATGAGGCTGATTTAGCTTTGAATAGTTCAAAAAAATCTATAATTGTATTTTCTGAAAATTGGCATAAAGGAATAGTTGGGATTATTGCTTCCAATTTGGTTGATAAATATAATAAGCCTTCAATTGTTTTAACTCAAGAAAAAAATAATTTAGTTGGTTCAGTTAGAACAGCAAAAGGTATAAATGTTCTCGAAATCCTTAACAAATGTTCGGCCTTTTTAACAAAATATGGAGGTCATAAATCAGCCGCAGGATTGTCTCTTACTAGAGAAAACCTAAATAGATTTCAAGATTTATTTGAAGAGGAAGTTGTAAAAGTATCTAATGAATTAACTAATGACAAGCAGATAACCATTGATCTTGTACTTTCAATAGATGAAATAAATTATATTCTTTATAGAACTATTATGAGATTCGCACCATTTGGTCTTGGTAATAAAGCTCCAGTTTTTTGCACTAATGAAATTAATAATTTTAAATTATCTCTTGTTGGAAACAATGATAGTCACTTGAAAGGTATTATTACAGGAACATCTAAATCATTTGAATTTATAGGATTTAATCTTGGTCACAAATATGATTATTTATGCAAATCCGAGGTTATTAATATCTGCTATACAATTTATGAAGATAGTTGGAGAGGTGAAAAAACGTTAAAGCTCAAGTTAATTGATATTAATTAGAAAAAAAAGTATTATTTTCTTCCAAGTTTTTGAGCTATCTCTTTTCTAATTTCAACCAAACTTTTAAACTTATTAACCAAAGCTTTATTTTCAATGTTTAATTTCTTTTTCAGTTCATTTATTTGATTTTCAAGATGCTCGTGTTTGAGGTTAAGTAGAGCTTTTTCTGCAGTTTTTGAAAGAGAATCTGATTCAGTTGATGTAAAAATATTATGTCTTTTTTGCCAATTCACACTTATATTATGTTTATTAGACATCAAATCTATAGCAATTTCTTGTATAATAGATTGGTTATTGTTCAAGAAATATTTCTCCTCAACATATTCATTTTCTTTAAAATTATCAACTATTTCCGAATATAAAATTTTATATTTTGATACTGTAAAGTTTAAATCGTCATATTCTAGTTCTTCAATAAAAAATTTAGTTAGATTTATTTCTTCATCTGAAATATGAATGGTTTCATTCCCATAATTTAGAATCAACCTTAAAATTTCTTTTTCGAATAAAGTTAATTTAGTTTCTTTTTCTACTAATCTTTCTTTTGTTTTTTGCCTACTGGATGATGCCAATCTAATGCTCTTGTTTCTAGAAACAATCCCAAGTAATTCCTTTTCATTTATCTTAAAAATTGCACTGCAAATTTTACAATACTCAATTCTAGTTAGGTAATCAGGCACAGAGGCGATAGATTTGATGATTTCTCTTAAATTTTCAGCTCTTTTTACTGGATCTTTTTCTGATTCTGCTCTCAGCATTTCTGTTTTGTAAGTAATAAAATCTTTTGTACTATCGTCTATAAATTTTATTAGTTCTGATGAGTTGTATTTCTTTGCTAAGCTATCTGGGTCTTCACCATCTGGTAGTTTTACAATTTTAACATTCATTCCTTCACTAAGTATCAGGTCAATATTTCGAAAAGCAGCTTTTACTCCAGCATCATCACTATCAAAAATTAAAGTTATATGGTTTGAAAATCTGCTAATGAGTTTAATCTGGTCTTTACTTAGAGCAGTTCCTGATGATGACACTACATTTTTTATGTTGTTTTGATGAAAAGAAATTACATCAGTGTAACCTTCAACTATGTAACAGTTGTTTTTTTTAATTATCTCGTTTTTAGAAAAATAGATACCGTATAAAATTTTACTTTTTTGATAAATGGCGTTTTCAGGTGAGTTCAGGTACTTTATTTTACTTTTATTTCCTATGGTCCTAGCTCCAAAACCTAAAACTCTTCCTGAAAAAGAATGTATAGGAAAGATAACTCTAGTATTAAAAAAATCATATAGCCGGTCATCTTTTTCTTTTGACAACCCACTTTTTACGACAAGATCTTTATCAAATGAATTAGAAATAATTTCAGTTGATAGATTGTTATTATTTTCTAATGCATAGCCAATCTCAAAAAGATTAATCATTTCATTAGAAATATCTCTTTCTAATAAATAAGAAAGTCCGATTTTATTACCTTCACTTTTATCATTTAAGTTCTTAATAAAAAAATCTCTGGCAAATTCATTAACTAAAAAAAGACTACTTTTCTCGTTATTAGCATCCACTTGCTTTTTGGTCATTTGCTTCTCTTCAATTTCAATATTATATTTTTTAGCCAAGTACTTTAATGCCTCAGGATATGTAAAGTGTTCATGTTCCATAACAAAATTTATAGCATTACCTCCTTTTCCACATCCAAAACATTTATAAATTCCTTTGCTTGGAGATACTGAAAAAGAAGGAGTTTTTTCATCATGAAAAGGACAACAGGCCATGTAATTGACACCTTTCTTTTTTAAATCAGAAACAAAATCTCCGATTACCTCCTCAATTCTTACAGCATCAAAAATTTTATCAATAGTTTCTTTGGTTATCATTTTTTTCTTGTAATCATATAATTTGTCAATTCTATTAGTGATTTTTTTGTTTCACTATCATCGAACTTATTTATAATTCCTATTGCCTTTAAACGAAGTTCCTCCATTTTGTTTTTTGCATATTTAATTCCACCATGACTTTTAACAATTTCAATTATTTCTAAAACTTCTTTGTGAATATTATTACTTTTTTTTATTGTTCTAATTATGAATTTTTTTTCTTTTTCACTGCAGTGATTTAAAGTATAAATTAAAGGAAGTGTCATTTTTCGATCTTTAATGTCAAAAGTAACCGGTTTACCAATAATTGAAGTTTTTTCGTAGTCAAATAAGTCATCTTTAATTTGAAATATTAAACCAATTAGTTCACCATAGTTTCTAAGCATAAAAATATCTTTCTTGCTTTTGGTTGATGATAATGCTCCGCACTCACAACATGCTGAAATTAAACTTGCGGTTTTTTTCTTGATGATTTCAAAATAGATTTTTTCACTTATTTCTAAACTCCTAGACTTTTGAATTTGCAAGAGCTCACCTTTACTCATTTGCTGTACCGTTTCAGAAACAATTTCAAGAATTCTAAATTCTTTTTTCTTCACAGAGATATCTAGTCCTTTAGCAAGAAGAAAATCTCCAATTAAAACTGCTATTTTGTTTTTCCATAGAGCATTTACAGAAAAAAATCCTCTGCGAATATTTGAATTATCTACAACATCGTCATGAACTAAAGTGGCAGTGTGAAGAAGTTCGATGAGAGTTGCAGCTGTAAATGTCCTATCACTAATTTTGCCAACCAATTTTGCTGATAATAAAACAAGAATAGGTCTAATTTGTTTCCCCTTTCTTTTAATTATGTACCTTAAGATTTTATCTAAGAGACCTTTCTCAGTTTTAATATTTGAGATAAATTCTTTGTTAAATTGTGCAAGCTCATTAGAAATTGGAGCTTTAATTTGCTTTATTGTACTCATTGATCTTCATTAATTAATTGACCACATGCTGCTTTGATATCTTTNCCTTTGCTAATTCTGTAAGTTATTGGTATGTTTTTTCTTTTTATATGATTAATAAAAGTTTCAGTATTAGATGGAGTAGATTTTTCAAATAGACCGCTATCAATTTTATTGTACTCAATTATATTGATTTTAGTTGGGAAGTTTTTACAAAAACTAGCAAGCTTGTTTGCGTCAGAAACTTTATCATTAACACCTTTTAGTAATGTGTATTCAATTGTGGGTCTTATTTTCGTTTGTTCGTAAAAATACTTCAAACTTTTGGATAAGCTTTCTACATTATTTGAATCATTGATTTTCATTAAACTAGATCTAATCTCATCATCAGCAGAATGTAATGATAGGGCAAGATTACATCTTAGGTTCTCATGAGCTAATTTATTTATCATCTTTGAAATTCCAGAAGTTGAAATAGTAATTCTTTTAGGAGATATTCCTAAGCCTTCATTTGGACAACAAGCGAGTCTAATACTCTGGACAACATTTTTATAGTTTAGAAGAGGTTCACCCATACCCATGTATACAATGTTGTTTAATTTTTTATTATAAATTTTGTGTGACTCTTTGTTTAAAACAAAAATTTGTTCATAAATTTCATAAAAGTCAAGGTTTTTCTTCAGCTCTAACTTTCCTGTAGCACAAAATGAACAATCTAAGCTACAACCCGCTTGTGATGAAACACACGCAGTTACTCTATTATTTGAAGGTATTAAAACTCCTTCAATCTCATTGCCTTGGTGTAATCTGAAAAGATATTTATTAGTGCCATCACAGCTTTTTGATTTTGAAATGATATCTAATGAATTTATATCAAATTTTTTTGAGAGGAATTTCTTTAATTCTTTTGAGAGGTTAGTCATTTCCTCAAAAGAGTTAACATTTTTTTTAAATAACCATGTCTTAATTTGACTTTTTCTAAATTTCTTAAAATTGGAATTTTCAAGAATATCAGTTAAAGCTCCATCATCAATTTTTTTTATGTCTAGTTTATAGTTTTTCATAATTTATTTTGACAATTTCTAAATCAAATGGTGTGGTAACTTTAATATTAAATTCTTCACCTTCAATAACTTCAATTTTCCCACCATTCATTTCAAAAACAGATGCGTCATCTGTTAATGAAAAATCCTCCAAATTTGAATATGCCTCTTTGATATCTTTTGCATAAAAGCATTGAGGTGTTTGAATTTTTATAATTTTTTCTCTGTTTATGTAAACTGCTTTACCATTTTCAAAAACTCTAGCAGAATCTTTTAACTTAGCTCCAGGAACTATGCAATTGTTTTTTACAGACGAAATTAACTTGTCGATCATAGCTTTCGAAATCAGTGGTCTAACCGCGTCATGTATTGCTACATTACTATTTTCGTCTACATATTTTAATCCATTACGAACAGACTCTATTCTTGTTTTTCCACCAAAGACAAGTTTAATTTTATTTTTATGCCTATTATCATTTAAATGTTTTTCAAATAAACTAATATGATTTTTATTTATAACAACTACAATTTCATCAAAATGACCAAACTTTTCAATTGTATGAAAGATAATTGGCTTGTCTTTAATAAGAATGTACTGTTTAGGAAGTTTATTGTTCATTCTTGTGCCAGAACCGGCTCCCAATATTAGAACTGATTTCTTCACTTTTACAGAATAAGCATTGCATCCCCATAAGTATAAAAATTATACTTTTTTTGAATGGCTTCTTTATATGCTACTTTAAGCAAGTCAAAGCCTGTAAAGGCTGAAACTTGCATCATCAATGATGATTTGGGAAGATGAAAGTTAGTTAGCATACAATTAGCAATTCTAAAGTCATATGGAGGGAAAATAAATTTATTAGTCCATCCTTTGAAGGGAATGATAGTATTCCTTGTTGAGACTGAACTTTCTAATGTTCTCATAACTGTGGTCCCAACTGAGCAAATTCTTTTGCGATTCTTCTTGGCTTCATTAATGATAGCTGAATCACTATCACTGATAATGATTTCTTCTGATTCCATTTTGTGTTTAGATAAATCCTCAACCAAAATTGGGGTAAAAGTTCCTAAACCAACATGCAATGTTATTTCAGATAAATTAATTCCCTTAATTTCTAATCTTTTGAGCAACTCTCTACTGAAATGTAGACCAGCTGTCGGAGCAGCAACTGCACCCTCGTGCTTCGCATAAATAGTTTGATATCTTTCAACATCTTCATCAGTTGGTTCTCTTTTTAGGGATTTGGGTAGAGGAGTTTGTCCAAGTTTATCAAGAGTTTCTTTAAATTCTTCATGTGTCCCGTCATATAAAAACCTTAATGTTCTTCCTCTAGATGTTGTATTGTCAATAACCTCAGCAATTAGTTCATCATTTTCACCAAAAAAGAGTTTATTACCAATTCTTATTTTTCTAGCAGGGTCAACTAAAACATCCCAGAGCCTATTCTTTTTATTTAGTTCTCTTAATAGAAAAACTTCAATTCTAGCGCCTGTTTTTTCTTTATTTGCATATAATCTAGCAGGAAAAACTTTGGTGTTATTTAGAACAATTACATCGTCCTCTTCAAAATAATTAATCAAATCCTTAACTTGTTTATGTTCGATTTCACCACTATTTCTGTCAAGTACCATCATTTTAGCTTCATCTCTTTGTTCACAAGGTTTATCTACTATTCTTTTTTCAGGTAAATCATAGTTAAAGTTTGATAATTTATATTTCATTATGTATTTTTTTGGATTAAGGGATTGCAAATATAATACAATGAAAAGGCCTTGTCAAATTTTAGTTAAGAAAACTAGAGAAGGAATCAATATCAATAGCATCTTTTAGACAGAAATTTCCTATCCCAATGCGCTTAAGTTTTGAAAGATATCCTCCTGAATTGAGTTCGTTCCCAAAATCATTCGCAATTGAACGTATATATGTTCCTTTGCTGCAAACTATTTCAAATTTAATTTTAGGTAATTCCGTTTCTTCAATATTAAATTCATAAATACAAATCTCTCTTTTAGCAATTTTAACTGATTTATTTTTCCTCGCTAAATTGTATAATCGCTCTCCATTTTGTTTTAAAGCTGAATAAATTGGTGGAGTTTGCCAAGTTTTACCAAGAAATTTTTCAGTTGCGGTTAAAATATCATGTTCATTAACGTGTGAAAAGTCAAATCTTCTATTAACTGAAGTTTCAAGATCAAAAGAAGGTGTTGTTGCTCCAATTGTTATCTCTCCTTGATATTTTTTTTTTAAATTTTGAAATTCAGAGATTTCCTTTGTTTTTTTTCCAGTGCAAACAATTAGAAGACCTTCAGCTAGTGGGTCTAAAGTACCTGCATGCCCAACTTTAATCTTTTCGGAATATTTTTGGCTAATACATGATCTCATTTTTTTGACAACGTCAAATGATGTCCAATTAACTTTCTTGTTAATTAAAAAAACTGCTCCATTTTTAAGTTGATCTATATTAAATAGTTTCATTTTTAGATGAAAATGCAAAAAAGTGCAACGATAATACAGTATAAAGAAAAATATTTTAGCTTACTTTTTTTAACAAGATAGATCATCAATTTACAAGCTAAAAGACCTGTCAAAAATGAGCTCAAAAAACCCATAAGAAGCATGAGCAGATTCTCTGATATTAAGAGTTCAGTATTAAATATCAAATCATAGGATATTTTGCCTATAATTAAAGGTACCACCATTAGAAATGAAAATTTTGCAGCTTTTTCTTTGTCAATTCCTAAAAGCACTGATGTAGATATTGTTGCCCCAGATCTTGAAATCCCAGGCAATATAGCAATAGCTTGTGCAATACCAATAATTAAACTGTTTTTAATATTTAAAGATTTTTCTGATTTTTTTGCTTTATCAGCTAAAAGCAGAAGAATTCCAGTTATAACCAACATAAAACCTATAAAAACCAAACTTTCAAGTTCAAAAAGTTTTTCAATTTTTGATTCAAAAAGAAAGCCTACAATAACTGCAGGAATCATTGAAGAGAAAATGAATATTATAAAGTTTGTTTCTTCTTTTTCTTTCTTTAA
>NHEL02000014.1:0-16299 GCA_002172655.2 Flavobacteriales bacterium TMED84 | reverse complement strand
GTTTTTCTCATTATATCAACAACTTTAAGCGGCTGTATTCCTATTGAGGTTTCTCCGCTTAACATTAGCGCATCAGCACCATCGAAAACTGAGTTTGAAACATCATTAATTTCAGCCCGGGTTGCTGAGAAGTTATTAGTCATGCTTTCGAGCATTTGTGTTGCGATAATGCATGGTTTAGAAGAGAGTCTACACTTGTTTACTATTTTTTTTTGAAGCACAGGCACTTTGTGAGCTGGTATTTCTACACCTAAATCACCTCTTGCAATCATAATTCCGTCGGCACAGTCAATTATTTCGTCGATATTTTTAATGGCTTCAGGTTTTTCTATTTTAGCAATGACTCTTGCTGTGCTTGCTGACTTTTTTATTCTTCTTTGTAAGGAAACTACATCTTCTTTTTTTCTAACAAAAGACATGGCTATCCATTCAATATTTTCTGAAAGAACAAAATTAAGATCACGAAAATCTTTTTTTGTCATTGACTTCATTTTAATATTTGTATCAGGCATATTGACTCCTTTTCTTTCTTTTATCACCCCGCGGCTCAAAGACTTAAGAGTAGTGTTGGTTTTTTTATCAGTTTCTAAAACCTTTAAAATTATTTTTCCATCCTCAATTAATACACTATCTCCCTTTTTTACATCCTTAGCAAAACCCCTATAGTCAACTGATAAATCACAGTCTTTAGAATTTCCTA
Organism: Flavobacteriales bacterium TMED84; assembly: GCA_002172655.2. Classification (GTDB taxonomy): domain Bacteria; phylum Bacteroidota; class Bacteroidia; order Flavobacteriales; family BACL11. The sequence continues at coordinate 15,599 of NHEL02000014.1, read as the reverse complement.
CTCTAATTTTTTGACCCACCATAGTGCTGAGTTCTCCTGTTTTATTGTTAATTTTTTTAATTCTAATTTTTGGGCCTTGTAAATCGGCCATTATAGCCGTGTGCATTGAGAGTTGCTGATTAATGGTCTTGACAGATGAAATTATTTCTTTAGCCTTTTCTAAAGACAAATGAGAGAAGTTTAGTCTACAAACATTTACCCCTTTTTGAATCATTTTTTTTAAAACTGACGGCTTTGAACATGAGGGGCCTATAGTTGCAATAATTTTTGTCTTTCTAGTCATAGAACAATTCCTTTTTATTTGAGTCTTTTTCTAAATCTACTTCAAAGATTAATAAAATTTCTGAAATGTCATTAAGTTTACTTATCAAGTTTGATTTTTGTCTTTCAAAAAATGGTTTTTCAATTTTTAAGAAATAATTTACTTTTTTGTCTTTAGTGTCAAGAAAACCCTCTAAAGATCTGTTTGAAACAATTTCTATCTTCTCGCTTTCGTTGAAATGCCTATATCTATGAAAAGAGCCCGATTTAAAAATGGTTAATGGTTCAACTCTATTAAGGTTAATCTGTAATTTCTTATTTATCCTCCAACACAGTTTGTAAGACTTCTCATGGCTAATAATTGAAAACAGTGAAAAATTAACATCAAGATCTTCAGTTAACCTTAATTTTTTTATCATAAAAGATTTTATTAATGATTTGACTTAGGTTTTTTAACAAAAATCTTTCTGTCTTGAACTGCAAAATGTGTTTTAATATAAATTTTTCACAGGTCTGTATCCCTTTATCAATATAGATTGCCCCTATAATTGACTCTAGTGTGTTGCCAAGCATGTTTTTAGATAGATAGCTGCTTTTGTGTTTAATCACGTTTTTATTCAATATTCTTTCAGCAACTTTATTTAAATTTTCTCTAGAGACATATTTTGATTTTTCTATACTCAAAAAACCTTCGTTTGCATTCTTGTTCTTAATAAACAATTGTTGTGAAACTATTAGGTCCAGCACTGCATCTCCCAAAAACTCTAGCCTTTCATTATTTGTAGAGTTGTTATAAGACTTATGTGTAACTGCCCTAAAATAAATCTCCTTTTCATTGGTTTTAATGCCTAATGAATCTCTGTAAAAATCTGAAATTTGTTTATCTGACAAACTATTTAAATCTTGCTAAACATAATTGAAGCATTATGACCACCAAAACCAAAGGTGTTGCAAAGGGCTGTCTTTATGTCTCTTTCTTGAGCTATGTTTAAAGTAAGTTGGAGATTGTTGTTTATTGCAGGGTCTAAATTGAAGTTATTTATCGTTGGTGTCACAACACTATTTTTTATTGACAATATTGTTGCTATTGACTCTACAGCTCCTGCAGCCCCAAGCAAGTGGCCTGTCATTGACTTAGTTGAACTGATATTAATTTTTTGACTGTGTATGCCGAATAAGCTCTCAACAGCTTTTAATTCAGCAACATCACCAAGTGGCGTAGAGGTTCCATGAACATTAATATAGTCTATTTCTGAGAGATCAAGGCCTGCATAATTTACAGCGTCTCTCATTACTTTTCTTGCCCCTTCTCCCTCTGGGTGAGGAGCTGTTATATGGTGTGCATCTGCTGACAAACCTACCCCTACTATCTCTGCATAAATTTTTGCTCCTCTTTTTTTAGCATGCTCAAGTTCTTCAATAACTAAAGCGCCCGCACCTTCACCTAACACAAACCCGTCTCTACCTGAATCAAACGGCCTTGAAGCTGTTTTAGGGTCATCATTTCTCGTTGACAGAGCCATCATAGCGTTAAAGCCACCTATCCCAAGCTCATTAACACACGCTTCTGAGCCCCCAGTAACAAATGCATCTGAAAAGCCTAGCTTGATATAGTTGAATGCATTTATTATAGCATTGCTTGCGGAAGCACATGCAGAAACAGCACTATAATTTGGCCCCTTTAAACCATATTTTATTGAGATGTGTCCTGCGGGAATGTCTGATATTATTTTTGGTATGAAAAACGGGTTAAGTCGTGGCGACTCCCCATTGTTAAGAAAAGATTTTGTTTCTTGAAGCATAGTTGTCAATCCACCAATACCTGAACCCCAAATAACACCCGTTCTTTCGTTATTGAAACTGGAAGAAAGCAGCTTTGAGTCTGTTAGTGCTTGATCTGCTACAGCCAAAGCGAGCTGACAAAATCGATCTAGACGTCTAGCCTCTTTTCTGTCAAGATAATCTTCGGCCTGAAAACCTTTTACTTCGCATGCGAATCTTGTTTTGAACTTAGCTGCGTCAAAAAGGGTTATTTTATCTGCGCCTGACTTTCCATCAACAAGGTTTTTCCAAAACTCTTTTATGGTGTTTCCAATTGGAGTTAGCGCCCCCATACCAGTAACAACCACTCTCCTGTTTTTCATTTAAGAATTATGCGTTCTCAATAAATGAAATCGCGTCTCCCACAGTCTCTATTGATTCTGCTTTATCATCTGGTATTTGTATATCAAACTCTTTTTCGAACTCCATTATTAACTCGACCGTATCTAATGAGTCCGCGCCTAAGTCGTTTGTAAAGCTTGACGTGTCTGTTACATCTCCTTCCGTCACTCCAAGTTTGTCTACAATTATTGCTTTTACTTTAGTTGATACTTCTGACATAATTTTAATTTTTTTGCAAATTACATTAATAATTGAAACAACATCACAATTTAATTATTACTATATTAACATATATTTGTTTAAATAATTTAAATATTGCTTAATGAAAAAAAACATTGCTGTTTTTTCATCTGGTAGAGGTGGTAATTTTGAAAATATTTGTGATTATTTTCAAAATGACAATAGTGTTTTTGTTGCTTTACATGTTACTAATAAGCTTGACTCTATTTCAAAAAAGATTGCTGACAAAAGAAAGGTTAAAACTGTTTATGCAACTAAAGGAGTGTTGGAAAAAAATAGTTTTTGTGAGGTTTTGCAAGAAAACAACATTCACCTTATCGTGCTTGCGGGTTATCTTTTAAAGATACCCTCGCGTTTAGTTTGTTCTTACGACAAAAAAATTATTAACCTTCACCCCTCGCTTCTTCCAAAATTCGGCGGCAAAGGTATGTACGGGGACAATGTTCATTTAAAGGTGTTGGGCTCTGGTGAAAAAAAAACAGGCATAACTATTCATTATGTGAATGAAGAGTACGACAGTGGGGATATCATTTTTCAAAAAGAAATTGAGCTCTCTGATGTAGAAAGCCTAGAGACATTAAGAAAAAAAATCAGAGATGTTGAGTACTATTATTTCCCAAGAGTCATAAAGAATCTTTTATAGTATGAAAGTAAGCATATACACTGATGGTTCTTCAAGAGGCAATCCTGGCCGCGGGGGCTATGGTGTTGTTCTTTTATATGAGGGTCACAGAAAAGAAATTAGTGAGGGGTATAGACTTACAACAAATAACCGTATGGAGTTGCAAGCAGTTATTGTAGGTTTAGAGGCTTTAAAAAGTTTTAATAAAAACATTGTCATTTACTCTGATTCAAAATATGTTGTAAACGCAGTAGAAAAAAAGTGGCTGTTTAATTGGGAGAAAAACAATTTTAAAAAGAAAAAAAATAAAGATTTGTGGTTGCGCTTTTTGAAAATATACAGAAAACACCGAGTCAGATTTATCTGGATAAAAGGCCACTCTGAAATTGTTGAAAACGAAAGGTGTGATTTTTTAGCGGTTCAGGCTACTAAGAAAAAACCCTTGAAAATTGATGAATATTACGAAACCAGTATTAAACAAGAACCTGATACTTTATTTTAAACCTTCGTAATTTCTTTCAAATACTTAACCCTTTTTTCTATTTCTGAAATTGTTACTTTTTCGGCCCCCTCAGTTCCAAATTTTTGGACACAAAATGAAGCGGCCGCAGTAGCGTAAAGAATTGCGCGTCTTATGCTTTGGAAGTTTATTTTTTCACAACTACTTAAATAACCAACGAGACCTCCCGCAAAACTATCTCCGGCTCCTGTTGGATCAACCACCGTTTCTAAAGGATAGGCAGGTGTTAAAAAAATCTTTTCTTCACCAAACAACATTGAGCCGTGCTCTCCTTTTTTTATTATTAAATATTTAGGCCCCATTTTTGTTATCTTTTTTGCAGCGTTAACCAAAGTGTCTTCACCAGATAGCTGTCGAGCCTCTTCATCATTTATAGTCAGAATATCAACTTCTTTAAGGCTCTTTAAAAGATCCTCTAGAAAGTTGTCCATCCAAAAGTTCATGGTATCTAAAATTATCAGTTCCGGCCTTTCCTGCATTTGATCTAAGACCTTTTGCTGAACTGATGGCATTAAATTTCCAAGCATTAAAAGTTTAGATTTCCTGAAGGATTTGGGAACATCAGGAACAAACTTTTCTAATACATTTAGCTGTGTCTCAATTGTGTCTCTAATGTTCATGTCGTCATGGTACCTTCCTGACCAAAAGAAAGTTTTTTCTTCTTTTTTAATTTGAAGACCAAGAGTGTCAACGCCCTTTTTTTCTAACTTTAAAACTTCATGCTTTGGAAAGTCGCCACCAACAACCGACACTAAATTTAAATTATTTGAAAACGGTGCAGCTGAGTGGCATATGTATGTGGCTGCTCCACCAACAATTTTATCTGTTTTTCCATGCTTTGTTTCAATAGCATCAAAAGCTACGGTTCCTACTACTAATATGCTCATTTTTGTTTTTTCACAAATATATTGCATAATTTAATGCAATAAGCTATTTTTGCTTCCATTTTCCTCCTTAGCTCAGTTGGTTAGAGCATCTGACTGTTAATCAGAGGGTCCTTGGTTCGAGTCCAAGAGGGGGAGCAAGCGAAACAGCTACATCACAAATAATAGAACCTTCGATTGCTCGAAGGTTTCTTTTTTCACAACGTTTTGAAATCAGGTTCAGCCACCTGAAAACAAGTAAGTTCGTTTTTTCTCCACATTTCAACTAATTTTTTTCTGTCATCAAAAGACGGTATAAAGTGGATAAATACAGTTAATAATTATAGAAATACTGTTGCTCATATTGGTACTAAGAGCTATGGTCTTAATAGAGAAGAATTAGATTTTCTCAAAACAATTTTTAATACAATTAACTAATTGTTGACTCTTTTTATTTCTCCATTATTATTTTTCCGCTAGACAGCAGATAAATTACTAAGAGAGGTAACACAGACATCACCAAATGAATATAAAATGTCACCTCTGGGGCCGGAGATATGTCAGGAACCAACACTCCTGTTAAGTTAATTAAGCTGAAACAAACACACATTTTAATTCTGTCTTTTTTTACTGTTTCACTATCGTATTTCGCTCTCACGGGCAGGGATAAAACTGCTTGTATTAACCACAAAAAACCAACAAATAAGCTTGTGGTGTTGTCGTTTGAAACAAACTCATTCGTTTCTGCACCAAAAACCAAAAGACCATAAACGAAATATCCTGTTAAAAAAAGCTCTCTGTTTTTTTTTGCAAGCCCAACTACTGAGATTAGGGCCAAGAGCACTGCTACAATTATTAATGGGTTCATTTGTTCGAATTTAAATTAATATAAATATATCTTTTAATTTTTAATTAGAAACTCTACTAATCGATTAATGGTCTTTTTGTCTCCCAGAATTTTTCTGTGCCCTAGCCCTGTTGTTTTGTAAAGCTCTCTGTTTTTTAGTTCTTTTCTCAAGGTGACAGCAGAGCTAAAGTTTACGTAATTGTCATCTGAACAATGTATAATTAGTGTTTTTGAAGTTATGCTTCTAACAAATCTTTCTGGATCATAATCTAAAATTTTTTCACCAACTCTTTTTTCAAAAAGGGTCATTATTTTTTTTGAGTAATCCTCTTTTAGTCCCATAATTTTTATGAACTCTTTAAAATATGTTGAAAGCTTGCTTTGAGTGCCTATAACAACAATTTTTTCAAACCCTCTATATTTTCTACAATAATTAAATATTGAGGCTCCACCAAAAGAATGGCCAATCGCATAGTCGAATGGCCCTTTAGTTGTATTTAAAAAATTTATTGTCTCAACAAACTCCGGCACATTAGTAGTATAAGAGGAAGAGCCGCCATGAGCTGGAGCATCAAAACTTACAACATAAAGCCCTTTTTTATTACATTCAGTTGCTATGGATGAAAGTTGACTTCCCCTACCGCTCCATCCATGAACAAGAAGCACTTTTTTGTGAGAGCCCTTAAGCTCATAAGTTTTTATCCTTTTGTTTATGCTTGGTATAAAATGTGTTTCTTTCTTGCTAGAGCTAATAAACTCTTTTTCTCTTGCGTGTGGTTTGTGTCTCAAAGGTCTTGAGAAAATATATCCAAGAAGAGTTGTTGTTGTTTTGCTTGAAACAAGGCTAATTGTATATACAAGTAGCTTTAGTAGTTTTGGTATTTGCTCAGCTGATTGAAGGTCGTTTCTTTTTTTCAACTTTTTATACAAACTTAAGTCTATACTTTTAATTGTTTGTAAGTCTTTTAAAAAAAGTTTAAAAACTTTTTGACATTATTTTTCTTAGCCTCAAATTTGTTGTTGATATGAAATATCTAATTTTTTTATTCAGCTTTTCTCTTCTTTCTTGCGGAAACAGTAATAGTGGCTTTTATTCAACATTAAATGACAGCAAAAGTTCTGCGATAAAAAACCAATTAGAAAACTATCTTTCAAAAAACTATGAGCAAATGAGCGCTTTTTATCATGACAGCCTTATGCTTTTTGTTTCAGGCTCTAGTGATACGCTACATTACTCTGATGTTTTAGAAGGAGTTGAACTGCATCATACTCTTTTTTCAAACATCGATATTCCTATGGAAGATGAGAGTTTGCATGTGGAAACGTCTAGCTATGGGAAGGAGGTTTGGTCAAAGGCTTACTTTACTTGGAACGCAAAAGGAAGGTATAGTAAACAGGCTATATCAAACGCTGTTCATATTGCTTACAAATGGGCTGAAGATAAAGTTATTGAAGAACACCATTACAGCGACAGAACAGCTTTTGAAAAAGAAATTAGTTTATATTCAGAAATAAATAATTAAAATTTTAAAATGAAAAACACGATTACAATTACTTTGCTAAGTTTTATATTTAGCCTTTCTTCCGCCTATTCTCAAGAGGTCGGAAAACACACTGTTTCTGTTGGAATCAGCCCCTTTGGAGGAGGAATAAACCTATCACATAACATGAACGAAAGGACCTCTGTTAATATAGGCTTTGGGGGAGCTCCAGAAGGGGATCTTCCAGACGCCATAAAACCAGAAATTGATGGTTTTTCTGACAACTACACGCATACTGCTAAAAGCGCATGGATGGGAATATTTGTTTCTCATCAACCGCTTGACCAATTTAACTGGCTTAGAGTTAATGCGGGTTTTGCAGTAGGGTCCATTGAGAATACTATCGAAGATGATAGTGAAATCTATTATGCTGATTACAACGAAAACCCTGTCTCTTACATTGGTTTAAATATAGGTAAGCCCCCGTATAAAGGGCTGGTCTATGGGTTAGATATAGGCGCTTTGTTTTCTTCTGGTGCTGATTTTTCTCATGAAGGTGGAGATGTTGATAAGTTTAATGCCTTACAGGATGGTGTTCCTGGGTTAACAAACGTACTTCCAAACTTTCAGTTAACGGTTGGATACTGTTTTTAATAATATTTAATTTAAAAGTCGGCTGTAATTTAGTCGACTTTTTTTCCAAAAAGACTGCTTTTACCCCTTTTGGGTTTTTTTCCAAAAACTCTTTGCCCATCTTTTAATAGCAAAAGCTTATATTTACTTTGCTTTTTTTGTTCTTTTTGAGCTACTTCGCTCTCAAAAGTAGTGCAGTCTAGTGAGGTCGTACCATTAAATACTTTTTTGCTTTTACAAGAGCTAAAAGCTGTAATCGCTGAAAATATTAAAAGAGTAATTTTTACTTTTTTTATAAACATAAGCAAATTTAAAGCTATTTTTACCCTTATACTTTTATGAAAAAGAAAAAAAATAAACAACTCATCGTTAATGTTTATACTGGGCTTTGGTTATTGTTCAAAGACAACCCTAATAAGAAGTTTGCAGAAAGCAAGCTCCAAAAACTATATAAAAAGAAGACTAAAAAAGACCCTCTTCCCGTGCTTTCATCTCTGGAAAGGTTACTTAATGAAAACAAGATTATTAAAATATCAAAGGACAAGTACTGCTTAAAACTTGGTGAAAATTTTTCTGAAGGAATAGTTGTTAAAACCTCTAAATCATCCGTGTTTGTTTCTGACAAAAGCGGGGAAATTATTAAAATTAAAAAAGAGAGCGCCTTTTTTGCTTTAGCAGGAGATGAGCTGTCTCTGAATCAAATAAATATTTCAAAAGGTAAAAAAAAATATGTAGTTGATAGCGTCAAACATCGAAATAAAGACTCTTTTGTTGGAGAAATTGATTATTCTTCCGGCACTGCCTTTTTTGTTAGTTCTGAAAGAAAGGTCTACTTTGATGTACTAATTCCAAGAAAAGACTTTAAACCTTCCTTCTTGAACAAAATATTAGTTGTAAAAGTAACCACTTGGGATTCAAAGGGGAAATGTCCGCTTGGTAAGGTTATAAAAGTTTTGGGTCCGAATAATGATTTTAAATCCCACATAAAATCTATAAGCCATAAACATAACATTGGACCTTTATTTAGCAAGAGTCTTTTAAACGAAATTTCTTCTGTAAAGGATTTATCTGACAAGAAAAACCTAAACAGACTTGACTACACTAAGTTTTCTACTTTTACTATAGACCCGGATGACGCAAAAGACTTTGACGATGCTATTTCAGTAAGGGTACAAGAAAATAAACTCTTTGAAGTTGGTGTCCACATAGCAGATGTTAGTCATTATGTAAGAGAGGGGTCAAAGATTGATGTTGAGGCTAGTCAAAGGGGAAATTCTGTTTATTTAGTTGATGAAGTCATACCAATGATTCCTGAAGAACTTTCTAACGATATCTGCTCTTTAAAAGAAGGGGTTCCTAGAAACTGTTTTTCTGTTATTTTCAAATTTGATAGTGCTTTGAAAATGTCAAGTTTTAGTATTACAAAAACAAAAATTATTTCAAATAAGCGCTTTACCTATAGTGAAGCTCAGTCCATTTTAGACAATAAGAAAGGTGTTCTTTTTGATGAGTTATCAATAATAAAAAAAATAGCCCTAAAGCTTAGGAAAAAAAGACAGTCCTCGGGCGCAATCATGTTCAACAAAAAAGAGATGGGTTTCAAATTAAATGATCAGAAACACCCCATAGATATCTTTGTAAAAGAAAGTTATTTTACACAAAAAATTATTGAAGAGCTCATGCTTTTAACTAACATAACTGTTGCTAACTTTTTAAAATCAAAAAATATATCAAATGCTGTTTTTAGAGTACATGATATTCCTGATAAAGACAAACTACTTTCTTTAAAGAATTTAGCCTTTGAGTTTAATTATAATATTGATGTTTCCAATAAAATCGCTGTGAAAAAGTCTCTTAACAAGCTTCTTGAAAAAGTTGAAGGAACCTCAGAACAAGGGCTCTTTGAGCCACTTGTAATTAGATCTATGGCAAAAGCAGAATACTCCTCAAAGAACATTGGACACTATGGACTTTCATTAAATAATTATGTTCATTTTACTTCTCCAATTAGAAGGTATGCTGATTTGATTATTCACAGAATAATAGATTCAACGTTAAATGATAAGCCTAACTCAAAATCATTTGAAGGCGTTTGTAAGCATATTTCAAAAAAAGAAAGAGAAGCTTCTATGGCTGAAAGGGAATCTATAAAATTAATGCAGATTAAATATATGGAAAAGCATGTTGGAGACACTTTTGAAGGAGTCATTAGTGGTGTTATTGATCATGGATTTTTTGTTGAATTAGTTCAAAATGGTTGTGAGGGGTTCGTAAGGGCTAGTTCTTTAAATGGTTTTTATCAAATAGATAATAAGAAAATAGCACTAGTAAATAATGATAATAAATTTACTCTAGGGCAATCTGTTGATGTAAAAGTTATTAGATCAGATTCTAATAAAAGATTATTAGACTTAGATCTAATTAGTTTTTAACAATTTTTCTGTTTATTTCTAAATTATCTTTAGTAGTTATTTTTAGCTGATACATTCCTTCTTTTATTTTAGATACATCTAGAACACTATTTATTGCAGCATCTAATACTAATTTCCCTTCAATATTGAATATCTTAATTGAACTTACATCTTCTGGAAGATTATCTATGTATAGTGTGTTATTTGCTGGATTTGGAAATGCCTGTATATTATTGTGTTCAGGTCCTTCTAAGTTAATTGCTTCTGTACTAGAGGAACAATCAACCCATCCAGAACTTAGAGCCTCAGCATATGATTGAGAAGATCCATTATTTATTCTGCCAGTATTATCAATAAGCATACCAACTATATGCATTTGATTTAAGTCCCAACTTGGATCTATATTAAATTCAAAGCATATTGTTTCAATATCACCAGTTTGATAAAATTGAGTTAATGTTTGCCCATTAAAGCTAGGGGCAATTCCTCTTGCAACATGTCTATATACCATCATATAATCGGGAACATTTGAAGGTTTATTTGCCCAGTCTGTCCCATCGACATCTATTAACGATCCATTAGCACCTCCACTGTATGCATTTGATTGATAATAATTTGGTCCTTGTCCAGTTACACTATCTTCGACTAATACACATACTAGTTTGTGGTTAGATCCTATTGTTTGATTGACATTCATTGTTAATGATACTTTCATTTTATTTCCATCAATAATTGCTCCTGCATTCATCGTTGCTTTTGGCGTAATACCTATTCTCTGAAGAAAATCTACTTCAAAATTTGAAGGATCAATATCTGAACCTCTGTCGACCAATCCACTTGGATACCCAGAAGTAAGAGCTCCCATTCCTACATCATAGTCTGTATTGACCATTGGGTCGTTATTATGAACAGCTATTCCTTGCCAATATCCATAGTATTTTTCATCCATCCAGTTCATTGCCACAGCTCCTCTTGGACACCAAGAACACCAAGTACCTGTTCCTTCTTCTCCAATTACAATTTTTCCTGGAGCTGCATATGTTCCTGTTACAGATATTGAGAGAGTATCATCAGCTGTATTCTGTATTAAACCACCATTTATGTTATAGATATATGCAGTTACGGGAAGAGTACCTGTAGTAAGTGTAATTTGATTAGAAAAATTAACCTGATAAGTTTGCAATGATGTTAAATTTAAACCTGTTACGTTTTCAGTTACTTGAGAACCATTATAATCTACTGTTACATCAAAAGATGTAATAGTATTTTGACCAAAATTTCTTATGTTAACGATAGGTTCTTTTTGTTGTCCAACTAGACCAGTAATTGCATCTATTGTTGAAATCTGTGCATTTAAAGGATCTAACATTGCAGGTTGATAATCATAACAAACATCATCTATCCAAAACTCAGAATTTGCATTTGGAAATAAATCTATTGACGAAATCTGATTAATTGTATTTGCAAAACTTCCTTGCGAAACATTATCAACAAAAACTTCCCAGTTATTCATTGATAAATCTATCACAAATTTTATTTCAAACCATTGTCCATTTGGATATGAAGCTGAAAAATTAGTTCCACTTGTATTTGTCATTACCATCCCACCTAACGCATCTAAATTAACTTCTAATGCCCACTGAACACCAGGCGTGTTTTCTGCTTGAAAGTTAAAATATGCTGTTTTACCAGAAACAACCTTCATCATATGCGAATAAGTGAGTACTCCCGAAACATAAGGTGTCATTAAAGTATTAATATTAGCTGTAGTTATATTTGGTGTATTATCAAACATTAACAAAATATCTTGAGGTCCTCCTGTTCCAGTTTGATCAATGATATATAAACAATTTGGAGCACTGTAAAATTCTGTAGCACTTACTTCACAATCATCAATAAATGGAGCAACTGATCCATTCATTAACTCATCCCATGAATTCCAATTAGTCGATGTTTCTGCAATAGGATCACCAGTTGTAAAGGGAGGTAATCCTCCAAGAAAAGAATCAAAATTATCACAGAAATTTATACTTGGTAGTTGAGCATAAGTATTAGCTGTTGTTAATAATATTAAAAATGTAACTAGTTTATAAATATTTTTCATTGATCTATGTTTTTAGTTGTTTGTGAAATTACAATATTTTAGAACAAAAAAAAATATTAAAATTATATTCACAAAATTATATTTATAATATCTATTATTAATTTATATAAAATGAAATGAAATATATAATAATATTATAATGATGTTAATTGTGTTAATATCTTATTTTGTAAAAATCAATTATTTTAAGTTATTAATAATTAATAACAAAATATTAACTTAATTTTAATCAGTTAATAAATTGATAGATAGAAAAATAAAAAAAAATAATTAACAAAAATTAAGAATTATATTTTTGAAAAATCATTTAAAAAGTTAATAAGTATTTTGATGATTTTTGTTTTTGATGTTTAAAAATAGGTTAACAAAAACACTCAAAAAAAAAACTCAATTATCAACTTTGATAATTAAAAAATTAATAATGAAAAAAAAATAAAATAAAAGAGAAAAAAATATAAAATTTAATTAACAAATTATGAACTTAATAATATTAAAAGATATCTCTGAAAAGAAAAAAAATAAAATTTTATGAAAATAGGAATAACATGTGATCATGCAGGATTTACACATAAAGAAAATTTAAAAAATTATCTTAAAGAAAAAGGCTTTGAAGTAAAGGATTTTGGTTGTTATAATGAAGAAAGTGTTGATTATCCAGATTTTGCTCATGAACTAGCAAAAAGCATCCAAATAAAAACAAATGATTTTGGAATACAATTTTGTGGAACAGGAAATGGGATCAATATGAGCGCTAATAAACATAAGGGAATCAGATCAGCGCTTTGTTGGAACGTTCACATCGCAGAGCAGTCTAGATTACACAACAATGCAAATATATTAACTATGCCTGCTAGGCATCTAAACTGGAATGAAGTTAAAGAAATAGTTGATGTTTTTCTAATAACAAAATTTGAAGGAGGAAGACATGATAGAAGAGTAAAAAAAATAAATATATCATAATTGAGAGTCTTAGTTTGTCTAATATATCCTTTAATATGTTTTAGTCAAGACAATTTAAGATATGCTAATACAATAAATAAAAAAGACTTATTTAAACACATATCAGTATTTTCATCAGATTCATTAGAGGGGAGAGAAACTGGTAAGCCAGGACAAAAAAAAGCAGCAAAGTATATAATAGAGTCATTCAAAGGATTTAATATACCACCATATAAAAGAAAAAAATACACTCAAAAATTTAATGTAAAATCAGACAGACATGTTTGTAAATGCGAGGATTGTGATTTGCCATTTATGAAAAGGATTTTAAGAAAGAAGAGGATGGTTAGAGGAGAAAANATATTAGGTTATATTGAAGGAAGCGATTTAAAAGATGAGCTAATTATTATAACAGCTCATTATGATCATTTAGGTAAGCATGATAGTTTGGTTTTTTATGGTGCAGATGATAACGCTTCTGGAACAGCAGCAACGCTTGAAATAGCAGAAGCTTTTATGATTGCAAAAAATGAAGGAAAAGGACCAAGAAGAAGTGTTCTTATAATGCCTGTTTCAGGTGAAGAAAAAGGATTATTAGGAAGTAAACATTATACAGAAAACCCAGTTTATCCTCTTGAGAACACNGTTGCTAATTTAAATATAGATATGATAGGAAGAATAGATGATTGGCATACACATAATAATTATGTTTATTTGATAGGCTCAGACAGATTAAGTCTTGATCTTCATGAAATAAGTGAAGAGACAAATAAAAATCATGTAGGTTTAGAACTTGATTATACATATAATGATGTTGACGATCCAAATAGATATTATTACAGATCAGATCATTATAATTTTGCAAAAAATAACATACCTGTAATATTTTACTTTAATGGTGTGCATGAAGATTATCATAAACCAAGCGATACAATAGATAAAATTGATTTAGAAAAAACCGAAAGAATAACTAAATTAATATTCTTAACTGCTTGGGAAATTGCTAACAGAGATAAAAGGCCTACTTTAAATTAAATTCAGATTATAAATCAAATTTAATACCTTGAGCAAGAGGAAGGTCAGATGAGTAGTTAATTGTGTTGGTTTGTCTTCTCATATAAATTTTCCAAGCGTCTGAACCGCTTTCTCTTCCTCCACCAGTTTCTTTTTCACCTCCAAACGCACCTCCAATTTCAGCACCAGATGTTCCAATATTAACATTCGCTATTCCACAATCACTCCCGTCTGCTGCAAGAAAACGTTCAGCTTCCTTTAGATTAGAAGTCATTATTGCAGATGAAAGACCTTGTTTTACATTGTTTTGCATATAAATAGCCTCCTCAATATTACTGTACTTTATTAAATATAAAATAGGAGAAAATGTTTCTTCTTGTACAATATTGTAGCTGTTCTCTGCCTCAATTATTACTGGCTTAACATAACAACCGCTTTCATACCCTTCTCCTTCAACAACTCCGCCTTCAACAACAATTTTTCCACCTTCTTTTTTAGCTCTTTTGATGGCATTGAGATAAGCATTAACAGCATCAATATCAATTAATGGACCAACATGATTTGATTCATCTAATGGATTGCCTATTTTTATCTGCTTATAAGCTGAGGAAAGCTTATTTTTCACATCCTCATAGATAGAATCATGAACAATAAGTCTCCTTGTTGTTGTACACCTTTGCCCACAAGTTCCTACTGCACCAAATAAAGATCCAATTATTGTTATTTTTAAATCAGCATTAGGAGTTACAATTATTGCATTATTTCCGCCTAGTTCTAATAAGCTTTTTCCAAATCTTTTTGCTACAGTTGAGCCAACAATTCTTCCCATTCTGGTTGACCCTGTTGCTGATATAAGGGGAACACGCTCATCAGTAGTTAAATATTCACCAACCTCATAATTTCCAGTTACTAAGCAAGAAATACCTTCAGGCAAATCATTTTCTTTAGCTACGTCAGCCCATAAGTTTTGACAAGCAATCCCACAAAGGGGAGTTTTTTCAGAAGGTTTCCAAATGCAAACGTCACCACAAACCCATGCTAGAGCTGTATTCCAGTTCCAAACAGCAACAGGAAAGTTAAAAGCTGAAATTATACCAACAATTCCTAGAGGATGATATTGCTCGTACATTCTATGTTTAGGCCTTTCAGAATGCATGGTTAATCCATTTAACTGTCTTGAAAGGCCAACGGCAAAATCACAGATATCAATCATTTCTTGAACTTCACCTAGCCCCTCTTGTAGAGACTTCCCCATTTCATATGAAACCAACTCACCTAAAAAACTTTTTTTTTGTCTAAGTTTCTCACCGTATTTCCTTACTATCTCTCCTCTTTTTGGAGCAGGATAGTTTCTCCAAAATCTAAAAGCTTCTTGCGCAGTCAAAATAACCCTATCATAGTCATTTTTAGTTGTTGAAGAGACAGAGCCAATAAGCTCACCATCAACAGGCGAATAAGATTCAATTTGCGGACCACTACCAAAAAAGCTGTTTCCAGTCGA
>NHEL02000001.1:0-17921 GCA_002172655.2 Flavobacteriales bacterium TMED84 | reverse complement strand
GGAATTGATTTAATATTGATTGAAACAGTTTTTGATACTCTTAACTGCAAAGCTGCGTTGAATGCTGCTGAAGAGGCTTTTGAACTTCTCAAAATAAGGCTTCCAATTATGGTTTCAGGAACAATAACTGATGAGAGTGGTAGGACATTATCTGGGCAAACAACAGAAGCTTTTTTAAACTCTATTTCTCATGTTCCTTTGCTAAGTGTTGGATTTAATTGCGCTTTGGGAGCTAAGGCAATGATTCCATATATAAAAGAATTGTCTGATAAAGCACCTTTTTTTGTGAGTGCCTATCCTAACGCAGGCTTACCAAATGAAATGGGAGAGTATGATGAGGGGCCATCTCAAATGGCTTCTTATCTAGATGATTTTCTCAGTAGAAAAATTGTAAATATTATTGGGGGTTGTTGCGGTACAGGTCCAGAGCATATTAAAATTTTCTCCAAAGTTGCGGAGGCTCATAATCCAAGATTAGTGCCAAGTATAAAAGATGAGATGAGATTAAGTGGACTAGAGCCATTAACAATTAACAATTCACTCAACTTTGTAAATATTGGAGAAAGAACAAATGTAACAGGATCTTTAAAGTTCAGAAAATTAATAAAAGAAAATAAGTTTGAAGATGCTCTAGAAGTTGCTCTTAATCAAGTTGAAGGAGGTGCTCAAATTATCGATATAAACATGGACGATGGAATGATTGATGGTAAAGAATCAATATCTAAATTTTTAAATCTAGTTGCCTCAGATCCTGATATTTCTAGAGTACCAATTATGATCGATTCATCCAAATGGGGGATAATTGAAGAAGGATTAAAGCATGTTCAAGGTAAAGGTATTGTTAACTCGATTTCACTAAAAGAGGGTGAAGAGATTTTTATTAAACAAGCTAAAAAAGTAATGCGCTATGGTGCAGCTGTAGTTGTAATGGCATTTGATGAAAATGGACAAGCTGTGAATTATGAGGATAAAATTAGAATTTGTAAAAGAGCATATGAAATACTAACACAAAAAGTTGGTTTTCCATCTCAAGATATAATATTTGACCCCAACATATTAACAGTTGCAACCGGAATTGAAGAACATAACAATTATGCAGTAGATTTTTTTAAGGCAACAAAATGGATTAAAGAAAATTTACCTAATGCAAAAGTTAGTGGAGGTGTCAGCAATGTCTCTTTTTCATTTAGAGGAAATAATATAATAAGAGAGGCAATGCATTCTGCTTTTCTATTTCATGCTATAAAAAATGGTTTAGACATGGGCATTGTTAATGCAGGTATGATAGAGGTATATGAAGAAATACCAAAAAATATTTTAAAAGCTGTAGAGGATGTTTTGTTAAACCGAGATTCAAACGCAACAGAAAGACTTTTATCTGTAGCTGAGAAGGTTTCTGGTAAAAGTAAAGAAAGAAAAGAGGACTTAGAGTGGAGAAAAAGAAATACAGATGAAAGATTATCATATTCCTTAGTAAAAGGAGTTCTTTCTTACTTAGAGGAGGATGTAGAGGAGGCAAGGAAAAAGTTTAAAAAACCAATTGAGGTAATAGAGGGGCCGTTGATGGATGGTATGAATATTGTTGGAGATTTATTCGGATCTGGTAAAATGTTTCTTCCTCAAGTTGTTAAGAGTGCAAGAGTTATGAAAAAGGCGGTTTCAATTTTAACACCATACATTGAAAAAAGCAAGGGAAAGAAATCGACAGCAGGAAAAGTGTTACTCGCTACAGTAAAAGGAGATGTTCATGACATTGGAAAAAATATAGTCAGTGTTGTTTTGGGATGCAATAATTATGAAATTATTGACCTAGGTGTAATGGTTCCATGCGATAAGATTTTAGATGAGGCAATCAAAAATAAAGTTGATGTCATTGGACTGAGTGGATTAATTACTCCTTCTTTAGATGAAATGGTATATGTTGCAAAAGAAATGCAAAATAGAAACATGAAGATTCCTTTAGTCATTGGTGGTGCGACTACATCCAAAGTACATACAGCAGTAAAGCTAAATCATCATTACGAAAGTCCTGTGATTCATATACTTGATGCATCAAAATCTGTTGGTGTCATAAGTAGTTTATTTTCAAAAGATAAAGTTGAATTTTGTAATGAACTAGACCTAGATTATCAAAAAATTAAAAAAAATTACTTACAGAGAAAAACTCAAAAGAAATTTATTTCGCTAGAAGAAGCGAGAGCCAATAAATTAAAAACAAATTGGAAAGAGTATAATATTCCCATTCCGAATTTCATAGGTGTCAAAGTTTTTAAAACAAAAATTGAAGATATAATTAATTATATTGATTGGACTCCATTCTTCTACACTTGGGAAATGAAGCAAAAATACCCACAGATTTTCGACGATGAAAAGTTCGGTGATCAGGCTCAAAAGTTATTTGATGATGCTAATAAAATGCTTAAGAAAATTATTGAAAATGATTGGATAGAGCTCAAATCTGTAATTGGAATTTGGTCTGCATGCTCAGATGGAGATGATATTTTATTAAAAAATTCTGATAATTCATATTTAGAAACTTTTTGTATGTTGAGACAACAAACTTTAAAAGGAAAAAACAATCTGTCTCTATCAGATTACATTGCACCAAAAGAGTCTGGAAAAAATGATTATGTCGGTGCATTTGTTTGCTCTGCAGACTTACATAAAGGAACTCCATTAATAAATTTTGAGTTAGATCAAGATGATTACAGCACAATAATGTTTAAATCTATCTCTGACAGATTAGCAGAAGCGCTCACTGAATATATGCATGAAAAAGTCAGAAAAGAACTTTGGGCATATTCAAGTGATGAAAATTATTCTAACAGTGATTTAATTGATGAAGTTTACTCTGGAATTAGACCAGCACCAGGATATACAGCTTGTCCTGATCATACTGAAAAATTAAAAATTTTTAAAATTTTAAACGCAAAGAAAAATATTGGAGTTTCACTTACTGAAAGTATGGCTATGTCTCCAAGTTCAACAGTAAGTGGATATTATTTTTCACATCCAAACTCAAAGTACTTTCCTGTTGGAAAGATACAGGATGACCAAATTGAGGATTACGCAAAGAGAAAAAATATGACAATCAACGAAGTTAGGAAATGGCTTCTATCAAACATTTAATTTATGAAAGTTACAGAACATTTTAAGCAAGCTAAAGAAACATTATTTTCATTTGAAATTTTACCACCTTTAAAAGGTAAAAGTATAAACTCATTGTACGAAAATCTAAAACCATTAATGGAGTTTAATCCACCATTTATTGATGTCACCTATCATCGAGAGGAATACATATACAAAAAACAAAATAATGGATTGCTCGAAAGAAAAGCAGTTAGGAAAAGACCTGGAACTGTTGGTATTTGTTCTGCAATTATGAATAAATTTCAAATTGATACAGTTCCTCATATAATTTGTGGTGGGTTCAATAAGGAGGAAACGGAGAATGCATTAATAGATTTAGATTTCTTAGGCATTGATAATGTCTTAGTACTGAGAGGTGACCCTATCAAATCTGAAACTTATTTTTCACCTGAAAATGACGGGCACAAATATGCTAGTGATCTCATTAATCAAGTTTGCTCTATGAACAAAGGAAAATATTTAGATGAAGACATAAAAAATACACATTCAACAAATTTTTGTGTCGGTGTAGCAGGTTATCCTGAGAAACATTTTGAATCTCCTAATATGAATTCGGATATTTACTTTTTAAAGAAAAAAGTCGAATTAGGAGCTGAGTATATCGTAACACAAATGTTTTTTGATAATCAAAAATATTTTGATTTTGTAAAATTATGTAGGGATAATAATATTAATGTGCCGATTGTTCCAGGGCTAAAGCCAATATCCATAAAGAAACATTTAAATTTATTACCACACAGATTTCATCTAAATTTACCCGAGACGCTAGTAAAAAATATCTTAAAATGTAAAAATAATGATGATATTAGAAAAGTTGGAGTTGAGTGGGCTATAAACCAAACTAAGGAGCTGATCGATTTTGGAGTTCCATGTGTTCATTATTACACTATGGGGAATTCATCAAACATAATTGATATAGTTTCAAAATTTAATTAGCTTTCAATTGTTGATTCAAATATTTTCTCAATACTATCTGTTTCATTAATGCTTATATCTTTTTTTATGATACCTTTTTTTAGGATTACAATTCTATTACAAACTTTACTCACTTCGTTGATGGTGTGGGTGGAAAAAATTATAATTTTATTTTTTGATATTTTTTTTATTAGATCTCTAAAATGAATTAGTTGCTTAGGGTCTAATCCTGTTGTGGGTTCATCTAAAATTAAAATTTTTGGTTCATGTAGCAAGCATGAGCATAATCCAACCCTTTGCTTTTGTCCTTTTGAAATCTCGCTAATTTTTCTAAATGATAAATCAGTTATTTCTGTAAGTTTTTGATATTCATTTATTTGTTTTTTAAAGTTTTTTAAACCGTATAATTTTGATGTGAAAATCAAATATTCTTTAACTTTCATTTCTTCATATAATGGGTTGTCTTCAGCCAAATATCCAATTTTAGATTTAATATTATACTCATCATATTCTGTATCTAATTTATCTATAAAAACTTTACCATCAGACTGTCTTGAAAGACAAGATATAATTTTTAAGAGTGTTGTTTTTCCAGCACCATTTTCACCAATAAGTCCAATAATATCACCTTCATTAAATTCAAGTGAAACATTTAAAAGTGCATTTATATTGTCATAACTTTTAGATATATTTTTTATCGAAATTATCATAAAGCAAAGATAGAAAATACTTGATTATATTTGTTTTATGGAAGCTGTTGTTCAAAAGTCACTTGGGAAATATTTTTCAGTCAAAAAAAATAATGGAGAAATAGTAACTGCAACATTAGCAGGAAAACTAAGAAATTTAGATGCTGACTCTACGAGTCCTATAGTTGTTGGAGACAAAGTAGAAATCATAAATCAAAATGATGATTGGTCTATTGTCCAACTTTTTGAAAGAAAAAATTTTATTGCAAGGAAATCTGTTAAGCTAAGTAAAAGAAGGCATATAATAGCGGCGAATGTTGATCAGTGTTTATTAATTGTTACAAAAAAATCACCTAAAACATCTACAAGTTTTATTGATAGATTTTTGGTTGCTTGTGAGCATAATAATGTTCCAGTGTCAATAATTTTTAACAAAATAGATTTGTTAAATAAAGAGGAATTACAAAGTCTAAATTTTTTATTTGATTACTATAAAAAAATTGGATATAATTGTTTGAAAACATCATTTGAGCACGATAGCCTTGAAAGTATTAAGAAGCTTATTAAAGGGAAATTTAGCCTAATTTCAGGACATTCTGGTGTTGGAAAATCGACATTAATAAATAAGCTTAATTCAAATTTTAATATTAGAGTTTCTGAAATTTCAGATTATCATGAGCAAGGAAAGCATACTACAACTTTTTCTGAAATATATGACTTAGATAATGAAACCTCATTAATTGACACACCGGGTATAAGAGGATTTGGATTGGTTAAAATTGATAGGAAAGATATTAGAAAATATTTTCATGAGTTTGTGCAAAATCAATCCAAATGTAAGTATTCAAATTGTGTACATATTAATGAGCCTAGCTGTGAAATTAAAAAACTAACAAATTCAGGACTTATTTTATCATCAAGGCATGATAATTATTGTTCAATGTTTAGATCTGAAGACATATATAGATGAGAGTTGTTGTTCAAAGAGTTGTAAATGCATCTGTTCATGTGAATACAAAAAAAGTAAGTTCAATAAAAAAGGGGTTATTGGTTTTTGTAGGCTTTGAGATTAATGACAATATTGTAGATTGTGATTGGATTGCAAATAAAATATTGAACTTGAGAATTTTTTCTAATAAAGAGAAAAATATGGAATTAAGCGTGAAAGATGTAAAAGGAGATGTTTTGATAGTAAGTCAGTTTACTTTGCATGCTAAAACAAAAAAAGGAAATAGACCCTCATTTATTAAATCTGCAAAATCAGAATTGTCAAAGATACTTTATGATAAGTTTATATTAGCTATGAGTGAACTTTATAAAAACAAAATCAGCCAGGGTATTTTTGGCGCTGATATGAAAATTAGACTAGAAAACGATGGTCCGGTTACAATAATTATTGATTCAAAAAACAAAGAATAATGAACATAAAAGATTTACAAATTCAAGTAGACAATTGGATAAATCAATACGGCGTTAGATATTTTAATGAACTTACAAATATGGCAATTTTAACAGAAGAAGTTGGAGAGTTAGCTAGAGTGATAAGTCGTATTTATGGAGAACAATCATTTAAAGAAAACGAAAAGAATAATATAGGTGAGGAGCTTGCAGACATTTTATTTGTTGTCTTGTGTATTGCTAATCAAACAAATACTGATTTAAATTTAGAATTTCAAAAAAAAATGAAACTTAAATCAATTCGAGACAAGAAAAGGCATAAAAACAATCCAAAAATTAATTAGATTTTTTACTCACTTCTCCAAAAACATGAACAATTTCAATTTTTTCTGAGATAGACATTGTGCCAGGATTAATTCCTAATTTACCCTGAGGAATCTCAGAGTCAAGTTTTTTATAGTGGTTTATCCATTGTTTTTGAAACTCATTAGAATCTTGGTATTTATAATTCATTGGTCGAAGTTCAAAAATGGAATCTTTTAAAAAAGCATCATATAGTAATTCAGAGCAATAGAGTTGATTGTTTTCGTACAAAAAAAACTCGTCATATTTGGTACCAACTTTATTTTCTATAAANCCAATAGCGCTTCTAATCGATTTGCGATATTCTTTTTTTAGTCTGCCAACAATAACTTTTGGTTTATTATTTTTATCTAGGCTACGATTTANAAAAACTNTGAGATCAACTAGTTGTACAGAAGGAGGGTATGCTTCATAAACCATTGGAGTTCCATCAATAACAGAAATAATCCCAACATGTGAAAAATTCATATTATTAAATCCTGGAGTGACATTTTCGATAGCATCACAAAGGGGAGAAGAGTCTAGATCTTGAAATAGAAAGTCGCCATCGTTAAGGGTAAATTCTTCTTCGATTTGCTGGAAACATGATGATAGAAATATAAATGCAAATATTATTCGCAACTTTATTAGTTTGCTAGAATTGAAATAGTATTGGTTTTCATTTCAACAACACCACTGTTGATTTCAAATTTATGTTCAGAGTTGTTTTCATCTTTTAATGTTATAACACCTTTTTTCAAATTAGATACAATAGCTGCGTGATTATTTAAAATTTCAAAACCTCCGGACTCACCTGGTAGTTTAACTGATTTGGCATTACCTTTAAAAATAATTGCCTCAGGGCTGATGATTTCAATATTCATGTTATTNGGTTTCAGCTAGCATTTTTTCACCTTTTTCAATTGCTTCTTCAATACTTCCTACTAAATTAAAAGCTGCTTCGGGATATTTGTCTACTTCACCATTCATAATCATGTTGAATCCTTTAATAGTATCTTGTATATCGACGAGAACACCTTGCAAGCCTGTGAATTGTTCAGCAACGTGGAAAGGTTGAGATAAAAATCTTTGTACTCTTCTGGCTCTATGAACTGCTTGTTTGTCTTCCTCAGAGAGTTCGTCCATTCCAAGAATTGCAATAATGTCTTGAAGCTCTTTATATCTTTGAAGTAATTCTTTAACTCTTTGTGCACAATTATAGTGTTCTTCACCTACAACTTCTGGAGTAAGAATTCTAGATGTAGAATCTAGAGGATCAACAGCAGGATATATACCAAGCTCAGCAATTTTTCTAGAAAGTACAGTAGTAGCGTCTAGGTGAGCAAATGTTGTAGCAGGGGCAGGGTCAGTTAAGTCATCGGCTGGAACATAAACAGCTTGAACTGAGGTTATTGATCCATTTTTTGTTGATGTAATACGCTCTTGCATTGAACCCATTTCTGTGGCTAAAGTTGGTTGATAACCAACCGCAGATGGCATTCTTCCTAATAATGCTGANACCTCGGAGCCAGCCTGTGTAAATCTAAAGATATTGTCTATAAAGAAAAGAACATCCTTACCTTTTCCTTTTCCATCACCATCTCTGAAGTATTCAGCGATAGCTAATCCAGATAGAGCAACTCTGGCTCTTGCACCTGGTGGTTCATTCATTTGACCAAAAACAAAAGTTGCCTTTGAGTTTAATAGCTGGTCCTTGTCNATTTTAGTGAGATCCCATCCACCTTTTTCCATAGATTCATTGAACTCTTTTCCATAGTCAATAATACCGGATTCTAACATTTCTCTAAGTAAATCATTACCTTCTCTGGTTCTTTCGCCTACTCCAGCAAAAACAGAAAGTCCACCATGACCTTTAGCAATGTTGTTAATTAGTTCTTGAATCAGTACAGTTTTACCAACTCCTGCACCTCCGAACAATCCAATCTTTCCTCCTTTAGCGTATGGTTCAATTAAATCAATTACTTTAATACCAGTAAAAAGTACTTCAGTGCTAGTTGAAAGATCTTCAAATTTAGGGGCTTCTCGGTGTATCGGAAGACCATTTTCATTGTCTAGATTTTCCATTCCATCAATAGCATCTCCAACAACATTAAATACTCTTCCTTTAATGGCATCTCCAATTGGCATTTTTATTGGGGCTCCTGTTGCTGTTACNTCAACACCTCTGCTGATACCATCAGTAGATTCCATTGAGATTGTTCTGATTGTATCTTCTCCAATGTGTTGTTGGCATTCTAGTATTAGTTTATCACCGTTCTCCCTTGTGATTTCTAGAGAATCGTAAATATCTGGTAGACTTGTATCATTTAAATCGAAAGTTACATCGATTACTGGTCCAATAACTTGAGCGACTTTTCCTTTTTGNTTTGCCATTAAATTANTTTTTCTTGTANTTTTTTGTATTAAGCAAACTTAATATTTTTAATTTGTTTTTTAAGTATGAAAAGCTATATAAATTAATTATTAATTTTGAACAAATTTTTAACACTCCAATTAATCAAATTTGCAAGTAATTTATTCAGTTGACGATTTTCCAAGTGATGTTGAAACAGCAGTAACTATAGGTACATTTGATGGAGTGCACACGGGGCACAAAAAAATTTTTGAAGAGCTAATTAAAACTGCAAAAAAGTCAAAGTTAAAATCAGCTGTTTTTACGTTCGAACCTCATCCAAGAAAAGTTTTAACAAATAATAANTCAAGCCTCGATTTAATTACAATAATTGAAGAAAAAATTGAGCTTTTCAAGTTGATGTCATTAGATTTTTTAGTCATTCAAAAATTTAGCAAAAATTTTTCAAAGATTGATCCACTAGATTTTGTCAGAGATTTTCTGGTTGACAAATTGAACTTAAAATATTTAATTGTCGGATATGACCATCAATTTGGAAAAAACAGAAATGGAACATTTGATAGTTTGCAACAATATTCCAAACTTTTAGGATTTTCATTAAAAAAAATTAATGTGTATGAAAACTCTGAAATTGTAGTTAGTTCAACTAAAATTAGAAGTTTAATTGCTTCAGGCAAGATAGTAATGGCTAACAGACTACTAGGCTATCACTATTTTTTTAGTGGAATTGTTACTAAAGGAAATGGAATTGGAAAAGAGTTAGGCTTTGCGACAGCAAATCTTCAAATTAATGAAGAAAAAGTTTATGTTCAAAATGGAGTGTATGCTGTTCATGCATATGTAAAACATTTCAGGCATTCAGCAATGATGAATGTAGGCTATAATCCTACATTTGAAAATGATAATTTTTTTGATGAAAAAAAGGTTGAGGTACATATCTTTAATTTTACAGAAAATATTTACGGAGAAATCATCAAAATAGAGGTGATAAAAAAAATCAGAAATGAAGTTAAGTTTGAAAGTAAGGATAAATTAATAGAACAGCTAAATATTGATAAGCAGACTTCTTTGTCAATTATTCAGGAGCTTTAATTTAGCAAACTTTAACAATAAAGTTTTTTCGCCAAAGTTGTCAAAATTTACACATGCTTTAGTACTTGAACCAAATCCTTCAATATTTGATATTGATCCTTTGCCAAAATTTTGATGCTCAATTCGATCTCCAATAGAAAATTTATTATCGGCATAATTTTCAGAATCATGATTTTCTATTTTTTTTACTGACTTCAAGCTTCTGTTAGTTGTTGGAAATGACTTTTTTTTGAAACTAAATTTAGGCTTCGAAAACTGAACCTCTTGTTCATTTCTAACCACATATTTATCATCTAGTTCATTTAAAAATCTGCTTTCAGAGCAGTCAATGTATTGTCCCCATTTGAATCTAAATGTAGAGTATGATAAAAATAAATTTTTCATTGCACGAGTAATTGCAACATAAAATAATCTTCTTTCTTCTTCCAAATCTTGCTCACTTTCCAAGCTCAACATCGATGGAAATAGGTTTTCCTCAATTCCAACTACAAAAACATTAGGAAATTCAAGTCCTTTAGCTGCATGAATAGTCATGAGTGTTATTTTGTCTGCTTCGTTGTCATTTTCATTATCCATATCTGTGATTAATGCAATTTCTTGCAGATAATTTCCAAGAGAAACTTCATCTTCTGATTGCTCTGCAAAAGTTTTAACTCCATTTAATAATTCTTGAATATTTTCAAATCTACTTACACCCTCAGGCGTTTTATCATTGTATAGTTCTGTGTAAATTTTTGAGCTGTGAATAATATCGTTTGCAAGAGAATAAGCATCGCATTTTTGACTCATCAATATGAACTTTTGAATAAGTTCATAGAATTCAATCAACTTTTTCTTTGTCCCTTTATTGATGTTTATATCAATATGCTCTATGTTTTCAATTATGCTCCAAATGCCACTATCATTTTCTATTGCTTTAAGACTTAATCTGTTTAATGTTGTTAATCCAATACCTCTGCTTGGATAGTTTATTATTCTTTTTAAAGATTCATCGTCATTTTGATTTACTATGACTCTAAAGTAAGCTAAGATATCTTTAATTTCTTTTCTTTGATAAAAAGATATTCCACCATAAATTTTATAATTTATGTTTTTCTTTCTTAAAGCTTCCTCAATCGCTCTTGATTGGGCATTTGTTCTATAAAGAATACAAAAGTCATTGTTAAAAAAATCATCTCTAATTTTTAAATCAAAAATTGTATTTGCCACCAACTTTGCTTCTTCATTATCAGAGCTACATTTGTGTATTACTACAGAGCTGCCGATACTATTGTTAGTCCAAACTTTTTTTTGTAGTTGTTTTTTGTTAAAGCTGATAAGATGATTAGCAGTCTCTACAATTGATTTTGTAGATCTGTAATTTTGCTCTAGCTTGAATGATTTAAAGTCAGGATAGTCAGTTTGAAAATTAAGTATGTTTTGTATGTTTGCTCCTCTAAAAGCATATATGCTTTGCGCATCATCTCCAACAACACATATATTTTCATTTAATGCTGCAAGCTTTTTTATAATTAAATATTGAATATGATTGGTATCCTGATATTCATCAATTAAGATATACTCAAATTTTCTTTGGTACTTTAAAAGTATTTCCGGAAAAGAATTCAATAGTTTGTATGTGTTAATCAATAAATCATCAAAGTCCATTGCAGAATACTTAATACATCTCTTAATGTATGATTTGTAAATGTCTATAAAGTTTGTTCTTTTGGCTATTTTGTCTTGCAATACAATTTCCGGATTATTAACATACTCATCTGGAGATATAAAGTTATTTTTCATTGTAGATATTCTAGATCTTATTATATTAACCTTGTAAAAATCTTTGTTTAGGTTTAGATCTTTAATAATAGATCTAATTAAACTTTTACTATCTTCAGTGTCGTAAATGGTATAATTTTTAGGATAGTTGATGTAGTGAGATTCGATTCTAAGAATTTTAGAAAATACAGAATGAAATGTTCCCATCCAAATATTCTTAGCATCATTATCTCCTACAATTTTTTGTATCCTATCCCTCATTTCTCTAGAAGCTTTGTTAGTAAAGGTTAATGAAAGAATATTAAACGGATTAACTCCATTTTTTATTAAATGAGCAATTCTGTATGTTAAGACTCTAGTTTTGCCTGACCCAGCTCCAGCAATAACAATCATTGGACCATCTATTTGTTCTACTGCTTGCTTTTGCTCAGGATTTAAATGATTCAAATAGTCGCTCAATGTTTTTTTTGTAAAATTAGTCTTAAAAATATATTATTATGCAAAATAAAAAAGATTTTCTACATTTGTTACACTAGATTAAAGTTAGTATTACGATCAATTAAATGTTATTTCTAAGGTTGCGAAATTCAAACATATTGTTATTGGGATTTTTATCATTTTTATTGTTAAAATTTCCAGAAGCATCAAGTGCACAAAGTTCAATCATGCCCTCGTCATGTGATGATACTATCCAAATGATTGTTAATTCAAGTCTTGAAACATGCCTAGAAGAAGATGGAGTAATAGAGATTATAGTATCAGGAGGAAATGGAAATTTTTCATATTCTCTAGATGGAGGATTAAATTTTTCTTCACCAATATTTATTGACACAATTACAATAGATTCTCTCTCAAGTTCAACATATGATATCTCTGTTAGAGACGATAGCTTATGTGTTAAAAACTTTGGCTATTTCTATTTGGGACAAGTTCAACCTTCTTATATCGACTCTATTAATTTAGTAAATGAATCATGCTGTGGTGGTGATGGATATATAGAAATATTTTCTAGCTCAATTAATAATCTTAGTTTTTCGATTGACAGTGGCTTAAGTTGGTCTCAACAAAATTTTTTCACATCACTAGATAATGGAAATTATTTTCTTTTCATAGAAGATGAAAATTTTTGTAGAGATAGTTTATTTGTTGAACTAAGAATAGATTCAATTGCTAATATTAGCATGGCATCTCAAGTATCTGATGTCATTTGTAATAATGATTCAAATGGTACTTTTAAATTATTATTTCCTGACCCTTGCTATAATTATGAATTATGGAGATACACTGTAAATACTCCACAGCTGATTACAAATTCAGGCACCTATTTCAATAATCTTTTTCCTGGTTATTATGGACTTATTGCGAAGTCAAATTCAGAAACTTGCTTTGACTCCTCAAGTGTTTTTTATATTTCTCAGCCCGATGAGTTGAGTTCAACTAATGCTCTGTCTGTTGAAAATACATGCTCTAATATTTCAAATTGTAATGGAGTGATTTCAGCGGGACTTATCACAGGTGGAATTTCTCCTTTTTACTATTATGTAAATCGTTTTGGCAGTAATTTACCTCAAGGCCCAATTTCTGTTGATTCAACTTTTTCATTTCTTTGTTCAGGACAATACCAAATTAGATATTTGGATGCAAATGCATGCGAGTATTTAGATACTGTTGAAATTGTCGATAACTCATTAAGAATAGATTCACTAATAAAAAGTGAAATTAAATGTTACGGAAATTCTGATGGTGAAATTGATGTTTATTTTAGTGGAGGGGAAAGTCCCTATTTAACAATTTGGAACGATACTCTATTGTCAAACAGAATTGATAGTCTTAGATCAGGTTCCTACAAAGTAAGCATAATTGACTCTATTGGTTGTGTTGTTAGCGATAGTTTAATTTTAGAGAATCCTGATACTTTACTTTTTAAAGTACGTCAAAATGGTATCATCGAAGAAACTTGCTTCAACATTTCTAATGATGGTCAAATAATATTAGAAATAACAGGAGGTACATCACCATTTTTTCATAGTTGGATTTCCAGTTCTGGTTTAAGTGGTTACGGAAATGGTGATACAATTTTCTCATTGAGTTCAGACACATTTGTGTTAAGTGTTGTTGATAATAATGGCTGTATCGGATCGCCTAGCTGGGAGACAGTGGATACTACTTTTGTTGGTGCATTAAATTTTGAAAATATTTTAACGATTGATTCAGTAAATTTTAATTCAGATTCCATTTGCTATGCAGTTAATGATGGTTTTATACAAATGCATTCGTCTGGAATTTATCCATTAAGTTATTCAGTAGATAGTGGACTGACTGTTCAATTGAATTCGATATTTACATCTTTACCAGCAAAAAAATATGACATTATTGTTTATGACAGTTTGGGATGTTCTGAAAATTTAGAAATTGAAATTTTTGAATATAGTCAGTTATTAATTCAAATTGATAGTATAAAAAATGTGAGTTGCTTTGAAGGTGATGATGGTTATATTTCAGTTAGTACTAACTCTGAAAAAAGCTGTGATTTTTTGTGGTCATTAAATAATGATACAAACCAATTTATCAATAATTTAACATCTAACCACTATATTGTTAGAGCAACTGATGAAAACCAGTGTACATCGGTCGATACTTTTTATATAGCTGAGCTTGGTGGTCCACTTAAGTCCCATGAAGTTATAAATCTAGATGTTACTTGCTTTGGAGGAAAAGATGGTTTTTCTGAGGTTCTGGCTTCAGGTGGAGTTCCATTCAAAGATTCTTCTTATTCTTACATTTGGATTAGCTCCGAGTACGATACAATTGGTTTAGGTAAAAATCAAAATAATTTATCATCAGACTTTTACATTGTACACATATTTGATAGCCTGGAATGTGGTCCCTTTGTTGATACGATTAGAATATTGCAGCCTGATTCGTTTTATGTCACTGTTCTGAATATTACAAATAATGTTTGCCATGCTCACAACAATGGAAATATTTTATTGCAAGGTCACGGGGGTAATTTACCATATTTTAGATACTTTATCTCCAACGCTAGCTTTATTGAGGAAACACAAGTTAGCTTTTTTGATAGTTTATTTGCAGATAATTATGTTGCATGGATTGTTGATAGCAAGAATTGTATTACTGATACATTAAAAAACATCAAGCTTGGTCAGCCTGGTGATTTAAATCTCTATTTGACAACCCAAAATCCTAGCTGTAATGCTTCATCAGATGGTATTATGTCACTAGTTTTAAATTCAGCAACATCTCCTTACAATTGTAGTATTTTTAATGATGGTGCACTAACAAATTCTTTCACATTAAATCAAAATTACACTCAAAATTTGAATGATTTAGAAAAAGGAAGCTATGAAATCCAAATTTCTGACTACAACGGATGTGATTTCGATACATTGTTTGCATTAGATGAGCCTGATGCTATAATTTCTAATTTTACAGCTGATTCTTATTATTGGGTTGAACCTGCAGTAATTGATTTTATTAATTTGAGTGAAAATGCAAACCAATTTGAATGGAGATTTGGTGATGGAACATCGATTTCTACTAATAGTTTGGAAGCTGTGAGCAGTTCTTACACTAGTCAGGGGAAATATATAATTGAACTAATTGCTTCAAGTGAAGAGCTTTCTAATTTATGCAACGATACATCAAAATTTGAGATAGAAATTGAAGGTTTTGATACATTTAATACTTTTACTCCAAACGGAGATAACATCAATGATTATTATGGATTTGATGAATCTCTATTTTCAGATATTAATGTCAAAATTTATAATAAGTGGGGAACAAAGGTTTTTGAGTGGAACGAAATTAATTTCAGGTGGGATGGTCGAGGATACAATGGAAAAATTCTTCCTGAATCAGTTTATTATTTTGTGTTAGATGCTATTGGTATTTCAGGTCAAGTATATCAAACGAATGGTCATATCAATTTATTAAGATAGGGAAGTTCAAAACAAAACTTAACTTTAAATCGCTGTATTAGAAGTGAATTTTGTAAATTTGTTCAAAATAATCGATTATGAAAAAGATAGTTGGACTAATTCTTTTGGTTTTTCTATCATTTGGTGTTCGTGCTAGTCACATTATGGGAGGAGAGATTACTTGGGAGTGTGTCAAAGATCCTCTAAACCCTGATGTTGGTAAGTATATCTTCACAATGAAACTCTACAGAGATTGTGATGGTATCTCTTTACCAACAAACAATCAGACGCTAAATGTTTGGAATCACCCAACAGTATCTACAATCAGTTTGCAATTTATTTCAAACACTGATATATCACCAGATTGTGATGTTACAAACAGTGGGAATCCTGCACTAGATTGTTCTACAAATCCAGTTGGAGCTGTTGAAGAGTATATCTATCAATCATTGCCAATAGCTTTAGTTGGTGCACCTCCAATTTCTAATCCTCCAACACCAACTACGCACGGATGGCACTTCACATGGGATTCATGTTGTAGAAACGGAGCTATTGTAAACTTAGCTACACCTAATTCTGACGGATTTACTATGAGAGCTTCAATGTTTGCATATATTGATCCTTTCGGAAATTCAACACCAACTGATCCATGTTTTGATTCTTCACCAATATTTAACGAAAGTCCAAAAACAATTATTTGTACAGGATATCCCTTTTCATATACACACAACGCCTCAGATCAAGAAATGGATAGTTTAGTCTACAGTTGGGATGAGCCACTAGATGACTTTTTTGGCGCATATAATCCACCTATAACTCCTGGCTTACTAACATATACACCCCCCTACACTGCAAACAACCCTCTTCCAGGAAATCCAACTCTTAACTCTCAAAATGGTCAGATATCTTACACATCTAACCTTTCTGGAAATTTTGTAACTGTAGTTAGGGTTGATGCATATAAATGTAATCAGCTAGTTGCTCAAATTTACAGAGAAATTCAAGCAGTTTTAATTGCTTGTCCACCACTGGTAGGTGGAAATGCAAACTTACCTCCAACTATTACAGCACCATTTCCAGCTCCAACACCATATTATACTTCAGTAGCTGCTGGAACTCTAGTTTCTTTCAGCATTAGCGCTTCTGATGCTGATTTATATGCAGCTGGTATACCACAAGATGTATCTTTAGAAATTACTGGTGGTCAAATGGCGGGGGATTTCATAACGAATACTGATTGTGTTAGCCCACCCTGCGCTACTTTTACTGATAACCTAGGTAATCCACCACCTTTTTCATCTCCATCAATTGTTAATGGAATTTTTGAGTGGCAAACAGCATGTACTCATGTTGCTTCGGACGCAGGTTGTGGTAATGTATCAAATATCTACAATTTTGCAATAAAAGCATATGATGATTTCTGTCCTGCAAATGCTATTACTTTTGCAACAATAACAATAGAAGTTACTCAAGCAGCATCATTGCCAGCACCAGATTTGAAATGTGCTTTCATTGATGGAAATGGAAACGTTACTTTAGATTGGAATCACAATACTGGAGCCAATAATTCCACATTGTATCATCTTTACGCATCTGATAATATTGGAGGTCCCTATATCAACATCGCTGATGTATCTTTCCCCTCAGATATTTATACAATTGACTCTTCACTGATTCCAAATGGAGCTCAGTACTTTTACATGACAAATGAGTCTACTTGCGCAAATGAATCACTACCATCTGACACAATAACTCCGATTGAATTTAAAATTTCATCTCAAAATGTGAGTTGTTGGGATGATATTGACGGAATGATTTCCGTTGAGGTTTTAACTAACATGCTGAATCCATTTAGTTACTACATCAATGGAGTCCTAAATACTAACCCACCTCCATATGACACTGTTTTCACAACGCTCAGCTCAGGAACATATAGCATTACTGTTAGTGATAATGCATATTGTGACATAACAGTACCAATTGATATTTCAGCACCAGGTTTTCCTCTCCAACTTCTTATTGAAGACACTCTCAACACTTGCTTTGGTCAGAATACGGCTACTGCTTCAGTTGCTGGAGCAGGAGGAACGCCACCATACAGCTATGAATGGTTTAATTTTGGTGACACAGTCTCCATTTCCTCATCAAATGTTGTAGATTCTTTATCCACGGGTAGTTATTTTGTAGAGATTATGGATGCAAACGGGTGCGATACGTTTACAACAGTACAAGTAATATCTTCACAACTTCCACTAACTGCCT
>NHEL02000020.1:0-25989 GCA_002172655.2 Flavobacteriales bacterium TMED84 | reverse complement strand
AATTTTCTTTTCATCAAAGTTTTTAGCTTGTATTTGAATTCCAAATGGTAGGTTTTTTTTACATTTTCCGAAAGGAACTGATATAGCAGGGTTACCTGTGAGATTAGCATGAACCGTAAAGATATCTTCTATGTAAAGGTCTGTCGGATCATCAGTTTCACTAACTATTTCAAAAGCTGTATGAGGTGTTGATGGTGTGATAATAAAATCGAAATTTTCAAAAATTTTATTGGTTTCCTTTTGTATTAAAGATCTGATTTTTTGAGCTTTAGTATAATATGCCTCTTGATACTCAGAACTTAAAACAAAGGTTCCTAACATAATTCTTCTTTTTACTTCCTGCCCGAACCCTTCTGTTCTAGATTTTACAAATGTGTCATTAAGATTTTCCACTTCACTACTTCTGTGTCCATATCTTATACCATCATATCTGGCAAGATTAGACGAGGCTTCAGCAGTAGTTAGGACATAATAAGTTGGCACCATATATTCAAGAAAAGGAAAACTATATATTTCAACTTGATGTCCGCTAGACTTAAGTGACTCTATTAAATCTAATATTGATTTTTTGATACTACTATCGAGGCCTTTTAAATAAAGAGTTTCTTTTAAAAATGCTATTTTGTAATTAGGCTTCTTTTCGAAATTAGAATAAGATTCAACTCTTTTCTTACTAGACGTATTGTCATTGTGATCATGTCCAGAAATTACCTCTAAGACTAAGGCGTTGTCAAAAAGAGAGTTTGATAAAACTCCAATCTGATCAAATGATGAAGCGTATGAAATTAAACCATATCTTGAAACTCTTGAATATGTCGGTTTAAAGCCAAAAACACCACAATAAGATGCTGGCTGACGAACAGAACCACCAGTGTCTGAGCCTAAACTCACCATGCAAAGGTTTGCTGCCACAGCGGCAGCTGAACCTCCAGAAGACCCTCCAGTAACCATCTTTTTGTTTAGTGGATTTAATGGTGGACCATAGACACTATTTTTATTAGTGCTTCCCATTGCAAACTCATCACAGTTTACTCGACCAATAATTATAGCATCCTCTTTTAAAAGCCTTTCGATTGCTGTAGCAGAATAATTCGACTTAAAGCCTTTAAGTATTTTTGATGAGGCTGTTACAAGATGATTCTCATAGCACAAGTTATCTTTGATTGCTATAATCATACCAGCAAGCTTGCCATGAGTTTTGCTTTTTATTTTTTCATCGATTTCATTAGCTCGATTTATAGCTTCATTTTCAAAAACCTCAATAAAAATATTTAAGTCTTTATTATCATATATTGACTTTATGTAATTTGCAGTTATTGACAGAACGGTAGTTTTTTGGTTCTGAAGGTCATCTCTAACTTGTAAAAAAGATTTTTTGTTTTTCAACTCAGCTCTTTTCTTTGTCTTTATCAATTTCCTTGGTAGCGTCTTTGAATTCCTTCATTCCCTTACCTAAGCCTTTCATAAGCTCTGGGATTTTTTTTCCACCAAATAAAATTAAGACAACTAGAACTATAAGAACCACTTGCCATGGTCCAATCATACCTAAGATAGTCATTGATTTCATAATTTAATTTTAGCAAATTTAAGAATTTGTTGCTTAATAAAGTTTATAAATCCAATCTCCAGGATCAACTTTATCATAACCTTTCCAAATTTCAAAATGTAAAAGAGATCTTTGTTCTTTTTCATTATATCTAACTTCACCTATCTTCTCTCTAGTTAAAACTTCCTCTCCAGTTTCAACAACAACATCTTGAAGTCCGGAGTAAACAGTGTAAAATTTTCCATGCGAAATTAATACTGCCTTTCCCTCGCCCTTAACAACAAAGATTCTTGAAATTTTTCCATCAAAAATTGCATTAACTTTTGCTTTTTTTTCAGTTACTATGTCAACACCATTGTTAAAAGTTTGAACTTCAGAAAAAATTTGATGTTTTTTGTTCCCAAATTTTTGAATAACAACTCCCGTCTCAACTGGCCACGGCAACTTTCTTTTGTTTTCTGCAAACTTTTTTGTTAACTCTAAAGCTGCAGGTGAAAGGTTTAGTTTATTAGCTTTTTCTGCAAGCTCTCTTGCTTTTTTAATCTCCTCTTCAATAATTTTTCTGATTTTCTCATCTAACTCATTAGCTTTTTTTTGTTTCTCTTTGAGTTCTTTCTTAAAATATTTTTCTGATTTAACAAGTTTAGAAATCAATTGTTCTTTCTCAGTTTTTTTATCAGAAATTTTGTTAAGGTTTTCATATTTGTTTTCATAAAGTGTTTTCTTTTGAATGGTGTTTTCCTCAAGCTCTTTCTTTATGACTTCTAGCTTATTAATTTCTTGCTTTAACTCATTCTGTTCTTTTGATATTTGAATTGAATAGTTTTTTCTTTGAGTAGTATACTGCTTTACATATAATAGCCTTTTATAAGCCTGGTTAAAATCATCAGAAGAAATAATAAACATTAATTGATCTTTTAATCCTTTATTTTTACTGTACGAAAAAATAATTTTGGAATAATTTTCCATAAGCATTTCAAGCTCCGCCTCTTTGTTGGAAATGACATCTTTACTTTCTAATATTGTTTTATTAATATTTTTTATTTTTCTTTCTTTTAGTTTAATTTCAATGTTTAGCATTTTAACCAAACTTTCCTCTTTTTCTATTTGTGTACTAAGAGCATTTAAATAATTTAAAGATTTTAACTTGTTTTGTTTTGTTTTTTCTAAAAGACCGTTTGTTATTTTGATCTCATTTTCTATTTTTTTCTTCTCTTTTTTTAAATCGTCTTTACTTTGAGCGAAGACAATCTTAGAGGCAACTACTAAAAAAAGAAAGAGTTTAAATTTTTTCATAGCTGTCTGGAATATTAATCTCAATTTTTTGATTTGTTCTTTGAACTTTGTTGAGGTTGATTTTTAAAAAAATGGCTTCTTTATCTTCTTTTTTTAAAATTATATTTTTAGGCAATTTAGAAAATGTAGCATCATTAAATTCACTAAAAAATAAATGAAAAGTGGTTCCTTTAAATTCTAATTCGGTATTCTCAAAATTCTTTATTTTCTCCAATAAACTTTCATTCAAGATGTTTATTGAGTCATTAAAGCTTATTTTTTGATAGTTTTTTTCAAGTCTATTGATTAAAAAAAGTGTGTCTGCTATTAAAATAACACGAAAAAGCTCTAAGTTAAATAATGAATTTACCGAAACCCATAGGTTATCATTATAATCGAAAATTAAATTAATTTTTCCATTCATTGGAGAGTTTTTTTCGTAGTACGTAAATTCTCCTGAAGCTTTGAAGCTGTTTTTAATTTGCAAATCAGAATTTTGTCTTTCATTAACATTTGTATTTGTTAAATAAGGAAGGCTACAGGATGTTAAGAAAAAAAACAACAAGTATTTAAGCTTACTCATATAATTTTTTTTCCCTTATTTTTTTTTTCCAATAGTTCTGAACCCTTTCCAAAAGCCTTAGCTTGTTCCCATTTTTCAAACGCCTCATTTTTTTTATTTAGCTTATAAAGTATATCTCCATAATGTTCTAAAACAACAGGACTTTCGCTACTTCCATTTTCAAAAGCCTTCACAATCCATGATAAAGCTTCATCATATTGTTGTAATTTATAAAGTATCCAAGCATATGTGTCTTGAAATGTTCCATTGTTAGGCTCTAGCAAATTACTATTAAATGACATTTCTTTTGCTTTTTCTAAATCCACACCTCTTAAAGATAAGTAGTAGCTATAATTATTTAATACCGTTGGATTTGACGGATTTATCTTAAGTGACAATTCAAAAAGAGAATCTGAAGATTCATACTCTTTTGTTTCATTATAACATTCTGCTAAAGAATTATAAAATTCATTTAATAAAATATTGTTGTCAAAAACGTATTCTATGCCTTGATTAAAAATATTGATAGAGGTTGTATATTGTTTTTTTCTAAGTAAGGATATTCCATTAAAGTAATAAAAAACAGCATTTGTTGGAAAATATAATAAAGCTTCATCTGTAATATTTAGCACCTTATCATATTCATTTCTTTCTGCATTTACAAAAATTAGTTGAGTCCAAATTTGAGGCTTGGATTTGTCAATTTTTAAAACTTCATTATAATAAACCTCTGCCGAGTCAAGCTGTCTATCCTCATAAAGTAAATCTCCAAAGACAGCATATGATTTAGGGTCTAAGGGATGTGCTTGGACTATTTTTCTGCAAAGATAAAATGCTTGAGCCTTAAAACTTGAATCTTGTAATAGGTTTAAATAAGAGACTAATATTGGTATTTTCCCATCAATACTTAAACTACTGCTTTCAAAGGCTCTAGCGAGCTCCTCAAAAGCTTTTTCATTTTCTCCAATGGATTTATAGTAGTCATATAACATTAGATAAACT
The DNA here is from genome assembly GCA_002172655.2 of Flavobacteriales bacterium TMED84. GTDB lineage: Bacteria > Bacteroidota > Bacteroidia > Flavobacteriales > BACL11. The sequence continues at coordinate 21,604 of NHEL02000020.1, read as the reverse complement.
CTTCCGTTATCTTTATCTATATTAGAAATTTTCTTAAAAATTTCAAATGCTTTTTCTTTTTCATTATTTAGCAAATAACCCTCAGCTAAAATTTCCAAGACATCTGTGTCCTCAGGAAACTCTTCTGCTAGCCTTAAAAGCTCATTGTTTCCATTTTCTACATCTAAGATTTGCATATATATTTTATGCTTTTGTAAAGAAAGCATTTTGTTGATTCCTATTACACTTTCAAGTTCATTGTATGTTTTTATTGCACCTTTAAAATCACTTGATAGTATATAAATATCCGCTAATTCATAAAAGTATATTTCGCTTTTTTTATTTGTTTTGGTTAAGGATTTATATATGTCTTTAGCCTGCTGGTATTTTTTTTGCTTACTAAGCAAACGAGCACATAAATATGCATATGTTTCATTGCCCTCATCTAGCTTATAAGCTTTTAAGGAATATTCTAGGGCTTGATTGCTTTGGTTTAGACTTTTGTAAATTTTTGCTGCCTCATATAAAGGTGCTGCAGCGTTAGGATCAATTTTTATGCATTTTTCAAATAGTACTAAAGCATCCTCATAGTTTTCAAGATGTTTTAGTTTTAATGCTTCAAAAAAATTGTGATCAAACTTCTTTCTTTCGCCATTACTTAAAACAAGCTTAGTTTTATTTTTTTCTCTTTTTTTGTTCCACTGGGAATATGTGTATTCTGAGGAAAAAATTAATGAACATAATATTAAAATTTTAACTTTCATTCTATGACAGTAAAGTCTCCTATACTAACTTGATTAGAAGTGTTTTTTCCATCTATTGATGTAAAACTACCAACCATTGAACTTTTGAGTTTAATTTTACTAATATCATTATTACTTTGCAAAATAACGTTGTTCAGCTCACAATCTTCTATTTTATTGTTGTCCTCAATTGAGACATGCGGGCCAATTTTAGAATCTTTAATGAAATTATTTTTTCCAATATAGCATGGTTCTATAATTTCACAATTAATAATTTGGCTACTTGTTGCTACTTTGTTTTTTTGATGATGTAATACCCTTTGATTAGTGTAACAAGTTGCGTCTTTGTTACCGCAATCTAACCATTCTCGAACCTCTGCTGGGCCAAACTTATAATTTTTGTTTTTCATATTTTCCAAAGCATCGGTAAGTTGGTATTCACCTTTGTCTTTTATATTATTGTCAATCAAAAACTTTATTTCACTTTTTAAAATTGATGAGTCTTTAACATGATAAATTCCAATAATGGCAAGGTCCGAAACAAATACATCCGGTTTCTCAACAAAGTCTGTGATAATATCCTTATCCAATTTTACAACTCCAAATGAGCTAGGATCATCTATTTGTTTTACCCATATTGTTCCATCTAAAGATTTATTTATATTAAAATCAGACTTAAATAAAGTGTCAGCAAAAGCTATTACACAGCTTCCATTCATTATTTTTTCAGCACATAAAACAGCATGCGCTGTTCCTAAGGGCCTATCTTGATAAAAAACATGCCCATTAGCCCCTAACTTTTCTGCAATTTTTATTAAGCCTTCTTCCACCTCAGTACCAAAATCTCCAACAACAAATCCAATATTGTCAATTGCTTCCTCAAATGAAGCAGATATTTCTTCAACCAATCTTTGAACTATTGTCTTTCCAGCTATTTTGATTAAAGGCTTTGGTGTAGTAAGAGTATGCGGTCTTAGCCTTGTACCTCTTCCAGCCATAGGTATTATAATATTCATTTTAAAATTTTTATATAAATTGTTTAAGTTTTGGAGCCTCCCATCCTTTCGGCTTTAACACTTTTCCATCCTCACGTTTAATTACTTTTCCTGTTTCTGTATTGATTTTAGCAAAGTTTGTCTTCATCACTTCTTTCCACGCACTTTTGCCTTTAAAATCCCCCGCCCTAATGGCACCTAATGTAACCACTAAGATGTCAATTAATGCATCTAATTGTTCTACCCTATCGTTTTCTTTAATAGCTACTTCTAATTCATCCATTTCTTCTCGAATTAGATTAAGATACATATCGTAATTTTCTTTGCTTGGCTCTTGATCACAAGCCGTTGCGAATTTATTTATGTCTTCAAATACATCTGTCATTTTGTTCTTATTTTTTTTGTTTTAAACTCTAACACATAAGCTACAAAAATAAAGATTAGGATATAGATAGAATTAATTATTTCACCTAAGTTATAAAATTGACTAATCATAAAAATAAAAATCATTAAAATAAAGTATGTTGATATTGACCTTAAGTCATATGGTACTTTGTAATTAGACCTTGAAAAATAAAACGAAACTATGGTCATTGTTACATAACAAACTAAAGTGGTTATGGCAGATCCAAAAATACCAATAATTGGCACAAGCATGAGGTTTAGGGATATAGTAATAACTGCTCCAAAAATTGAAATATATGCCCCATAGTGTGTTTTGTCTGTTAATTTATACCAAATAGATAAATTATAATAAAGTCCAAAGAAATAATTAGCTAGCATGAGAACGGCAACAATCTTAAAGCCTCTTGTATCATGAAATTGTGTTCCAATAAAGTGCTTGAACAAATCAAAATTTATCATTACTACTAAAAAAATAGTTGAAGAGGCAATAACAAAATATTTCATTACATCAGCATATAATTTTTTTGAATCTTTTTCCTTCTTATACTTAAAATAAAATGGCTCAGCCGCATATCTGAATGTTTGTATAAAAAGCATCATAAATATTGATATTTTATAGAAAGCACCATAAATTCCTATTTCATACATTATATCTCCACTCGGGTTTGCTGATATGTCTTTTATTGATGGTAATAGTTTTTTTAAAAGTATCCTATCAACAGTTTCATTTATCATTCCTGCTAGGCCCGCTATCATAAGCGGTAATGAATATCTGATCATTTTTTTCCATAAAATATAATTAAGGCCCCACCTTATACCTTTCATTTCTGAAAGTAAAACTAATAAGGTTGCTGAGGAGGCAATTAAGTTTGCTATAAAGACATAGCCAACCCCAACTTGTGGGTTGTAAAAACTTTTTGTTAGATAAGATAGTGTGTCGTCGCTTTGTAATAGTGGGCAAACAATAAGAAAAAATAATACTGCAAAAATATTTATGGCTATAGACATGACCCTAACTAGTGAAAATTTTAAAGCCTTGTTCTCATATCTTAACTTAGCAAAAACAATAGAACATACCGCATCAATTCCCACAATAATTGAAAACCATTTAACGTACTCTTGATTATTTGGATAGCCTAAAAAGCTTGAAATTTCAAATGAAAAAAGGAATACGCAAAAAATAAATAGTGTTGAAGATAGTAGTAAAGAGATTAAAGCTGTGCTATAAACATGTTTTTTATCTTCATTTGTTTGTTTAAACCTGAAGAATGCTGTTTCCAAGCCGTATGTTAGAAAAACAATCAGGAATGCAATGTAGGCATACATTTCTGTAATAACACCATACTCTCCAGGGTTGAACCCTCCTATTTCTGGTCTTGTTAGAATAGGTGTAAGTAAATAATTTAATAGTCTGCCTATAACACTACTAACACCATATATGGCTGTTTGACCGGCTAATTTTTTTAATTGAATCAATTATATTTTGGTTTTCTTTTTTCAAGAAAAGCGGTCGTTCCTTCAATAAAGTCATCTGTTTGAAAACATTTACCAAACTCCTCAATTTCAGTTTCAAACCCACTTTCATTCTTTAAACTTGCATTTATGCATTTTATTGCCTTTGAAATTGCTCTTGGAGAGTTTTTAATAATTTTTCTAGCTATGTTTTCACAAGTGGGCAAGAGTTCCTCTAGCTCACAATAATCGTTTATTAAACCATTGTGCTTTGCGTCTTCAACCCCAATCATTGTGGCTGTTAATATATATTCCATTGCTCTTCCTTTTCCAACTAAATTTGTTAGCCTCTGTGTTCCTCCGTACCCGGGAATTACACCTAGTGAAACTTCTGGAAGTCCAAGTTTAGCATTTTTCGAAGCAACTCTAATGTGTGCTGACAATGCAAGCTCAAGACCCCCGCCTAACGCATATCCATTTATAGCTGCAATGACTGGTTTTGGAAAACCTTCAATTAAGTTGAATAGGTTTAAATGACCGTTTCGCGATAGATCTGCGCCTTGTTTGTTATCGTAATTGCTAAACTCTTTTATGTCTGCTCCGGCTACAAAAGATTTTTCTCCAGCCCCTGTTAAAACTATAACTCTTGTGTTTTTATCATTTTGCAAGTTGTTGAAGGCTTTTCCAAGCTCTTTGATTGTAGAAATGTTTAGCGCATTTAGTTGTTTAGGCCTATTAATAGTAATAGTTGTAATAAGTTCTTTGTTGGAAATTAATAGATTGTTCATTTCACACAATTTTAATTGTAAATATATAAAAAGGTATTAACAGGGCTTAACCGTTAAGAGCCTCTGCTCCACCAACAATTTCAAGTATCTCTCCAGTAATTGCAGCTTGTCTTGCTTTATTATATGAAAGTGTTAATTCATTTTTTAATTCAGTGGCATTATCTGTAGCCTTATGCATTGCAGTCATTCTAGCTCCATGCTCTGATGCATTTGAATCTAATATTGCTTTAAAGAGTTGTGTTTTTAATGATTTCGGTATTAATTCATTTAAAATTTCATCCTTACCAGGCTCGTAAATATAGTCTACAGCATCTTGGCTATTTTCAGATTGAGTTTTATTAAGTGGTAAGAAATCCTCTTGCATAACAATTTGAGTTGCAGCGTTTTTAAATTGATTATAAACTAAGATAACTTTATCAAATTTTTCATTTGCAAAATCATTTAATATCAGCCCTGCGATTTTTGATACATCTTCATAGTTAACATCTTGAAAAACATCATCATGAGTTGAATGAACATTGTATTTGTTTTTTTTAAAAAACTCTGAAGACTTTTTTCCAATAGACAATATTGTTAATTCTGACTTAGAGTTTAACTCTTTTTCTATCTCAATTATTTTTTTTATGATATTTGCATTAAAACCACCGCATAACCCCCTATTAGATGTAATTGGAACAAGTAAGGTTTTATTAACATCTCTTACTTCTGAATACTTGTTTTGAGAACTGTCTTCTGAAGCAGATGATACTGATGACATAATTTCAGTCAACTTATTTGAATATGGTCTTAGTTGTATTATAGCGTCTTGCGCTTTTTTCAACTTGGCGGCAGAAACCATTTTCATTGCTGAAGTTATCTGTATCGTAGATTTTACAGATGTTATTCTAGATTTTATTTCTTTTAAATTAGGCATTTTCCTTGTACTTTGGAGCTAATTCTTTCACTGCTTTCTCTAGACATGCTGTTATCTTATCATCTAATTTGCCTGATGCTAACTGATCCAACACGTCTTGATGTTTAGTATGTAAAAAAGAAATGTACTCCTTTTCAAATTCTTTTATTTTAGAAACAGGAACGTCCATTAGCAGGCCATTTGTTCCGCAGTAAATTATAGCTGCCTGCTCCTCTACTCTTAACGGTGAATATTGCCCTTGCTTTAAAATTTCAACATTTCGTTTTCCCTTTTCAATTACGGCTGTTGTTGCCGCATCAAGGTCTGATCCAAATTTTGCAAAAGCCTCTAATTCCCTGTACTGAGCCTGGTCTAACTTAAGTGTTCCTGCTATTTTTTTCATTGATTTAATTTGAGCGGATCCACCTACTCTAGAAACTGATATTCCTACGTTAATTGCCGGCCTTACTCCTGAGAGAAATAAGTTTGACTCAAGAAAGATTTGACCGTCGGTAATTGAAATTACATTAGTTGGTATATATGCGGAAACATCTCCCGCCTGTGTTTCAATGATCGGTAACGCTGTTAATGAGCCCCCTCCTTTTACTTTTGATTTTAAAGACTCTGGGAGATCGTTCATTTGAGAAGCTATTTTATCATCATTTATGACTTTTGCCGCTCTTTCTAACAATCTAGAATGTAAATAGAATACGTCTCCTGGATAAGCCTCTCTGCCCGGAGGCCTTCTTAGAAGTAGTGAAACCTCTCTATATGCAACGGCTTGTTTTGACAAATCATCATAAACTATTAAAGCAGGTCTTCCTGTATCTCTAAAATACTCTCCGATTGCAGCTCCTGAAAGAGGAGCGTAAAATTGAAGAGGCGCAGGGTCACTTGCATTAGCTGAAACAATTACAGTATATTCAAGTGCGCCCGCTTCTTGTAATGTCTTTGCAATTGCTGCAACTGTTTAAGCTTTTTGCCCTACAGCAACATAAATACAAAATACAGGCTCACCTTTGTCATAAAACTCTTTCTGGTTGATGATTGTATCTATTACAACAGCTGTTTTACCCGTTTGTCTATCTCCGATAACTAATTCTCTTTGCCCTCTACCTATGGGAATCATAGCATCAACAGCCTTAATTCCTGTTTGTAATGGCTCGTTTACTGGCTGTCTATAAATAACTCCTGGAGCCTTTCTTTCAATCGGCATTTGAAAAGTTTCCCCTTCAATTGGGCCCTTACCGTCTATAGGCATTCCTAAAGTGTTTACAACCCTTCCAAGCATCCCTTCACCAACATTAATTGATGCGATTTTACCCGTTCTTTTAACAGTATCCCCCTCCTTAATTCCTTTAGAAGGCCCAAGAAGTACAGCGCCAACATTGTCTTCTTCCAGATTAAGGACAATTGCCTGTAGGCCGTTTTGAAATTGGACCAATTCTCCTGACTGCGCATTATTTAAACCATATATTCTGGCTATACCATCTCCTACTTGCAATACAGTTCCAATTTCTTCAAGTTTTGATTCAGTATTAAACCCTGATAGTTGTTTTCTTAAAATAGCTGATACCTCAGCCGGCTTTACTTCTCCCATATTTGTTTATTTAAATAGTTTTGTTCATATAAGTTTACACTAAAGTTTTGCTTCATTTCATTAATCTTATTGGAAACACTAGCATCTATTTGCTTGTTACCAATATTAATTATTGCTCCTCCGATTATACTTTTATCAATTTTTTCTTGCAGATCTACATTTTTATGTCCCTTTTTCTTTATAAAATCTAACACCTCTTCTCTTGTTGCGTTATCGATCTCTGATGCTGTAACTAATTTTGCAGAAATTATATTTTTCTTCTCTTTGTATAGAGAAATAAAACTTTTTGCTACTGAGTCTAGTATTGCCTCTCTTTTTTTTGCTTGTAATGATTTTTATAAAACCGTTGGTGAGCTCGGACAATTTATTGGAAAATATTTCTTCAATTATAACTATTTTTTTATCGGTCTTAATTATAGGGCTTTTTAAAAGCAAATAAAATTCTTTAGAGCCTTGGCAGACAGTCAAAATCGTATTCATATCAGAACAACAATCTTCCAAGCTGTTGGTTTCAACAGCTAGCTCTAGCAGTGCTTTTGCATATCTATTTGATACTTTTAAATCTTTCATCAATTTAAATCTTTGTCTTGCATTGCATCAACAACAAGTTTTTTCTGAGCTTGTTTGTCTTTAAGTTCGTTTTTTATGATTTTTTCAGCAATTTCAATAGATAAATCAGCGACTTGGTTTTTAAGCTCTGTTATCGCTTTCATTTTTTGATTATGAATCTGTTCCCTTGTGTCGTCCATTATTTTCTCTGCTTCTAAAGTTGCTTTTTCTTTTGCATCCTTTATTAAGCTTTCTTTCATTTCACGAGCCTCTTTTAAAATCAAATCTCTTTGAGCTTTTGCCTCTAACAATATTTTTTCATTATCTGCAGTGAGATTTTCCATCTCTTTTTTTGCATTTTCTGCAGATTGTAATGCGTCTTCTATATTTTTATTTCTTTTGTCTACAGAGTCTAGAATAGGCTTCCATGCAAATTTTTTCAAAATAAATATTAATAATATAAACACCACGCTTGTCCAAAAGACAAGGCCTATCGCTGGTGTTACTAAAGCCATTGGGTCCATATAATTTGTTTTTATATAGCTAGCCATAACCAACCGTCATGGCTAGCTAGTTAATTAATAATTTTAGCCTTGCAATAATGCAACTACAACGCCAAATAACGCTACACCTTCAACTAGTGCTGCAGCAATAATCATGTTGGTTTGTATCATTCCTGAATGCTCTGGCTGTCTAGCCATAGCTTCAAGTGCAGAGCCACCAATTCTTCCAATTCCAATACCTGCTCCGATTGCTGCCAAACCAGCTCCAATTGCTGCGATTCCTGTTATTTCCATTTTCTTGTTTTTAGTTATTAATAATTTAGTTTAATGGTGTTCTACTGTCGCTAATCCTATAAACAGAGAGGTTAACAATGTAAAAATGTATGCCTGTAAAAAGGCAACAAGCACTTCTATAAAGTACATAAATAGTACAAATAGAACTGATACCGGCGCAACACCAAAAGCGCCTGCATTTCCTAATCCGCTCTGAGCCATAAATATCAAAGAAATGAGACTCATAATAATGATATGTCCTGCAGATATATTTGCAAACAACCTTATCATTAAAGCAAATGGTTTTGTAAATATTCCAACTATTTCAATGGGTATCATAATCGGCATCAAGGCCAATGGGACACCGGGGGGGTTAAAAATATGCCCCCAATATGATTTGTTTCCTGAAAGGTTAGTTACTATTAGAGTTATGAAAGACAAAACTAGAGTAACTGCAATATTACCAGTTAAATTTGCTGCAGCAGGAATAAGGCCTAAAAGGTTATTAACTAGTATAAAAAAGAATAGTGTTAGTAAATAGGGCACGTACTTTTTATAGCCATGACCTATGTTTGGTTTGACAATATCGTCTCTTACAAAAAGAACAAGCGGCTCTAAAAAGGAGAGCAGGCCTCGAGGGGCTTTGTCTTTACTGCTTTTTCTTGCTGCACCTACAAACAAAAGAAGAAGTACCAGCACAGACAATAACATAGACGCAACATTCTTTGTAATGGAAAGGTCTGTAAACTCTTTATTATTAACCTCAACTAAATGACCATGATCTAGCGCATATTCTCGATCTTCGATTTTTACGTTTTTTTTCCCATGATGAAACTTAGAAGAAAAGAAAACATCTAGTTTCCCGTCACAATATAATATTAAGGGGAGGGGTATTGAAACAGACTTTTTACCTTCACCCCAAAGATGCCACTCGTGAGAATCAGCTATATGATGCATAATTGCAGGGACAGGGTTGTAGATCTCACCTTCTTTTAATGGTTTTGGGTCCCCTGAAAAAGAGACGAGTGGACATAAAAACAGAAAAATCAGAGCTGCTAATTTGTTTTTAATGTGAGTCATTTAATTATATTAAAACAAGACAAAATTAACTTTTTATTTAGATTATGGCTTGTCAATTTTAGCTTTTATTTAAATGTTTTTTTTTATTTATTAAATTAATTACCAATAGAACAAAATAAAGCAGAAAAAAATTGATAATGTATAATTTTCTATCCGTGTTTGAAGTTATAATTTGAGGTAGTAAAAAGACAAGGCAAAAAACAATTCTAAATAAATTTATTGACAATACAAAAAAAGGTTTTCTAATGTTGTTAAGTCGCCTTTCGTACATTTGAGTAAAAACATCAAGAGCAAAAAGAAACAAATGAGAACCTACAGCAAAGTATAGCAGTTCTTTTATTTGGAAAATATATATAGCCCAAATATTGATAGCTAAAAAGACTAATCTTAGTCTAAGATTCATTTTTTGTTTTTACATACATGTAATAAAGTGAAATAAAAACAGATATTAAGGAAAAGGATATCGTGAAAACGTGATTGATTTCAAAAACATCATCTGTTTTTTGACCAAGCCATGTTCCTATAAAAATAATTACCCCCATTTGCAGCGCAATTGAGGAAAATATTACAAATTTCTTAGGCTGACCTTTCCTTTTTTTCAGGTTTTTCAACGTGTTTAATGTCTTTGATAACGGCACCCATGCTACAAGAACCCGTAAATGTTGCTCCAGGCTCAATAGAGAGTTTGCTTGTAACAATGTCTCCGTTTAGTCTTGCTGTTGCCTTTAATGATAGGAGTTTTGACACGGTGATTTTTGCGTTTATCGTTCCAGAAATATCAGCATCCTGGCAAACGACATCACCCTCTATAGTTCCACTAGCCCCTAACACAACCTTCCCTTCTGTGTTTATAGAGCCCTTTAATGTTCCGTCAACACGGATATCTCCCTTAGACTGAATGTCTCCTGTGATAATTGTACCGGACCCAATCATGTTAATAGCTGGGCTAAAATCATTTTTTACCATTGATTCATTTTTATTTGTAAACATCTTGTTTTGTTTTTAGCAAATCTAAGAAATTTGTTTTATTAAATGGTTGGGTAGTTTTTGTTATAAAAATCTTTGTAGCCCTCCAAGTCTTTGTCTTTATAAAAGTCTGAAAAGTTATCTTTTGAAATTAATATTTTTTCAAAGTTTAATTTTAACATTTCCTTCATAACACCCTTATCTGATAAGGCCTTTATCTCATAGTTTAGCGACCCCTTGTAACCCATGTGTGTTTTTATAATTAATATGTGTTGGTCTAGGCCCATCATCAAAGAGCTAACTTCAATGGTTTGGGTAGAAAATTCTTTTTTGTTAAAGTCTGAAAAAACACTCATTAAATAATTCATATCGCTGTTTTCTTTTGGCATTACAAAAACAAGCATATGATCATTTAGTAAATTTAGCTTATATGGGCTTTTGTTAACTGCCAAATAGTTTGATTCTTGTATTATTTCAGGGTTTTCAATATTCTTTAATACCTCAGCATATTCTTCTCTCTTTTTCTGATCCAAATCTTTCTTGCTTATAATTTTATTAATTTCTGCTATGGCTAAGGAGGTGTCACCAAGCCTGTACATTGAAAGGGCTCTCAAAAAAGTCTCTTTATCGATCAGTGTTTGTGTTTTTACATTTGTGGTTAATCTAATAACCTCTTTGTGGTTATTATTTAGAAAGCTGTCTTTAAGTCTTGAGTAGTGCTCCTCGTCTTTAGCTCTTTGTTTTTCACTGCCAGCGACATAAATAGAATCGGTAAGAATTTTTGCATACTTTGATTTTGGATAGTTTGATATTATGATTTCCTTGGCCTTAAACGCTAGACTCTTTTTGTCTTGATTAACGTGGTTTATGTATAAATTATAATAAGCAAGTGGAACGTAAATTGTGTCAGAATTATATCTTCTGGAGATTTCGTAAAAAGTAGCGTTGCTTTTTTTATAGTCATCGAAATAGTCTCTGTAAATAATTGCTACTTGATAAAGTGCTTCTTTTATTTTTTTATTTGAAGCGATTACTTCTTTTTCGCTTTTTGGAATCTTAGAAAGATAATAATCAGGGTTTTTCTTATCACTTAATTCTTTTAGCTCATTTAGCTGGCTGCTTGTTAGCGTTGTGTCTTCCCCAAGCTCATTTAAAACGCCCCTGTCCCTCCTTCTCCAGTCATCCTCTAATTTTCTTTTTCCCCACTTTTTTCTAAACTCAGAAAGGCCAAAACTAAGAGTTGATGGATTGTAAAAATACCACTTGCCTCCTGATGTTTTGCTTCCAAACTGTTCTCTTGACCCATATCGGTTGTTTTCATACATGCTTTGTTCCATAAGCGTTTTCTGCTCTTTTGCTTTTTTTTCCTTTTCGATTATATTTTTAATGATTTCATTAACCACTTCAATCTGAATATTTTTAGGTAGTATTGAAAGNGCTATTAGGCTGTCTTGTAGGTAAACAATGTCTAGGTTGTTAATGAGCTTGTTTAGGCTTTGAGAAGTTTCAAAAACCTCAGCATATTTTTCGTCATTTTTATCAATATAGAAAATAGTGCTGTCGTAGTAAAGCCCTGCCTTTCTGTATTCCTGCTTNCTATAGTATATCTTAGCAAGGNTGTAAAAAGAGAGCGATTTTTGAACGTCATTTTCAAGNCTGTACTTCGTTGAGTTTAAAAGACTATTTATACATGCTATTGTGTCCATTTCAGCAATTTCAATTTCTGAAATGGTGAAATAAATCTGATCAAGATATTCTTTGTTTTTATCATCTTTCAACATTTTTTTTAAAGCCTCTTTTGACTTCCTTACGTTGACTCCGGTTTGAATTGCAGATTTTGCCAAATTCATTTTAGCATTAAAAGTCATTTCGTAATCTGAGCTTTCTCTAATTACGTCTTCAAAAAGTTCGTAAGCATTTTTTTGATTTCCTACTTTTTGATAAACTTGTGCTAAAATATATTTGAATCTGGAGGCTTGTTTTTTATTTGAAAGCTTAATGCACTCCTTTAATTCATCTGTTGCAAGCGAGTAGTTTTGTTGTCTTAAGTAACAATCTGCTATCGAACTATGCTTTAATAATTTTGTTTTTTTATTTAGTGTTCTTTTTTTATTAAGCTCAGTTATTACGCCCTCACAGGCTAAAAAGTCGTTTTTTTCAGAATAAGTTCTTAAGGCAAAGATTTTAGCCTCATAGGCTGTCTCTGTCTTTTTGAATTCATCAACAATAAATAAGAATGTCTTTAGCGCCTCGTCAAATTCTCCCTTGTAAAAATAAGCCTTACCAATCATTAAGTAGTTGTCGTCAATCCATTTGCAATACTCTTTACCCTTTATTTTCATCGAATGCCTTTGAATAACGACAGAGCCCTTTCTAATAGCTTTATCCATATAAGAGTGNGCTGATTTGGACGCAGAAAGGTCTTTCTCTTTAAAAACAGCAATTATTTGACTATAATCCTCTTCTGAGTTTTCATTGATTTTATTAAGGCCTTTTTTAATGCTTTCTTTACCATTAAAATATCCATTATATTTTGCGGTTGTATTGTGATATTGTCTGTTTACCCACCTGTTTTTCTTTGTTGAACAAGATGACAAAAGCATAATAAGAAGTAATGATTGTATTAGGAGCTGTTGTGTTGTTCGAGAATTCATTAAAACATTAACTATTAAAACAGTTTTTTATTACAAATTTATCTTAAATATAATTATGTTTATAATTTATGATATTTGTAACAAATATAGATTAGCTAATAAGATTGGAAAAAAAGAATAAGTTTTTTCGCTTTGCAATAATAAATGACAACAGTCTAGAGGAAATTTTTAATGTTAAGTTTTCTAGAGCTGAGTTATTGTGGTTAGCTGCTGCTATTTTACTAGCCGTTTCTGTAGTTTTTGTATTACTTCTTGGTTACACCCCGTTACGAAACTTGATCCCTGGAAAGTCTAAAACACATGTGCAAAATGAATTGATAACGATGATTCAAAAAGCAGACTCTCTTGAAAAAAGTCTTGGTAACTATAGTCTTTACACAAAAAATCTAAAAAAAGTTCTTTCTGACAGTGTTTCTCTTGATAGTGTTCAAGACCTGTTTAAAGAGAGTTTTACAGTAAAAGAGTTTGATTTTAAACCTTCTNTTGAAGATTCTATTTTACGAGCAGAGGTAGAGGCTGAAGAAAGTATAAGTTTAAATTCTAATTTAAAGGAAAAAAAACTGAGTAGTTTTTTTATAAAACCCGTTGATGGTTTGATTACAGAAGGGTTCAATAAAAAAATTGGTCATTTTGGGGTTGATGTTGTTTCAAAAAAAGGGGCTTTTATTTCTTCCATTGATGACGGAACGGTTCTGTTTAGCTCATGGACTCACGAGTTTGGATATGCTCTTATTATCAAGCATCAAAGCGGCTTTATCTCATTTTACAAGCATAACTCTGAGGTTTTTAAATCAAAAGGAGACTATGTAANGTCTGGTGAAACGATCGCTATAATTGGAAATTCTGGAAAATATTCTACAGGACCTCACTTGCATTTTGAGCTTTGGAAAGGCTCTTCTCCGGTAAACCCCATGAACTATATTTTATTTTAAATGAGTTTGAAAAGAATTCTTGCGTACCCTTTTGCATACATTGTCAAATTAAGAAATGATCGATGGATAAAGAACCCTCTTAAGTTTCAAAAAAAGACTTTTCACAGACTAATAGAAACGGCGAAAAAAACATCTTTCGGCATTGATCATGCTTTCGAGAACATAAAAACATACGAAGACTGGAAAAAAAACGTGCCTATNAGAGATTATGAAGGGCTTAAGGAATATGTTGATTTAGTTGTAGATGGTAAAAAAGATGTTTTATGGCCCGGGAAGCCTCAGTATTTTTGCAAAACTTCNGGAACAACTTCTGGCGCCAAATATATTCCCTTAACAAAAGAGGCGCTTCCGTTTCATATTAAAGCTGCTCGCGATGCAATTCTCTCTTTCATATATGAAACAAAAAAAACAAGCGTTGTAAATGGAAAAATGATTTTTCTTCAAGGTAGTCCTGAATTGGAAAACATAAATGGTGTTTTGACAGGGCGGCTTTCTGGAATAACCGCGCATCATATTCCTAAATACTTACAAAAAAACAGGCTTCCAAGCTTTGCTACTAACTGCATCGAAAACTGGGAAGACAAGGTTGATGCTATTGTGAACGAAACCATAAATCAGCCTATGAGCATAATTGGAGGCATCCCACCTTGGGTTCAAATGTATTTTGAAAGGCTTTCAAAAAAAAGCAACAAAAAGATAAAAGATTTATTTAGCAACTTCTCTCTATATATATACGGAGGTGTTAATTATGAGCCTTATCGCAAAAGCATTGAGTCTATAATTGGTGAAAGGGTGCCGTCTATAGAGCTGTTTCCTGCTTCTGAAGGCTTTATCGCTTATCAAAATTCTCAAAAAGANGAGGGTCTTTTACTTTGTGTTAATCACGGGGTTTTTTATGAGTTCATTGAGGCAAATACTTTCTTTGATAAAAAGCCAAAAAGGGTTTCTTTAGATGATGTTTCTTTAAACGTAAACTACGTTATAATCCTCAACACAAACTCTGGGCTTTGGGGTTATAACATTGGGGACTCTATTATGTTTGTAAGCCTAACTCCTTATAAATTAATTGTAACCGGAAGAATTAAACATTTCACCTCAGCTTTTGGAGAACATGTGATTGGAAGTGAAGTTGAAAGCGCTCTTTCAGAGGCAAGCAAGCTATATTATTGTAGAGTAGCTGAATTTCATGTCGCACCAGTAGTTACGCCAGAAAAAGGGGGGGCGCACCACGAATGGCTCATTGAGTTTGACAAAGAACCTGAATCTTTAATTAATTTTGCAAATGAGATTGACAAAAAGATGCAGAAAATTAATTCTTACTACTTCGATCTAGTAAAAGGAGGTGTGTTAGACAGTTTAAAAATTAGGGTTATCGAAAAAGGTGGGTTCGTTCAACACATGAAAAGTATTGGTAAGCTTGGTGGGCAAAATAAAGTGCCGCGGCTTTCAAACGACAGAAGTGTTGCCGACAACCTATTAAATTATGAAAAAAAGGGTTAACATAGGTATTCTTGGTTCAACCGGCTCGATTGGAACACAAGCTTTACAAGTTATTAGTGAATGTGAAACAATAGATTATTCGGTAGACTTTTTAACTGCAAATAATAATTTTAAACTTTTGATACAACAGGCTATCAAACACAGACCAAAAAGTGTCGTGATAGCCAATAAAGTTCATGTAGAGGAAATTAAAAAGCAGCTCAAGGGGTTAGATATATCTGTCTACGGCGGGGCTTCTTCTCTTGAAAAAGTTGTTGAAACCGAAACGACAAATGTTGTTTTAACGGCCCTAGTTGGTTTTAGCGGATTAAAACCAACTATTAATGCTATTAAATGTGGTAAAAAAATTGCATTAGCTAATAAAGAAACCCTGGTTGTTGCCGGAGAACTAATAATGAGCTTATGTAAAAAAAAGGGTGTTCCAATTATTCCTGTTGACTCTGAACACTCTGCTGTTTTTCAATGTCTTCAAGGAGAGCCCCGGGAGCATGTTGATTCTTTAATATTAACCGCTTCAGGAGGTCCATTCGTTGGAAAAAAAAGAGGCGATTTGAAAAATATACAGGTCAAGGATGCTTTAAATCACCCCAACTGGGAAATGGGAGCAAAGATTACTGTTGATTCTGCCTCTCTAATGAATAAAGGGTTAGAAGTAATAGAGGCAATGTGGTTGTTTGACATCAGCGCCAAAAACATAGAAGCGGTTGTTCATAGGCAGTCCATTATTCATTCTGCCGTTCGTTTTATTGACGGCTCTATAGTGGCTCAACTTGGATACCCAGACATGAAACTGCCTATACATTATGCTTTATCATTTCCACAAAGACAGCCGTCAAACTTAAAAAAGTTTGACTTCTTAGACTACCCGAACCTTTCATTTGAAGAGCCCGACTACAAAACCTTTAAAAACTTGTCTCTTGCTTTTTTTGCAGCCAACAAAGGGGGAAGCGTTCCTTGTGTTTTAAACGCTGCAAATGAAATTGTTGTTCAGGCTTTTTTGGAAGAAAGAATTAGTTTTTTAAAGATGTCCGATATCATTGAAAATTGCATGGAAAAAATTAACTTTGTAAAGAAACCTGATCTCAAATCATTAATTGATATTGATCAAGAAACTAGATTTTTAGCAAAAAGACTCATTAAATGATATTTTTAATTAAAGCCTCTCAATTATTACTAAGCTTGTCAATACTTGTTGTTCTACATGAGCTAGGCCACTTTTTGCCTGCCAAATATTTTAAAACAAAGGTTGAGAAGTTCTATCTTTTCTTTGACCCTTGGTTTTCAGTTTTCAAAAAAAAGGTTGGAGACACTGAATACGGAATCGGCTGGCTTCCTCTTGGTGGCTATGTAAAAATAGCGGGTATGATTGACGAGTCGATGGACAAAGAACAGATGAAAAAAGAGCCTGAAAGCTGGGAGTTCCGCTCAAAACCCGCTTGGCAAAGACTAATCATCATGTTAGGTGGTGTGGCTGTAAATTTTTTGCTTGGTATTTTTATTTACTCTATGACCTTATACGCTTATGGAGACAAATACCTCCCAAACCAAAGCTTAAGTAATGGGGTTTGGTGTGTTGACGACATGGCGTATTCTCTTGGTTTTGAAAATGGTGATAAAATTGTTTCGATTGACAACAAAAAGCCTGAGAGGTTTTCCTCGATTTTGGAATCCCTTCTTTTAGGCAATGAAGTGCTGATTGATCGAGGAGGCTCATTAATTAAGATGTCTTTGCCTAAGGACTTTGCAAAACAATTAATTGAAAACCAGCCATCAATGATGTTTTATCCAAGAATACCTGCTATAGTAAAAGAGGTTCTAAGGGGCTCCAGCGCCGAAAAGGCGGGTTTGTTAAGCGGTGATAAAATTATTGCTATAGACGACACCGAGATTCTTTTTTTTGATGAGCTAAAAGGGTTCTTAGAAAAATATAAAGAACAGAGCGTTTCATTGACCATTAAAAGAGAAGGGGGTGTTAAGTCAATATCTGTTGATGTTGATGCTGAAGGAAAAATAGGCTATCAAGCCCTAATTCCTTCTTTAAGCCAGCTTTCAGAGATGGGTATATATAATTTAAAAACCGCTAATTATTCCTTTTTTGAATCACTACCAGCGGGCTACAAAAAGGCCAAAAGCAAGCTAGGTAGCTATGTCGATCAATTCAAATTAATACTTAAGCCTAGTACAGGCGCATACAAGGGCCTGGGTGGTTTTGGCGCAATAGGAAACTTATTTCCAGCTATCTGGGACTGGGAGGTCTTTTGGAGCCTAACCGCTTTTTTATCTTTGATGTTGGCCTTTATGAATTTACTTCCCATTCCCGCACTAGACGGGGGTCATGTGGTTTTCTTGTTGTACGAAATGGTAGTTGGAAAGCCTGCGCCTGAAAAGGTAATGGAGTATGCTCAGGTTGTTGGAATGGTTATTTTATTAAGTTTATTAGTCTATGCGAATGGTAATGATATAGCAAGGCTTTTGTTCTGATGGAAAACCTAAGCTCATACGGACTGATCATTATATTCTCTTTAACGATTATTCTTTCCTATTTTTTTAATCTTATTTCAAGCAGGTCTGGAGTTCCTTCTGTTTTAATGCTTATACTGTTAGGGATGGTTGTGAACTTTGGTTTGAATATGATGAACTATGACAAACCAAACCTTGGTCCCATCTTAGAAATTCTTGGAGTGGTCGGATTGATTTTAATTGTGTTAGAGGCCGCCCTGGACCTAGAGCTTGTTAAAAACAAGGTTGGGCTGATTGTTAAGTCTTTTACTGCTGCCTTATTAGGTCTTGCTGCAACCGCTTATTTAGGTGCTATTGTTCTGCAAGGGTTATTTGTTCTGGATTTCGAAACCTCTTTGCTTTTTACTATTCCTCTTTCTGTATTGAGCTCTGCTATCATTATCCCTAGTTTAGATGGGTTATCTGAATATAAAAAAGAATTTATGATATATGAAAGCACTTTCTCAGATATCTTAGGAATCGTTGCCTTTTATAGCGTACTCTCCCTTGCCGAAAGCGATTCAAATTCTGGCGTTTACGGAGAGGTTGCTGGTAACTTATTGCTCACAGTATTTTTTGCGGTGATAATTAGTTATGTTTTAATTTATATTTTTCAGAACTTAAAAGGACATGCTAAACTGTTTTTGCTAATATCTGTTTTACTTTTACTTTATGCTGTAGGTAAAATTTTTCATCTTTCGCCTCTAATAATAATTTTAATGTTTGGTGTGATATTAAATAACTACTCATCGTTTTTTAGAGGAGGTTTATCAAAGCTGATAAAGCGAGAGCAAATGGATCATGTTTTAGGAGACTTCAAAGTAATTACCGCCGAGTCTGCTTTTATTGTCAGAACGTTCTTTTTTATAATTTTCGGCTGGAGTGTTTCTTTGATTTCTGTTTTTAACCTAAAGGTAATTTTAATAGGCTTTGCATTATTAGTTATTATTTATTTATGTAGAGCTGTTGTTCTTTTCTCTGTTTCTGGAAAAAAAATAATACCACAACTATATCTTGCCCCTAGAGGTTTAATTAGTGTTTTATTGTTTTACAAGATCCCTCCCCATTTTAAGAGTGGCCTAGAGTTTGAGCCCTATCTCCTTTTTATAATTATAGCAACCTGCTTAGTAATGAGCTGGTCTCTTATTAGACAAAAAAATAAATCAAGCGAATTAGAGTTAGTTGGTAGTGATTTAGACGATATTGAAAACGACTTTGAGACGAGTAATAGCTTATTAAATGAAGATATTACTGAAGAGTTTAATGACGAAAAAATGGTTGTAGAAGAGAACGATAAAGAATTTTAAAATATTACAAATGATAGATATTAAAAAAACACTTGAAAAATTAAATGTCTCCAAAGAAAATATGGGAACCTCGACTGGAAACAGCTTTTTTGGTAGTGGTCCGCAAATTGAATCTTATTCGCCTGTTGATGGTGAGCTTATTGGCTCTGTCTCTTCAACAACTAAAAATGACTATGATAGGGTTATTTTGACTGCGCAAGAAGCTTTTAGATTTTGGAGAAACTATCCTGCTCCAAAAAGAGGAGAGATAGTAAGGAAATACGGTGAGAAACTTAGACAAAAAAAAAGTTTTTTAGGTGAGTTGGTTTCATATGAAATGGGGAAGTCTCTACAAGAGGGGCTAGGTGAAGTTCAAGAAATGATTGATATCTGTGATTTTGCCGTTGGCCTTTCAAGACAGTTAAATGGATTAACCATGCATTCTGAAAGGCCTAAACATAGAATGTACGAGCAATATCATCCTCTAGGAATTGTTGGTATAATTTCAGCTTTTAACTTTCCTGTTGCTGTTTGGAACTGGAATACAGCTCTAGCATGGGTTTGTGGTGACGTTTGCATTTGGAAACCTTCTGAAAAAACTCCCCTTTGTGGGATTGCTTGTCAAAACTTATGGGCTGACGTAGCTAAAGAAAATGATTTGCCTGAAGGTATTTCTTGCTTAGTAACTGGAAATTATGAGGTTGGTGAATATTTAACTACTGATGAGCGTGTTCCCCTTATATCAGCAACAGGGTCAACCAGAATGGGAAGAATTGTTGGCTCAACTGTAGCAAAAAGATTTGGAAAAAGCTTATTAGAACTAGGCGGAAATAATGCAATAATTGTAACTCCTAATGCTGATTTAAAAATAACAATAATTGGATCTTTATTTGGTGCAGTAGGAACTTGTGGGCAAAGGTGTACAACAACAAGGAGACTTATTGTTCATGATTCTATCTATGAGGATGTGAAAAATAAGCTTTCCTCAGCTTATAAGCAGATAAAAATAGGCAATCCATTAGATGAATCAAATCATGTTGGTCCATTAATTGATATTGATGCTGTTAATGCTTATCTCAATGCCATCAAAAGAGCTAAAAAAGAAGGTGGAAAAATTGTTGTTGAAGGCGGAGTTGTTGAAGGAGAAGGGTATGAAAGCGGTTGTTATGTTAAGCCAGTAATAATTGAGGCAGAGAACAGCTACAATATTGTACAAGAAGAAACATTTTCTCCTATTTTATATTTAATAAAGTACAATAATATTGAGGAGGCTATTTATATGCAAAACAATGTAAAACAAGGTCTTTCATCTGCAATAATGACTTCTAATCTAAAGGAAGCTGAACGTTTTCTTGCAGCAGACGGGAGTGATTGTGGAATAGCGAATGTTAATATTGGAACATCTGGTGCTGAAATTGGAGGTGCGTTTGGAGGTGAAAAAGAAACTGGTGGAGGAAGAGAAAGCGGTTCAGACGCTTGGAAAATTTATATGAGAAGATAAACCAAATTATTCAACAAAATCAAAGGACAGTTGATGAGAGGTAGCTTTGACTTCGATAACATTGAAGGAACTGCTGTAAAAAACATTCTTTTAGAGCTTATCTCAAACTCTGTTAAGTATGATATGAACAGACAACTTTGGTTATCTGATTCTTCTTCTGCTAACGCTGACTATGGTAACTATGATGGTTTATTCCAAGCTGCTGCTGAAGCATCTGCTACTCAGCTTACAAATGGCGACCTAACTGTTTCTCAAGGCGAAGGTGCTTTGGCTTCAGGTGGTGGTGTAGGTATCTTAAAAGACCTATATGACAATGCTTCTCCTGAGCTATTAGAAGCAGGGCAGCACGTTTACTTTGTGTCAGGTGACATCGCTGATGACTACATGAAGGCAACTCTTGAGAACACTTCTTATGCAGCAGCAGGTTATGGTACTTTAGTAAATGGTATGCCACAATTAACATTCAGAGGTATTCCTGTAATCGTTCGTAGAGATTGGGATGTTCACATCGCTGCTGACTTCGCTAACATCAACGGTACTGATGCTGCTACTGAAACTCACAGAGCAATGTTAACTACTCAGGATGCTTTCGTTGTAGGAACTGACTTTGATGCTAACTCAATCGAGCAATGGTATTCTAACGATAACAAAGCGTATCGTTTCAGAGTTTCTTACATGGTTGGTTGTGCTTTAAAGGACAGCAAATTAGCTGTTGTTTACACTCCTGAAGCAATTACTGTATAATTATATCTAATTAAGGGGGATGAAATACTCCCCCTTATATTTTTAACTTTTAATATAATAATAAAATGGCAATAGAAGCAATAGGTGTAGCTCACTCGGACTTAGAAGTAAGAGGTGGGTTAAAAAACATTGGTATCGCTGAGTTCAACGATATGTCTGCTGTTACTTTTGATGCAGATGGTGATTTAACAGACCACCTTATATCTGCAATGACTGTAACAGGCATGAAACTATTTGAATTAAAGCAAGGCACAGGTTCTCTT
>NHEL02000007.1:0-14820 GCA_002172655.2 Flavobacteriales bacterium TMED84 | reverse complement strand
AGGCAGTTAGTGGAAGTTGTGAAGATATTACTTGTACTGTTGTAAACGTATCGCACCCGTTTGCATCCATAATCTCTACAAAATAACTACCCGTGGATACGTTAAATAAACTATCATCATTAGACAAACTAATTAAATTATAATCAAACCATTCATAGCTGTATGGTGGCGTTCCTCCTGCTCCAAGTGCAATAATTGGTCCAGTAGTTGATCCGCTACAAACAGGTACTTTAGATTGAGCTATTGCTCTTAAAGGATAAGCAGGTGAACCAATTGAAATAGTATCTCTGATGGAGCAATTATTATCATCAGTAACAGTTATGAAATAATTACCTGATGAAAGATAAGAAAAAACACTATCATATGGGGGTGGGTTAGTATTGATTTGGTTATTAAGATAGAATGTAAATGGTGGTGCACCATTGATAACTTGAACAGCTATTTCTCCATCACTTCCGTTGTGACAACTTACATTGGTTGGAACACTAGCAATTTGTAAAGCGATAGAATCTTGATATATAATAAAGTTTTTTGTTCCTGAACAGCCAGAGATTGGCTCTATAACTTGGGCAAAATATGAGCCAGGATATAAACCGGAAAAAGAAGCATATGAAAAGACATTCTGTTGACTTTGAATGATACTTCCATTATTATCTAGTATGTTAATGTTCCACGGAGGTTGTGATGTTAAAATAATAGGTGTTACAGTAACTTTACCATCATCACCTGTACAACTAGTATTCTCAGTTATTAAATTTGATTGTATACCAGAACCAACAGTGATTGTTATTGAGTCAACAATAGTACCTGAACACTGACTTGTCATTGTTGCATAATATGTGGTTGTAGAAAGTGGCATAACAGTTATTGAATCTCCATATCCGACTATGTTTCCAAATCCGTCAGTCCATGTTGTTGAACCTGCAGCTACAGATACAAAAGGAATTGGACTTATGTTGTAAGAATTAACACCATTTGGAACAAGTTCCCAACCTTCATTCGTCGCTGTCCAATTTAATGGAAAATTTCTATCTAAAATTTGAATAGGGTCATTAACTATATCAAAATTAGCACTAGTTGCATCAACTAAGCCCTGCACTGCAGCTCCTGCATTCCAGGTTGAACAAAGAGGTTTATCTTGCAGATACATTTCAATTTTATTTGAACCTTCATACATTCTAAGTTGTGAGGTGTATATCAAGCTGTTGCATGAAAACATTGCCAAACCACACCATGTAACTACATACACTCTATTTGGTGCAGCACCATAAGAACCAAAATAAATTGCACCAGCAACACCAGGATCAGTATCTTGCCAAGTAACCATTATTGAATTCTCTGGTGGCGTTCCTGGATTTGGGATAGCCGCATTTATCGCCCATGGTGAATAACCACCTGCACTTGTTGTGTCAAATGTTACATATCCATTTGAAGAAATGAGCATTTTGTTGTAAGTAACTCCATAGAAATCAAAATCAAAACCTAGATTGATTATTTGAGTGTAGGTATCATCAGTAACCAATGAATCAACTGATGCACTGATTGCATATAAATCTAAATTCTGCATGCCACAAACTGTGGTATCATTTGTGAGAATTATCTGACTATGTGAACTTTTTAATACAAAAAGCAGAATAAAGTATGATAGAATTCTTTTCATTAGAATAACAATAGAATTATCTAATTAAAGTAACAGTACCTTTCTCGCTGTAAAACTCTCCATCTATGCCTTCAGCTTCCATTACATAGAAATAAACTCCCTCAGGAAGCATTTGTCCATCATATCCTTTACCGTCCCAAGATTTTTTCTCTCCCTCCCAATAAAATACTGTCTCACCCCATCTATTATAAATTTCAACTGTAAACACATTCATTGCATGCTCACCAAAATCATAAGTATCGTTAATGCCATCTCCGTTTGGTGTGAAGACATTATTAATTGGGTCATCAATGCCTTGGACCTCTACATTAAATGTTAATGAATCTGTGCAACCTGAAATAGTATTTTCAACTATTACATAAACAAAGTTATTACCAACTGTATTAAATGTGTTAGTGAATGTCTGTTGATTGGAGTTAAAGTAAATGTCAGCTGATTCATTTGTTGACCAATACCAATAATGATTAATTGGATCATTATTTATTGTAGATGTATTGTCTGTAAAATCAACTTGATAAGGTGCTTTTTGAGGACCGGTATAATTTACAAAATCTACATCCGCAATAAAGAGATCAGCTGGCTCATCAAGATTAAATACTTCTGTTATTGAACAACCATTTGCATCAGTTACGGTTACTGAATAGTTACCTGCAGTCACATTGTATATTGAGCTCATATTCATTGGACCATTGATACTTCCACTCCAACTATACTGATAAATACCTCCTGAATTAGCAACACCTCCTGAAGGATTTAGCTCAATCCATCCGTCAGAATCTCCTTTACAAGAAATATCAAATGATCCAGGGTAATTGCTAATATCACCACTTTCTGTTGCATTCGCTGATAATTGAGTTGGCTCAATCAAAGTTATATTGTCAATTTCAGAGCATCCGTTAGCATCAGTCACTGTTATAGTATAATTACCAGCACTTAAAATATTTCCAGTATTTGCATTTGTTGAAACAACATTTCCTGTTGCATCTGCCCAGCTGTAATTAATAGGACTAAGTCCACCACCATTTATTACGATTGCAGAACCATCACTCAAACCAATACATGAGATGTTGTATGGATTTCCGTTTTGGTCTTCTCCATAAAACGCATTAGCATCAGTTGATGCAATAATTTGGTCTGGTTCATTGACATCAACACTAAATTGTCCTTGACAACCTTTGGCATCAGTTACTATTAATGTATAAGTTCCGGCAGATAAATTATTTGCGATAGCAGCATTTCCTCCGCTTGGTGACCAACTGAATGAATAGCCTGGAGTACCTCCATCAGGCTGTGATGTTACAGAACCATCTTGAAGATTAAAACAAGTAACATTAGAAATATTTATAAAATCATTTGTTAAAGCATCAGGTTCGAGTACATCAAAATTTTGTGTTATATCACAACCATTAGCATCAGTTATTGTAACTGTGTAAGTTCCTGGTTGTAGATTATTTAAATTTTGACTATTTATTTGATTTGATCCTATAGGAACAGATGTTGTTGTATCCCAAAGGAATGAAAAAGTTCCTGTCCCTCCACTAGGATTTAATGTAATTTGTCCATCAGTACCAGTGTAACAAGTTACATCAGTTACTATTCCACCTGAAACAATTGCTGGAGGACCAGAAATTGTAAAAGGAAGAGCTACATCACATCCAGTGTATATTTGACCAAAATTCGCACTATCAGAATAATGAGCAACTAAATTATAATTTCCAGGAAATAGTAAGTTTGTCGAAGAGCCCGTATCAATGGTTGATGTTATTGGATCTGTTTCCCATGTGTATGTAAAATTAGGATTAGGCCCTGGCCAAGGAATCCAAGCATATCCATCATTTGAATTGAAGCAAGTAGCATCAACAATGTTTATGTTATCATTAACTACAACCACTCCTGAATCGACAAATTCCTGCCATGTCCCACCCCACTGAACAGTTCCAATGCAGTTATTTGCATCAGTGATATAAATACTATGATGTCCTGTACATAAATCTTTGATTAAGGTATCTGAAATCAATTGAACTTTATTAGCTGCTGCAAACGGGAAAGTTCCAGTTTCTGAAAAATCGTAGTAGTATGGCCATGTTCCACCCTCAACATCGACCCAAATTTGACCATTACATGCTCCAAAACAAGAAACATCAGCAACGTTGTAGGTATTATATTCTAACTGATCTGGCTGATAGAGTTCAGTATTAATAGTTACTGCGCATCCATTTGTATCAGTGATTACGCATGCGTAACTTCCTGCATAAAGGGATGATATAGATGAATCTGTTGAACTGTAACCAGAGGGACCTGTCCATTGATAAGAATATCCTGGAACACCACCGCTAATCAGATTAATAGTAATAGATCCGTCATATAATCCAAAGCATGTTACATCATTTTGTGATGTTGATACTCCAGAGGAAGTCATTGAATTAGTTATTGAATCTAAATCAAATGAGGTTGTTGCAATACAGTTTCTATCGTCCATAACTATTACTGTATATAAATCTGCTTGTAAATTAAAAGCACAAGAGCTCTGTTGACCAAGGGGATCATTCCAAACATAATTGTAAGGAGTAGTACCACCAGATGCAACTGCACACAATTGCCCTGAGTTTGTTCCTGAGCAGTATGAATATACTGTCATAGTATCATCAATTGAAACTACTAGCTGTGCAGGTTCTGTTATAACTACAGTATCTTGAGCTGTACATCCTTTGCTGTCAGTGACATATAAAATATGAACACCAGGTGTTAGATTAACAGCATTTTGACCACTCTGACCATTTATACTGTCCCAAACATAAGTGTAGGGTGATGTACCGCCGGTGGCTGTTCCATATGCCATACCATCATCAAAACCGAAACATTGAACTGGTTGAACAATTGTTGCTTGAGCAAAGATTTCAGTAGGCTGATTAATTGTAAATTCAATAATTTTTCTACAACCCTCCATATCTTCAATAATGATGTCATGACCTCCATAGCAAAGGTTATATGCAGTATCTGGACCACTACCAAAATATGTTTGGCCATTATCCCAAAAATAATTATGCTGTAGTACTCCACCTGTTGAGGAAAGTTGTGCAATACCATCACAACCATTAAAACATGATACATCCTGCAGGATTGAAACAAATCCTTGTATTTCAGCGTTAACATTTATAATTTCTATGCTATCTCTTAGGTTACAATTATTGGCATCAGTAAAGGTTACAGCTTGCCACCCTGCCCAAAGATTGCTATTAATTTGTGTTGAATCTCCGTTATCCCATGCAAAGATATATGGGAACTGCCCACCTTGAACATTTGATATAGCTTTTCCTGTTGAATCTCCATAACAAATTACATGCTCTAGTAAATTTACAGTTGAAGTTAAAGCGTCCTGGGGTTCTTCTACAAGAATCTGAGCTTGCTCTGGGCACCCAATATTAAATGAAAAAGCACCAGGGACGGTATCAAAAACATAAAAGTCATAATTATTACTTGTCAGATTATCAAAAATCACTGTATCTAAAATATTATCTTGAAATGCAACTGTATCATTTCCAAGCATTAGAACTGCAATGCTAGAGCTAAATCCACCTGAAACAACAGCTATAATTTCACCAGTTGAGTCACCTTTACAAGCAACATCAGTTTTAATTATTGTATCAATATTTAAAGGAGTAATAGATTGCAAAACTACTAAATCCCTTTCGTAAGTACAGCCTAAACTATCAGTAACAGTAACTTTAAAATTACCAGCTGGCAAATTTGTTGCAGTCTGGCTTGTAGACCATACAGTTCCTGATGCATCAGTCCAAATGTATTCATAATATTCATCTCCAGAACTATTTATGCCATCTGGGTTAAAAGGAAATCCACCATTAGCGTAAACTGTAGATGACGCAGTACTATCTCCGAAACATGCAAAAGCAGTATCTTTGCTAGGGCAAACAAGCTTATAAATCTTGAAATCTAATTGACCTGATGATCCAATGTAATCATTGTAGATATCTTCATAGAAAAAATTAAATTGTGTTCCGTTACCTAATACAACATATTCATACATATGTGAGGAATTATAAACATCATTTATTGGTCTGAGATTATTTGTTCCATTAATTGCCCAAGGATTTGATAAATGAGGAATAGGAGGATTTTGATTAAAAATATATGCCGCGTCCATGTAATTAACAAAAAGCGTATCTCCAAAAGTTCCAGAAACTTCAACTAAATACTCAAGTCCGGGCATTGTAGCTATAGAAGTAGTATAGCTAAATTGATTATCAAAATCCATTGAAAAAGATTCTAAAAGTATTCGGACTTTTGTTTGATTATCACCACAGGCATAAAGAGAATCAGGTTGCAAAATAGTTATAACAGTATCATCCGAAATACAACCTATGTTGTCTGAGATACTCAAAGTATAAGAACCCTGAGGTAAATTATTAATGGTATCTGATGTATTTGTATTATCAATGAAGAACTGATATGGAGGAAAGCCAAAACTAGTGTCAGCTTCAATCACTATAGTACCAGAGGAGTCTCCAAAACAGGAGGCACTAACAGATTGAATATTAGCAAATTCAAGAATGTTCAATCTCCACTGTACACTAATAGTATCAGTTTTGGAACAACCAAAACTATCCTCTACCTTAACTGTTACTATTTTTCCATTCGTTCCAGGATTAACAAGAACTGTAGAAGAATCACTTATCAAATTAGGACCGAATAGAGTTAATTCATTCCATGTATAATTATAAATTGGAATATTCAATTTGAGCTCATATATTTTAAATGTTAATGAACCTGTGTAACTCTGATTGTTGTTAAAGAAAATTATCTCATGTATGCCATCTCCAATAAAAGGGTAGTAGTATTTGTGATTCGTATTGTAGGAGTTTGGAACTGGAGTATGAGTAAAATTTCCATCAAAAGACCAATCAAGATTGGGTATGGGTGAATTGAAATTTCTGTAAGCAGCATCATATTGTAATCCGGAAAAATCAGAGTAAGTTCCTGTTACTTCTAAAAGATATGTTTTACCTATTTCTAAAGTATCTGAAAATCCAAAAATATTTGGTGTATTCGGACTTCCTATATTTATAGTGATGTCATTTAATAAAATTGTATCATTAGTAAGATTTCCACCAGTGACTGCAACTTCTAACACTGTATCTTCTCCACATTCAATTAACAAGGGTTGGTTGTATGCATCGGATATAATGATATCATTTGGCTCAACTAAAGAATATTGTGCAGTAACTGGTCCGTTATTATAAAAGTCATATGCGTGTAGTTCGTAACTTCCTGCACATCTGTTGGTGTAAGTAGCCACATGAGATGGATTGTACCAAACAGATCCCAAAGAGTCAACTTTTAGAGTATCACCATTAGAATTAAACCAATAGTATGTAAATGGAGGAACTGAATGAATTCCAACATCAAACATCTTTGCAAAAAGTCTACCATTACAATCTGCAAAACAAGATGGATTGGTTTCAGAAATCGAATCAATGTTAAATTGTGGTGAGACATTTTGGGGATCTAAGAACAATGTGTTTGAAACAGTACATCCATTTGTATCAGTTATTTGTATTGTGTATCCTCCATTAAAAGTATTGGAATACCCAAGTGATGTTTGTAATAAAACACCCTGATTTGTAAGTGGGTTTCCCACAGAGTCAAGCCATAGGATGCTGTATGGAGTTGTACCTCCAGTAATAGAATCTATTGTAATAGAACCATCCTGAGTATATGCAAAGGTGGGATTAATTTGCGATGTAAATAGCTGAAGTGGATCAGGCTGAGTCATTAAAATTGTGTCACTAACGCAAAAAGAGGACCAAGACTTGTCTTCTACTGTAACCAAATATTGTCCAGCGGCAATGTTGGGAAAGATAAAAGATATGTTATTTGATTGTTGAGTGCTTACAATTCCAGTAGAGTTAGATATTTCACTTAATGTGTATACATACCTAGGTCCGCTATATGATTGATTTCCTAACCCTATACTATTTGTGTCAACATTTATTTGTAAAACTCCTACTCCATTGTAACAATTAATACTATCAAAAACAGAAGCTGTTGCAATACATGGATTAAATTGTACATCAATACATTCAGAATATGTACATGAACTTCCATCTGTGACAGTTAGACAAAAAGTGTCAGAACACAAATTAATGATGCTTGAGTTAAAGCCCGAGTTTGATGAAAAAATAGTTCCATTCGTATCCCACTGAAAGGTGTAAGGGAAATTTCCTGTTGTGGGTGTTGCAAAAATTGAACCATTACATAAAAGCGGATCTGTGACATTATTTACTGATGTATTAACTTGCAATGGAGTTAAATTAACGTCAATTGTATCTCTGGAAACACATCCTGTTGTTGTTTCTGTAACATTTAAAAAATACAATCCGTTACTATTCGAGCTAGCGAACGTTATCGTATCATCAGTTGAAATTAAATTCTCAATAACACCTGAACTGTTTGAAAGTTCATAATCATAAGAAAAAGATCCAGTATTCGCCATGTTAATTGTAGCCGAGAGATTTATAGACTCATCACAAACATCATAATTGGAAATGAAACTAGCATCACAAGCGTTCACAATTGTGATAGTTCCGTTAACAATACATCCTGAGCTATTGATAAAGTAAGAGTAGGTACCGGCACTAAGGTTTTGTATTGTATCTCCATTAGTCCAGTTGTTTATTGTTGAGCCTGTTGATCCGGAACTCCAAAATATGCTGTAAGGCGGATTGCCACCAGATGCAGTAATAGCAACTGATCCTAAATTATTTGGCCCTAAGATATTAGAAGTATAAACAGAAGCAGATAAAATACCTGTAGAAACAGTAAAAGTATCTATTGTGACACAGCCATTGTCAAGATTGGCAGCAGTCATAAAATAAGTACCTGCTCCAACAGCTGGCAGCGAAACTGAATCAAGAATAGAATTAGCTGAAAAAAGTACACTTCCAGATGAGTTAGAAAGTGCGTAATCAATTCCAAGCGTCGGATTCAAATAACTACATCCACTAAGATTTGCTGTTAATTGAGTAGTTGAATTAATACAAAGGTCTAGTGATCCAGAATAGGAAAACAAACCGCCAGGAGATGAAATAAAAATTGTATCATTACTGAATGTGCCTAATCCTACATCAATAAAAGTGAGTAGATATGTTCCTGAGGGTGCATTAAAAAAAGTGTCAGCTGTAGCTGTAGTATTTGTAGGTCCGTAAGCGGGCAGATTGGTGCTTAGATCTTCCCAATAAAATGTATAGTTTCCTGATCCAGGATTTACTGAAGCTACAACTTGACCATCATTTGCATTAACCGATGATGCATTAGTAATACTAAATGTAACCTGCGCATTTGAATCAAAAAATATTAGCGTAGAAAACACTAACAAAAATGATTTCAGTTTTAAAAAACTACTTCTAAATTTTAAACTCTTATTAAAAAAATTAATCATATTATAAATTTTTCATTTTTATAAACCACAAGATTATTCCATTATTAATTTCTTGTAGAATATTTGATCTTCATCTATCTCTATCTCCACAAAATAGGTCCCTTTAGCTTTGTTTCTAGACTTTATTAAAACCTTATCTTTATTCTTTGTTTCTATTATTTCTATAACTTTTCCATATATATCCATTACCCTTACAACTACATCCGACACTGATTTTCCTAAATCAATCGTAGCTTCATCTCTAAATGGATTCGGATATATTTTTATCTCACTTATTGCAGCTTCTCCGATGCTTGTCTCATTAAACAATACAGAATTAGATGTCTGTGTACACCCGTTAGCATCTGTTACGATTACATAATAATTCCCTCCTTGAGTTACCAAGAACGACGTACCTCCTTGTATTGAAACATTAGGATTAGAAGACTCTCTCCAAGAATACGAATAAGGAGATGTACCTCCAGTTAAAGAGGACACACTAAGTAGATAATTATTCTCAGTAACACTAATATTCAAAATATCTGGTTGCGTTACTGTAAAGGTTCTTACATTGGAACACTGATTAGCATCTAACACATTTAATGTATATACTCCAGCACTTAAATTATTAGCTGTACTTGAGGCTCCTCCACTAGGTAACCATGAATACGAATATGGAGATGTTCCTCCTGAAACTACTGTGCTAATACTACCTGTACTTGCTCCAAAGCAATCTACTGCGACTACCCCGTTATTTGAAATTTCAACAGCTGATAGCTCCGAAATAGTAACAGTATCTGATGATGTACATCCTGGATATATTAAGTTTAGATTGTTAGAATCAGAATAATGTGCTAATAATACATACGTCCCAGCAATTAAGTTTGATGCTATTGTAGTATTTGAAACTATAACTCCAGGATTATTTACATTTTCCCAAGAGTAAGAATAATTTGTATTATTTGTAATTGGGTTCAAAGCACTTACAGAACCAGTAGCAGATGAATTACACAATACATTTACCACAGAAGAGAAATTAATAGATGCCGTTGTTGATAACGCAAATGGAACAGTAGCCTGATTGTTACCTCCATTGATTATAGCACTAGAGCAACCATTAGCATCAGTTAATGCAATTGTATGATTACCTGAACAAACATTAGTAATTAAGCTATCACTGGGCATAATACTTGATCCAGTATGCCCGGTTACATTATTGGTGAAAATACCTACATAAGGAGCAGTACCACCTGATAATTGTAATGAAACTGTTCCATCACAAGAACCAAGACATGTCTCAGTAGTGGAGGAATGAACACTATACAATAAATCTAATGGCTCAGTAACATGTATACTTGTATTCACCATACAATTATTTGTATCTGTAACACTGACAGAGTATATACCAGCAGAGAGTTGATTGATAGTATCATTACTACCACTAAAACCTGAAGGGCCAAACCATTGGTAAGAATAAGGCTCATGTGCTCCTGAAGCTGACACATACACTTTCCCATCGCTTGCACCATAACAGCTTACATGATAGCCTCCGTTGTACTGATTTAATGCAGTAATATGTGCATTCATTGTATTTGTAACTGTATCTATGTCTCTAGAATCTGTAACTATACAACCTCTAGAGTCTGTAACTGTAATCGTGTAAACTCCTGATAATAAACCTGTTGCTATTGCTGTTGTTTGAGGAGCAACACTATTATCATCCCATTGATAAGAATAGCCAGGTGTACCACCAGATGCAACAGCTGTAAGTGAAGCTGTATTAACTCCTACACAATAAGCCAAAATAGTCTGTGTATCATCTACATCTACAAATAACTCATTGGGTTGATTAATAAATACTGTATCACTTGCTACACAACCTTTAACATCAGTTACACTAACTGTGTGTATACCCGGAGTTAATGTATTTATAGTATCCCCTTGTTGTCCGTTTGGTAACCATGTAAAAGTGTAAGGAGCTGTACCTCCCCAAGCATATGCACTTGCCAAACCATCGTTTGCTCCATAGCAAGAAATCCACTCTATCTCACTAGCCTCCATTGATAAAGGTTCTGGCTGACTTATATCTATACTATCTATAACTTCACAACCTAATGCATCTCTAGTAGTAACATAATAGCTTCCAAATAGTAAATTATTTGCCGTATCTGGCATACTAAAGCCTGTATGACCATTACTCCAGAAATATATATAGGACGGAATACCTCCTGATGAAGTAACACTTGCAATACCATCAGAATTACTATAACAACTTACATTCTGAACAACGCTAATTGTTGACTCAATCAGAGAGTTCTCATTAATTTGAATACTATCCTTTACTGTGCAACCCCAAGCATCTGTAACAGATACAGTATTATATCCAGCTTTCAAAGACATGGCGATTAAATCTATTTCTCCACTTTCCCATAAATACGAATAATTAGGCATACCGCCACTGACATACATCCTAGCACTACCAACACTGTCTCCATAGCAAGCAATATCTGAAACAGTTAATAAGCTGTCTATACTTAAACTGGTTGAAGGCTCTCCTACAGTTAATATATAATCTTCAAAACATTCCTGTGAATCATATATATGTAGCCTGTAAGTGCCAGCAAAAAGATCTCTTAACGTGTCCCTTCCAATCATAAGTCCTGTATATCTTAAAGTATCTCCGCTAGAGTCCATCCAATAATATTTATATGGTGCGAAACTTCCTCCTCCATCTGCAATGATCATACCTGTACTATCTCCTCGACAAGACACACCATAAACCTGTGGTGAGGCAGTTAGTGGAAGTTGTGAAGATATTACTTGTACTGTTGTAAACGTATCGCACCCGTTTGCATCCATAATCTCTACAAAATAACTACCCGTGGATACGTTAAATAAACTATCATCATTAGACAAACTAATTAAATTATAATCAAACCATTCATAGCTGTATGGTGGCGTTCCTCCTGCTCCAAGTGCAATAATTGGTCCAGTAGTTGATCCGCTACAAACAGGTACTTTAGATTGAGTTATTGCTCTTAAAGGATAAGCAGGTGAACCAATTGAAATAGTATCTCTGATGGAGCAATTATTATCATCAGTAACAGTTATGAAATAATTACCTGATGAAAGATAAGAAAAAACACTATCATATGGGGGTGGGTTAGTATTGATTTGGTTATTAAGATAGAATGTAAATGGTGGTGCACCATTGATAACTTGAACAGCTATTTCTCCATCACTTCCGTTGTGACAACTTACATTGGTTGGAACACTAGCAATTTGTAAAGCGATAGAATCTTGATATATAATAAAGTTTTTTGTTCCTGAACAGCCAGAGATTGGCTCTATAACTTGGGCAAAATATGAGCCAGGATATAAACCGGAAAAAGAAGCATATGAAAAGACATTCTGTTGACTTTGAATGATACTTCCATTATTATCTAGTATGTTAATGTTCCACGGAGGTTGTGATGTTAAAATAATAGGTGTTACAGTAACTTTACCATCATCACCTGTACAACTAGTATTCTCAGTTATTAAATTTGATTGTATACCAGAACCAACAGTGATTGTTATTGAGTCAACAATAGTACCTGAACACTGACTTGTCATTGTTGCATAATATGTGGTTGTAGAAAGTGGCATAACAGTTATTGAATCTCCATATCCGACTATGTTTCCAAATCCGTCAGTCCATGTTGTTGAACCTGCAGCTACAGATACAAAAGGAATTGGACTTATGTTGTAAGAATTAACACTATTTGGAACAAATTCCCACCCTTCATTCGTCGCTGTCCAATTTAGTGGAAAATTTCTATCTAAAATTTGAATAGGGTCATTAACTATATCAAAATTAGCACTATTTGCATCAACTAAGCCCTGCACTGCAGCTCCTGCATTCCAGGTTGCACAAAGAGGTTTATCTTGCAGATACATTTCAATTTTATTTGAACCTTCATACATTCTAAGTTGTGAGGTGTATATCAAGCTGTTGCATGAAAACATTGCCAAACCACACCATGTAACTACATACACTCTATTTGGTGCAGCACCATAAGAACCAAAATAAATTGCACCAGCAACACCAGGATCAGTATCTTGCCAAGTAACCATTATTGAATTCTCTGGTGGCGTTCCTGGATTTGGGATAGCCGCATTTATCGCCCATGGTGAATAACCACCTGCACTTGTTGTGTCAAATGTTACATATCCATTTGAAGAAATGAGCATTTTGTTGTAAGTAACTCCATAGAAATCAAAATCAAAACCTAGATTGATTATTTGAGTGTAGGTATCATCAGTAACCAATGAATCAACTGATGCACTGATTGCATATAAATCTAAATTCTGCATGCCACAAACTGTGGTATCATTTGTGAGAATTATCTGACTATGTGAACTTTTTAATACAAAAAGCAGAATAAAGTATGATAGAATTCTTTTCATTAGAATAACAATAGAATTATCTAATTAAAGTAACAGTACCTTTCTCGCTGTAAAACTCTCCATCTATGCCTTCAGCTTCCATTACATAGAAATAAACTCCCTCAGGAAGCATTTGTCCATCATATCCTTTACCGTCCCAAGATTTTTTCTCTCCCTCCCAATAAAATACTGTCTCACCCCATCTATTATAAATTTCAACTGTAAACACATTCATTGCATGCTCACCAAAATCATAAGTATCGTTAATGCCATCTCCGTTTGGTGTGAAGACATTATTAATTGGGTCATCAATGCCTTGGACCTCTACATTAAATGTTAATGAATCTGTGCAACCTGAAATAGTATTTTCAACTATTACATAAACAAAGTTATTACCAACTGTATTAAATGTGTTAGTGAATGTCTGTTGATTGGAGTTAAAGTAAATGTCAGCTGATTCATTTGTTGACCAATACCAATAATGATTAATTGGATCATTATTTATTGTAGATGTATTGTCTGTAAAATCAACTTGATAAGGTGCTTTTTGAGGACCGGTATAATTTACAAAATCTACATCCGCAATAAAGAGATCAGCTGGCTCATCAAGATTAAATACTTCTGTTATTGAACAACCATTTGCATCAGTTACGTTTACTGAATAGTTACCTGCAGTCACATTGTATATTGAGCTCATATTCATTGGACCATTGATACTTCCACTCCAACTATACTGATAAATACCTCCTGAATTAGCAACACCTCCTGAAGGATTTAGCTCAATCCATCCGTCAGAATCTCCTTTACAAGAAATATCAAATGATCCAGGGTAATTGCTAATATCACCACTTTCTGTTGCATTCGCTGATAATTGAGTTGGCTCAATCAAAGTTATATTGTCAATTTCAGAGCATCCGTTAGCATCAGTCACTGTTATAGTATAATTACCAGCACTTAAAATATTTCCAGTATTTGCATTTGTTGAAACAACATTTCCTGTTGCATCTGCCCAGCTGTAATTAATAGGACTAAGTCCACCACCATTTATTACGATTGCAGAACCATCACTCAAACCAATACATGAGATGTTGTATGGATTTCCGTTTTGGTCTTCTCCATAAAACGCATTAGCATCAGTTGATGCAATAATTTGGTCTGGTTCATTGACATCAACACTAAATTGTCCTTGACAACCTTTGGCATCAGTTACTATTAATGTATAAGTTCCGGCAGATAAATTATTTGCGATAGCAGCATTTCCTCCGCTTGGTGACCAACTGAATGAATAGCCTGGAGT
>NHEL02000015.1:0-29017 GCA_002172655.2 Flavobacteriales bacterium TMED84 | reverse complement strand
AAAATAGTTAATAAATTAGAAAAGCTTATGCTGAAACTAGATGATTTTTTTGACAACAATATGAAGCCATGCTTGCTTCATGGTGACTTGTGGGCCAATAATTTTATGTTTTGTGAAAATAATGAAATTGGTTTATTTGATCCATCTGTTTACTATGGGTGCAGCGAAACTGATATTGCTATGAGCAAATTATTTGGTGGATTTGATAAGGCTTTTTACGAATCATATTACTACTATGCTCCTAAAACTAGAAAATCGAGTGAAAGAATAGAAATATTAAAAATATACCCGCTTCTTGTGCATGCAAAAATTTATGGAAAAAGCTATCTTGAGGATATTAGGTTAATTTTAAATAATCTGTTGTAAAAATTAGCTATTGTTAAATTGAAAGCAAAGTATATATTTGCATACTTATAAGTTATAGGAAACAAAGATGTATCGAGAATATAAAAATTTAGACTTACAAAAAATTCACAAAGAAGAACTTGTAGAAATGGATAAACTACAAGTTTTTTCTAAAAGCATTGAGAAAAATAAGGCTAATGAAAAATATGTTTTCTACGAAGGTCCTCCATCAGCTAATGGTCTTCCTGGTATTCATCACGTAATGGGGCGAACAATTAAAGATATTTTTTGTCGATTCAAATCTTTAAAAGGTTATTGCGTTGATAGAAAAGCCGGGTGGGATACTCATGGCCTACCTGTTGAGCTAAGTGTTGAAAAGCTTCTATCAATAACAAAAGAAGATATTGGAGAAAAAATAAGCATTAAAGAGTATAATGAAGAATGTAGAAAAAATGTTTTGAAATATAAAAAAGATTGGGAGCTACTAACTAAAGAAATGGGTTATTGGGTTGATATGGAAAATCCCTACATAACCTATGAAAATAAATATATAGAAAGTGTTTGGTGGCTTTTAAAAGAATTCTACAAAAAAGACCTGCTCTTCAAAGGTTTTACAATACAACCATATTCACCTAAAGCTGGAACTGGCCTGAGTACACACGAGCTCAATCAACCTGGATGTTATAAAATGGTTAAAGACACATCTGTTACGGCTCAGTTTAAAATAGTCAAAAATGAATTGAGTGATTTTTTATTCGAAAACAATGAAGATATATTTTTACTCGCATGGACAACTACTCCATGGACACTTCCTTCTAACACTGCATTG
Source organism: Flavobacteriales bacterium TMED84 (assembly GCA_002172655.2). Lineage (GTDB taxonomy): Bacteria > Bacteroidota > Bacteroidia > Flavobacteriales > BACL11. The sequence continues at coordinate 27,843 of NHEL02000015.1, read as the reverse complement.
GCAGTTGGTAAAAAAATTGATTATTTAAAAATTAAAACCTTTAACAAGTATACTGAAAGCCAAATATCAGTAATCATTGCTGAAGATTTGTATAAATCATATTTTACATATGAAGAAACGAATGAAGAGCATTCATTCATATTCAACGAAAAAAAACCTCCTTATAAGATTTTAAGAAAATTTAAAGGTATTGATTTAATAGGTATAAAGTATAATCAGTTAATGAACTATGAAGTTCCGAAAAGTGGTAATGCCTTTTTAGTGATAGCTGCAGATTTTGTAACTACCGAAGATGGAACTGGGATTGTACATATTGCGCCTTCATTTGGTTCAGATGACAATCATGTAGCAAAGCTAAATAATATTGGCTCATTAACTTTGGTAGATAAATATGGTAAGTTCAAGGAAGCTGTTACTGATTTTGCAGGAAAATATGTTAAGGATTCTTACTACGAAGAAGGAGAAGGAAAAGATAAATTAGATGTTGATACACAAATTAGTATCAAATTAAAAAAAGAAAACAAAGCTTTTTTAGTTCAAAAGTATGAGCACTCATATCCACATTGTTGGAGAACTGATAAGCCAATACTGTACTACCCTCTTGATAGTTGGTTTATAAAAACAACAGCCTTCAAAAAAAAGATGTCCGATTTAAATAAAACTATTAATTGGAAACCTAAATCCACAGGAGAGGGTAGGTTTGGAAATTGGCTTGAAAACCTAGTTGATTGGAATCTTTCAAGATCAAGATATTGGGGAGTTCCTATTCCAATCTGGAGGTCTAAAGACGGAAAACATGAAAAGTGCATTGGTTCAATTGAAGAGCTTAAAGAGGAGATTGATTTATCTGTAGGGTTTAAAATTATGAAAAACAACCCTTTAAATGAATTCATAGTTGGAGATTTTTCTGACAAGAATTATGACATTTTTGATTTACATAAGCCTTATGTTGATGATATAGTGCTGTGCACTGATAATGGAGAAACAAAACTATTCAGGGAACTGGATTTAATAGATGTGTGGTTCGACTCTGGAGCAATGCCCTATGCTCAACTTCATTATCCATTTGAAAACTACAATTATTTTAAAGAAAATTTTCCGGCAGATTTTATTGCTGAAGGCGTTGATCAAACTAGAGGTTGGTTTTTCACTTTACATGCTATTGCAACAATAATTTTTGACTCAGTAGCTTTTAAAAATGTAGTATCTAATGGGCTCGTTCTTGACAAAGAGGGAAATAAGATGTCAAAAAGACTTGGTAATGCAATCAACCCATTTGAAACAATCAAGCTATATGGTGCTGATGCCACAAGGTGGTATATGATTTCTAATGCTCAACCTTGGGAAAATTTAAAGTTTAATACGAATGGTATTGAGGAAGTGAAAAGAAAATTTTTTGGAACGCTATTTAATACATACAGCTTCTTTTCTTTATACGCAAATATTGATAAATTTAAGTTTACAGGCAGCAATTTCAACATTGAAAAGCTTGACCAATTAGATAAATGGATTCTTTCTGAGTTAAACACATTAATATTAAATTGTTCTAAAAACTTTGAAGCTTTTGAACCTACTAAAGTTTGTAGAGACATCCAATTTTTTGTTGTAAATAAACTCAGCAATTGGTATGTAAGATTAAGTAGAAGAAAGTTCTGGAAAGGGGAGTATAATGAAAGTAAAATTTCAGCTTATCAGACGCTATATGAGTGTCTTGAGAAATTAGCAATAATTTCATCACCTATTATTCCTTTTTATAGCAATCGCCTATTTAACGATCTAAACAAAATTAGTAAAAGACACAAAACTGAAAGTGTTCATCTTGCATCATTCCCACAAGCTTCGTTAGAAATCATAAATAAAAAGCTGGAAAATCAAATGTCAATAGCGCAAGAAATTACATCAATGATACTATCCTTACGTAAACAAGAAAAAATAAGGGTGAGGCAGCCTTTGCCAAGCGCTCTTGTACCGGTGAATGACAAACTCACATATGAGAATATTATGCATGTTAAAACTTTAATTGAAGAAGAAACCAACATAAAAGAACTAAAAGTAATTGATGAAAAAAGTGGGTTTTTTGCAAAAAAAATTAAACCCAATTTTAAGATTTTAGGACCAAAATATGGTAAAAAAATATCAGAAGTAATTTCAATAATAAATCAACTGGATAATAAAAACGTTGAACTGCTAGAAAAAAATAAAAGTTTAATAACTAAAGAAAATATTACATTATTAGCAGAGGACATAATAATTACTTCTGAAAACAATTCAGGGCTTCCAGTTATTTCCAATACAAAATTTACTGTGGCTCTTGACACTAAAATTAATGATGCTTTAAAAAATGAGGGGGTCTCAAGAGAGTTGGTGAATAGAATTCAGCTTTTAAGAAAAGAAAAGTCTCTTGATGTAACAGATAAAATTAACATCGAAATTCAAGACGAGGCAAACATACGAAATATCTTAAATAATAATTTAAATTATATTTGTAATGAAACACTTTGCGAAAACATTAGTTTTTCTAAAAAGGTTGAGAATTATAGTAATTTAGATTTAATAGAAAACATTTCAATCAAATTAAAAATTGAGTTAATAGATGTCAAAAAAAAATAAATACACGCAAAAAGAACTCATTGAGTTTAAAAAAATCATAAATAAAAAAATCAGCAGAGCTGAAGCGGATTTAAAAACATTAAAATCTGCTTACTCAAATGATTCTGACAATGGCACTGAGGATACGTCCCCAACTTTTAAAGCTTTTGAAGAAAGCTCATCAACCTTATCAAAAGAAGAAAACATGAAGCTTGCTGAGAGACAAGAAAAGTTTATACGTAATTTGAAAAATGCATTAATCAGAATTGAAAATCAGACTTACGGTGTTTGTCGTGTTACCGGAAACTTAATATCCAAAGAAAGATTGATTCTAGTGCCTCACGCTACCTTGAGCATAGAGGCAAAAAATTCTCAGTAAAAAACTACAAATTGAAGTTAATTTTTTTAACCGCTTTATTCTCTGTTATTATTGATCAGTGTGTTAAAATTTGGATAAAAACAAATATGTTTCTTGGCCAATACTTTGAAATATTTGATTGGTTTATTATTTATTTTACAGAGAACAATGGAATGGCTTTTGGTCTTGAGCTCGGTGGAGAATTAGGCAAGTTAATTTTAACCCTAACAAGAATATTTATAGTTGTTTTTGCTGTTAGATACTTATTCAAAATAAACTTATCCAAGTACAAAAGCCCCGTGCTTGTTTGCTTTGGTCTTATTTTGGGGGGAGCAACTGGAAATATTATAGATTGCTTGTTTTATGGGGTTGTATTTAATGATAGCTATAATAACATAGCTTCAATGTTTCCAGAGGATGGGGGGTATTCCTCAATGTTTTTTGGAAAAGTTGTTGACATGTTTTACTTTCCTTTTTTTAGCACTGAAATTCCAAGTTGGGTGCCTTACTTTGGAGGCAATAATTTCACCTTTTTTAAACCCGTTTTTAACTTTGCAGACTCATGTATTTCTGTAGGTGCAATTAGCTTGATTTTATTTTTTAGAAAGGATCTTAACTAATTACTTCTTTGTATTTTCCCATATACGCTGTTTTCAACGCTTTTTCTTTTAATTTTTGACCTGAAGGGGTAAATGATTTTTTTGAAATAAATTATCAATCTGTAAATTAATTTTATGTGTAATCGAATCTTTTTTCCACCCCAGCCTTTTGGCATTTGATAACCAAAATCTTTCATGTATGGAGCAAAAACTTGTATTGCTTGACTTTTTATCTCATCAGTATAATAATAATCAAAATCGTGCTTGCCTTTTGTTTGATTGATTTTAGGCATTTTATGATTAGAAACCGCGCCTAAATCATTTAAAAGCACATTGTATTCATCATCTAAATTTTCAAATGAAATTATACGATCACAATCATTTTTTACAATAGCCAACACACTTGTATAGGGCAACCTATAAAATTTCTTGAAATACTCTTGAAAACTCGCATTATTTTTTCTGATAAACAGATAATGCTTTCTTTGTCTTTTGGAAATATGACCACCATTTTTTTCTAACAAGTTTAAGTTTGTAAAATTTCCTTTTGAATCATTTTTCATTTTCTCATAGATAGAAATTACTATATCCATTGGGTTTCTTTTTACTGCAAACACATAATACTCTTTTTCTGCTTTGCTAGCAATTTCATCAAACTCAGAATAAAGAGAATGTTTTCTAAGTATGGCTTTTCCACCATAGTTTTTATGTAAATCCTTACTTATTGCTGTTGAAGCGGAATAAGGAATTCCAATAAACAATAATTTTAATTTATGTACTAAAATCACTTATTTATAATTTTTTCTAAAATTTGGATAGCATTTGTTGCCGCGCCTTTTCTTAAATTATCTGAAACAACCCACAGATTAAAACAATTGTTTTTTGAAAAGTCCCTTCTCACTCTACCTACATAAACTAAATCAGAGCCAGTTGCTTCGTTTGGTGTTGAATAATAATTATTTGCCCTACCCTTATACTGAACTCCTTTTGTTTGTTTTAAGACCTCTATTAATTCTTCAGTTGTGGTATTATTGACCAGTTCTATATTAACACTCTCTGAGTGGGAGTTCTCTATTGGTACTCTCACGGCAGTTGCTGTGATTCTTATTTTGGAGTTAAGTATTTTGTTTGTTTCATTAATTATTTTGTGCTCTTCTTTAGTGTATTGATCTTCATCAAAGATATCACATTGGGGGATTATATTATTGAAGATTTGTCTTTCATATACTTTTTTTGTGCTGATAGATTTTGATTCATTATGTAGTTGGTTTATCGCCTTTTTTCCACTTCCAGACACAGCTTGGTATGTAGACACTATCATTCTTTTTATTTTAAACTTCTTATGTATTTCTGAAATTGCAATAACAAGTTGAATGGTTGAGCAGTTTGGATTCGCAATAATCATATCTGAGCTGCTTACTGTGGTTGAACTTAAATTTAGATCATTAAAATTAATCTCAGGAACTATCAATTTATGCTTGTGACGCATTCTCCAATATGATGAGTTGTCAATTACTCGACAACCTATTTCCGCTAACTGTGGTGCCCACTCTTTGGAAACTTGAGAGCCTGCTGAAAAAAGAGCTATTTCAGGTTTTTTGTCAATAAGATCATTAATGCTTATGACCTTATATTCTTTGTTTTTAAATAATATTCGATTACCCGTAGATTTTTCAGAAGCAACAGGAAAAAGAGCTTCAACTTTAATGTTTTTTTGTTCTAAAATCTCCAGCATTTTTCTTCCAACAAGGCCTGTTGCTCCAACAATTGCTAATTTCATATTTTTGAATCTATAAACAAAAATAGCATTTAGTTACTAAATTTAAACAACCCTTTCAACATAGTGAGCGTTAAAAAAGAAAAAATTATTAAAAAGCTTCCTCAAAAGATTGGGGTATATAAGTTTTTAGATTCTACAAATAAGATTATTTATGTTGGTAAGGCAAAAAACCTGAGAAAAAGAGTTGGGTCTTATTTCAGCACAAAAACAAGTGGGAAAACATTAAGATTAATAAATAAAATTGATGATGTTAAGTACATTTTAGTTCAAAATGAACTTGACGCTTTACTGCTTGAGAATAATTTAATTAAAAAATATCAGCCAAAATACAATGTATTAATGAAGGACGACAAGTCATATCCTTGGATAAAAATAACTAAAGAAAATTTTCCTAAAATTTTATTTACAAGAAAAGTTGTGAATGATGGTTCTGATTATTTTGGGCCATATAAATCAACTTATGTAATAAATGTACTCATTGACCTTTTTTATGATATGTTTTATGATAGTGGGTGGACTCCTATCACATTGTTAAAAAACAAAGTGAATTCACAAAAAAATGAAAAATATCAAGAAATAATAAAAAAGATAAAATCCATTTTAAAAGGAAATTTAAAAATTCTAATAAATCAATTAACCATAAAAATGGAAAAAGAATCAGAACTTTTAAATTTTGAAGAGGCAAAAAAAATTAAATCTAAGATTGATTTATTAAAAGACTATAGATCAAAATCAATAATAGTTAGCTCGAAGATTAGCAATGTGGATGTTTTTTCCCTTGTTTCTAACAGTCTTAATGCGGTAGTAAATTATCTCTCTATCATAAATGGTTCAATCGTTTTATCTCATATTATGGAGTTTAAAAAAAGACTCTCTGAAAAAGATGAAGAAATTATGAGGCTTGCTATAATTCGTTCAAGAGAAGTTTTTAATAGTAAGTCAAAAACCATATATAGTAACATTAAAATTAGTGAGATATATGAAAATGTCAATGTTTTTTATCCAAAAATTGGCGATAAAAAAAAGTTGCTGATACTCTCTGAAAGAAATGCAAAATATAATCTACTTGAAATTGAAAGAAAAAAACTTAAAGAGAATGAAAGGTCAAAAACCAAACCCTCATTAATTTTTTTGAAGAAAGACCTAAGGTTAAAAACCATTCCTATTCACATAGAGTGTTTTGACAATTCTAATATTCAAGGCTCCTTACCTACTTCGTCATGTGTTGTTTTTAAAAACGGGCTTCCATCTAAGAAAGACTATAGAATTTTTAAAATTAAAACAGTAACAAAAGCTGATGACTTTGCTAGTATGAGAGAGGTTGTTTTTCGAAGATATAAAAGAGTTTTGGATGAAAAGGGAGACCTTCCTGATTTAATTGTTATTGACGGTGGGAAAGGTCAATTAAGCTCTGCTAAAGAAAGCTTGAAAAGATTGGGGCTTTCTGGAAAAATTGCTATCATAGGTATTGCTAAAAAGCTAGAAAGCATTTATTTTCCCAATGATAAGATTCCGTTATTCATAGATAAAAAATCGCCAAGCTTAAAATTAATTCAAACAATTAGAAATGAAGCACACAGGTTTGCTATAAATTATCATAAAAAAAGGAGACTGAAAAGTACTCTTTCAAGCGCTCTAACTGATATTGATGGTATAGGCGAAAAAACTGCTGAACTATTAATTAAGAAGATTGGATCTGTGAGAAGAATATATGAAACAGATTTAGATATTTTATCATCAATTATTGGTAAGAAGAAAGCGAGTTTAGTTTTAACTGGTCTGACCTCTGTATTTGAGAATGCCACCGGAGAGGTTTAGAACCTTTTCAAAACCCAACCTTCTTAAAAACATTTGAGCTTGAGCAGATCTTCCTCCAGATTTGCATTGAGCAATAATTAGCTTCTGCTTGAAATTTTCTAATTCATCAACTTTATTAGACAATTCTGACATTGGCACTAATTTATCAGCGCCAATAATATGTTGATTATTAAACTCATATTCTTCTCTTACATCAATCAAGACAAAATCTAACTGGTTCTTTTTTCTTAATTCAATCATTTGCTCTAGCTCAAAGCCGTCAATTTCATCTTTTTTTAACAGACTTTCAATTTTCATTATTTTGTTTTTTCATTTGCGGGAAAAATAAAACATCTTGTATTGATTTGCTACCAGTCATCAACATAGCTAACCGATCTATTCCTATTCCTAAGCCAGCTGTAGGGGGCATTCCGTGCTCTAAAGCTCTAATATAATCCATATCTAACATCATCGACTCCTCATCGCCCTTTTTTCCTAATTCGACTTGTTTTTCAAATCTTAGTTTTTGGTCAATTGGATCATTGAGCTCTGAAAAGGCATTACACAATTCTTTTCCATTAACTATTGCTTCAAAACGCTCTACTAAACCGTTTTTTGATCTATGTTTTTTTGCTAATGGAGACATTTCAATTGGGTAGTCAGTAACAAATGTAGGTTGAACAATATTCTTCTCACATTTTTCACCAAAAATAGCATCAATTAACTTGCCCTTACCCATGCTTGAATCTATCTTTATTTTTAGTTCACTACATAAGTTTTTTAAATCCTCCTCTCCCATATTTGATATGTCAACGCCTATATTTTCTTTTATGATTTCAAACATAGGTAACCTCTTCCATGGAGATTTGAAATCAATTTCTTTGTTGTCATAAGATACTTTGGTTGTTCCGTGTAAATCTAGTGCTATATTCTCTACCATTTTTTCAACTAAACACATCATCCAATTGTAGTCCTTGTAAGCAACATACAGCTCCATCTGTGTAAACTCTGGATTGTGAAACCGACTCATGCCTTCGTTTCTAAAGTCTTTTGAAAACTCATAAACACCTTCAAAACCACCAACAACTAATCTTTTCAAGTATAGTTCATTTGCTATTCTCAAATATAGTTGCATATCTAGCTTATTGTGATGAGTTACAAAAGGCTTAGCGCTTGCTCCCCCGTAAATAGGTTGTAAAATAGGTGTTTCAACCTCCAAATACCCCTTTTTGTTTAAAAACGAGCGCATTGAGTTTGTTAGCTTGGTTCGCAAAATAAATGTTTCCTTGACTTCTGGGTTAACAATTAAATCAACATATCTTTGCCTGTATCTAGATTCTGGATCAGAAAAAGAATCATATTCCTTTCCTTCACTATCGACTTTAGGAAGCGGCAGGGGTCTTAGAGATTTTGAGAGAATTGTTAACTCTCTAACATTCACTGAAACCTCACCTAACTTTGTCTTAAACACATTTCCTTTAACAAAAATTATATCACCAATGTCAATTAGCTTTTTAAAGACCTCGTTATATAACGATTTATCTTCACCTTTACAAATCTCATCTCTATTTAAATAAAGCTGTATTCTTCCACAGTCATCTTGTATTTCAGCAAAAGATGCTTTACCCATAATTCTACGTCTCATCAGTCTGCCAGCTATTTTTACTATTCTTTCTTCACTGCTTTCATCATAATTATCCTTAATATCTGAGCTATTTGAATCTATATCAACCAGCTGTGAAGGATACGGGTTAATACCCATTTCTAAAAGTCTTTTTAAAGATTTTTTTCGTTGGTCAACTTGACTTAAGTTTTGATTTTGCATTACTGAGCAAAGATATGAATTCTTGTATTAAGAATTGTTACTTTTACAATATGAAAGATTATATAAAAAAATTTGCAGATCAGATTGAAGAAGCTATTAAAATTGGCAACAATTTTGATTTTAATGATAAGTTTGAATACAAAAATGTTGTAATATGTGGTTTAGGTGGGTCTGGAATTGGAGGCAGCATTTTAAAAGACATTGTAAAAGATGAGCTAAAAATACCTATTGAGCTGGTTAAAGATTACAATATCCCAAATTACGTTAATATTGAAACTCTGGTAATTTGCTCATCTTACTCGGGAAATACTGAGGAGACAATTTCAGCGATGAAAAAATGCCATGAAAGAGGTGCAAAAATTTTTACAATATCCTCTGAAGGTTTTGTCGAAAAGTTTTCTGCTGACAATAATATTCCTCATATAAAAATTCCATCAGGCTCGCCCCCTAGAGCCATGTTTGCGTATTCGTTTATTCAACTGTTTTTTATACTATATAAAAATAATCTAATCTCAGATGGGTTTTTGAAAAACTTAGAGCATACAATTGAAAATCTTAAAAAAACCAGTGAGAATATTATTTCTACTGCTAGATCAGCTGCTGATAAAATACACAAAACAACAGCTATTATTTATTGCTGTGATGGATATGAAGGTTTAGCTATTAGATTTAGACAGCAACTTAATGAAAATTCTAAGATGTTATGCTGGCATGCTATTATTCCTGAGATGAATCATAATGAAATTTTAGGGTGGCGAACAAATACTGATGATTTATCTGTAATATTTCTTCAAAATGATGATGACTTTTACAGAAACAAACTAAGAGTTAGCATCAACAAGAAGATTATACAAAAATACAACCCTAAAATAATTGAAATCGATAGTTTTGGCAACTCAAAGCTCGAAAAAACTCTTTATCTAGTTCACCTCACAGATTGGATTTCTTGGTTTTTGTCTGAACTAAACAATGTTGACTCTGTTGAGATTGATGTAATTAATTACTTAAAAAGTGAACTCTCAAAAATTAATTAACAAATCCGTTTCTCTTCTTGATGTTTCTAGCATTGAATATACTAAAGGTGTAGAATATCAAAAAAGGTTATTTGATGAAATTATTAGTATAAAATCTAAAAACAGAAAAAACCAAACTTCTGTACCTACAAAAAATTATTTCATTTTTTGTGAACATAATCATGTATATACTTTGGGTAAAAATGGAAATAATAAGAACTTTCTAGCTGACATTAAAACACAAAAAAAAATTGGAGCTTCTTTCCATTTAACAAATAGGGGTGGGGATATCACATACCATGGTCCTGAACAAATTGTTGGATACCCAATAATTGATCTTGAAAACTTTTTTTCAGATCTTGGAAAATACATGAGAGGTATTGAAGAGGTTATAATAGAAACTTTAAGTGAGTTTTCTATTAAAGCAGAAAGATCTGCAGGAGAGACTGGGGTTTGGATTGATACAAAAAATAATGCTAGAAAAATATGTGCGATAGGAGTAAAAACCAGTAGGTGGGTGACTATGCACGGATTCGCGCTAAACGTAAATAACGATCTTTCATATTTTGATCATATCGTTCCTTGTGGTATCTCTAATAAAAAGGTCACTAGCATGAAAAACGAACTTAATGTTGATGTCGACAAAAGTGAAGTAAAAAAAATTATTATTAAAAATTTTACTAAAATATTTGGAATGAAATTTGTAGTGACTTAGTTGGTACTATTATTTAAAATTATTTTCTTTGATAAATATGAAAAAAAATAAAGCTTTAATTGAATTTAATGGACTTGTAACTGAGTTTCATACAGATGGCAGTACATTGCGGGCTGTTGATAATATTAGTTTCACATTAAATAAAGGTGAAACAATCGGTGTTGTTGGAGAGTCAGGCTCTGGAAAGTCTGTAACATCATTATCAGCAATGAGGTTGGTTCCATCACCTCCAGGCAAAATATCTTCAGGTGAAATCATTTTTCATAAAAATGAATCAACAAGTGTAAACCTACTATCTCTTTCTGAAGAGGAAATGAGATCTCATAGGGGTAATGATTTAGCAATGATTTTTCAAGAACCCATGACCTCTCTAAATCCTGTTTTTACCTGCGGAAATCAAGTTGTTGAAGCTATTATTTTGCACCAAAAACTTAATTCAAATGAGGCTAAAGACTTGGCTATTGATTTATTTAAAAAAGTCGAATTACCTGACCCTGAAAGAATTTTTAACACATATCCTCACCAAATATCTGGCGGTCAAAAGCAAAGGGTTATGATCGCTATGGCAATGAGCTGTAAACCTTCCGTCTTAATTGCAGATGAACCTACCACAGCCCTTGATGTTACCGTTCAAAAAACTATTCTTGAACTAATGCAAGGCCTACAAAAGGAATATGAGATGGGTATAATATTTATAACGCATGATTTAGGCGTTATTGCAGAGCTAGCAGATAAAGTTGTGGTTATGTACAAGGGTAAAATTGTTGAGCAAGGAAATGTCTGGGATATTTTCACCAAGCCAAAACACCCATATACAAAAGGCTTGCTTGCATGTCGACCCCCTTTAAATAAACGATATAAGTTTTTACCCACAGTATCCGATTTTATGCAGGTTGATTCCTCTGGTAATGTTATTGATAATAAAATTTCTGTTAAAGATTTTACAAAAAAAATTATTGTTTCTGATAAAGAAAGAAAAGAGAGACTTGTAAATTTATATAAACAAGACCCCATACTAAAAGTACAAAACTTGAAAACTTATTTTCCAATTAAAAAAGGTTTTTTTGGAGGCACAAGTGGGTATGTAAAAGCTGTAGATAACATCAGCTTTGATGTGTATCCTAAAGAAACGCTTGGCTTAGTTGGTGAGTCTGGCTGTGGGAAAACTACAACAGGAAGAACTATTCTCAGATTAGAAGAGCCTATGTCTGGAAAGATGATTTATAAAGGCATAGATATTGCATCAATGTCTGCAAATGAATTAAGAGATTTTAGAAAGGAGGTTCAAATTATATTCCAAGACCCTTATTCTTCACTAAACCCTAGAATGACTATTGGAAACGCTATAATGGAACCTATGCAGGTTCATGGAATATATGAAATTGAAAAAGATCGAAAAAATAAAGTACAAGAACTTCTAGAAAAAGTAAGCCTTGATCCAACACACTTTTACAGATATCCACATGAATTTTCAGGTGGACAAAGACAACGTATTGGTATTGCTAGAGCTTTAGCATTAAATCCGAAATTTATTATTTGTGATGAATCTGTTTCAGCCCTTGATGTTTCTGTGCAGGCTCAAGTACTAAATCTATTAAATGACCTCAAAAAAGAGTTTGGTTTGACGTATATATTCATATCTCATGATTTATCTGTTGTTAAATATATGAGTGACAGAATGGTAGTAATGCAAGGTGGGAAAATAGAAGAAATGGGAGACGCCGATCAAATTTATAATTCACCTCAAACAGACTACACTAAAAAGTTAATTGATGCTGTTCCAGAAGGTAAAACAGAGGACATTAGAAAGAAATAAAACCCTTATAACACTATTGTTTTAAGATTTTTATCTATAGTTAACTCAGCATCTGTTGAGTTAATAATTTCATCTTCTGAAACACCAGGGGCTACTTCTGTTAATTTAAATCCTTTACTTGTGATCTCAATAACAGCTAGGTCTGTAACTATTTTTTTTACACAAGATACGCCTGTTATTGGCAGAGTGCATCTTTTTAAAAGTTTACTTTGACCCAGCCTGTTTGTATGTGTCATAGCAACTATAATATTGTTTGATGAGGTAACTAGGTCCATAGCCCCACCCATTCCCTTGACCATTTTACCAGGGATTTTCCAGTTTGCTATATCACCGTTTTCAGCTACTTGCATAGCTCCCAAAACACTTAGATGGATGTGGTTTCCTCTAATCATAGAAAATGATGTGGCTGAATCAAAAAGAACCGCTCCAGGCAAAGAGGTAATGGTTTGCTTGCCTGCATTTATTAAATCTGCATCTTCCTTTCCCTCTTTAGGGAAAGGGCCCATGCCTAATATTCCATTTTCAGATTGAAATTCAACATTTATATCTAAAGGGACGTGGTTAGCAACTAAAGTAGGTATTCCTATTCCTAAATTTACATATGTGTTGTTCACTAATTCTTGAGCTATTCTTTTTGCAATTTCATTTTTTGTTAAGGCCATATTAAGGTTTTGTTGTTGTTCTGTTTTCAATTCTTTTTTCGTAAAAACCTCCCTTAAAAATACGCTGTACAAATATACCTGGAGTGTGTATTTGATTTAAATCTAATTCCCCGGCAGGTACTAAATGTTCAACTTCAGCTACTGTTATCTTACCGGCCATAGCCATTAAAGGATTGAAATTTCTTGCTGTACCCTTGTAAATTAGATTACCTAAAGTGTCTCCTTTCCAGGCTTTTACAAAAGCAAAATCAGCATTTAAAGCGTGTTCCAAAATATATTTCTTTTTATTAAACACTCTCACCTCTTTCTTTCCTTGAACCTCCGTGCCATAGCCTGCTGGTGTAAAAAATGCTGGTATACCTGCCCCGCCAGCCCTACATCTTTCGGCCAAGGTTCCTTGTGGGATTAACTCAACCTCTAACTCTCCTGAAAGCATTTGTCTTTCAAACTCATCATTTTCTCCGACATATGAAGAAATCATTTTTTTTATTTGTCTTTTCTTTAAAAGAAGTCCTAGCCCAAAATCATCAACACCAGCGTTATTTGAAATGCAAGTCAGACTTTCAATATTTTTTTTTGAAAGAGCATTTATACAGTTCTCAGCTATTCCACATAAACCAAAACCTCCAAACATTAATACCATATTACTTTTTACACCAGAGATTGCCTCATCTACATTAGCTGCTGTTTTGTTAATCATATTAAAATTCTTCGTCAAAATTATCCTTAAATTTAATTAAATCCTCATCACAATCAATTGAAATGTCTATTGATTTAGAAATATCAAAGTTTTTTCTAATTGGATCTAAATTCAACGTGTCATTATAAATTCCTTTCATATATTCTGCAAAGACGGGCAATGCTGTATTTGCTCCTTGTCCATTCTGTATATCTCTAAAATGCACACTTCTATCCTCACAACCAGTCCACACTCCAGTTACCAAATCCGGTGTGATTCCCATGAACCAGCCGTCTGATTGATTTTGTGTTGTTCCTGTTTTTCCTGCAATTTCGTTTTTAAATTCATACTTATACCTAAGTCTAACTCCTGTCCCCCTTCTAACTTTAGCTTCAGCGCTGTATACCCCATCAACTACACCTTGTAATAGTCTAATCATTATATCTGCCGTGTTTTGACTCATTGCCTCTTGTGTTTTTGGGCTGAAGTTTTCAAGCACCACTCCATTTTTATCAGTTATTTTGTTTATAAAAATTGGCTCTGTCCACACCCCTTTGTTTGCGAAAGTAGAATAAGCACCAACCATTTCATACACAGATAAATCAAATGTTCCTAAACATAGTGAGGGGACTGCTAAAATTTTTGATTTTACACCCATTTTCCTTGCTAAATCTACCACAGCATATGGTCCAAATTGCTTCATAATATATGCTGTCATTGAATTTATTGAGTTTGCTAAACCAAACTTCATTGTTAAAGGTAAGCCCTCATAATCATTACCTGAATTTTTTGGAGACCAGTCCTTCTCAAGCTTCCAAATATTTTTATCAAAAACAACTGGAACATTAGGTACTTTTTTGCATGCTGAGTAACCTTCTTGTACAGCTAAAGCATAAAGAAAAGGTTTAAATGTTGAACCCACCTGTCTTTTTCCCTTTATTACATGGTCATATTTAAAAAACCTATGATTAATCCCTCCAACATAAGACTTTATAAAACCTGTTTTAGGATCCATACTCATCATACCACAATGAATGAAAAACTTGTTGTAAAGTATTGAGTCAAACGGGCTAATTAAACTGTCAACAACACCATTCCATGAGAAAAGTTTAGTTTTTACTTTTGTTTTAAAAGCTTTTTCAATTTCTTCATTTGATTTTGAAGAAGCTTTCATTTTTTTATACCTTTCGGATCTTTTTATAGCCTGATTCATTACTAGTTCAAATTGTAAAGTGTCAAAGTCTTCAGGAAAAGGAGCGTGCTCATATCCTTTCCAGTGATTGTAAAAGTCTTTTTGCAATTTAGACATATGTGTTTTAACAGCTTTTTCTGCATAGACCTGCATTCTTGAATCAATAGTGGTATATATCTTTAGCCCGTCGGTATAAAGATTATATGTGCTTCCATCTGGCTTTTTTTTAGTTTTACACCAGTTAACAAGTATCGGTCTTAGTTGTTCTCTTAAATATGGAGCTAAACCTTCATTATGGCTAGCTTTTTTAAAATCTAGAACAAGAGGTTTAACTCTTGTTGTATCAAAAGTTTCGTGGTTTATAAATTCATATTTTTTCATTTGAGAAAGCACCACGTTTCTTCTTTCCTCAGTGAAATTTAAACGCCTATTTGGATTGTAAAGCGCTGAGTTTTTTAACATTCCAACTAAAGTTGCCGCCTCTTCAAGTTTAAGCTCAGAT
Source organism: Flavobacteriales bacterium TMED84 (assembly GCA_002172655.2). Classification (GTDB taxonomy): domain Bacteria; phylum Bacteroidota; class Bacteroidia; order Flavobacteriales; family BACL11. Next base: position 12,316 of record NHEL02000015.1, on the reverse strand, counting down.
GGTGTTTTGTTAAAATAAACTCTTGATGCTGATTTTATACCTACGGCATTATTAACCCAATCAAACCTATTTAAGTACATTGTAATTATTTCATTTTTTGTGTAGTGTTTTTCTAGCCTTACAGAGATTACCCATTCTTTAAGTTTTTGCACAACTCTCTCAACACCAGAACTAGGTTTTTTTGTAAAAAGCATTTTTGCTAATTGTTGTGTGATCGTGCTAGCTCCTCCACTTGATTTGTTTCCAATAATTTGACCGTATACAGCTCTTAACAATGATCTTGTATCTATTCCTGAATGATTTCTAAATCTAATATCCTCAGTAGCAATTAATGCATCTATTAAATCATTTGGAAGCTCTTTATAGCTAACGTTACTTCTGTTTTCATAAAAGTATGCTCCTAAATTATTTCCATCAGAAGAGATAATTTGTGTTGCTAAATTGGTCTTGGGGTTTTCAAGCTCATCAAAGGTTGGAAGCTTTCCAAAAAAACCCTGTGAAACCAATAAGATTATAACTATAGACACCACAAAAGGCGTGAGCATAAAAATCCATATGAACCAATTATTTTTAATCAATCTTTATTAATTATTTCAAGACCAACTGAAGAAACCCCATGTATTTCTCTTATTTGATTTGTATTAGTGTTTCTCATAGCATGATTGATAACTATACATATACTATCTTTTTTATCAAAATTAAGATTTTTTAGAGTTTTTGAATAAAACCTAATGTCTCCAGCTCCCTTGCTATTCCAAGTGCCATTTTTTTTTGCCAACTGCAAATTAAGCGTGTCTATTTGATTGTTTGCTTGTAAAAACAAAATTAAGTTTTGATAATAATAGTCTGTCTTGTGCTTTACGGTCAATTGAGCATAATATTTTTTTTCAGTATCTAAGTCTTTAAAATTGAAAAACAATGTGTCTGAAGCTAACCAAGTGTCGTTCTCAATATTAATAAAATTAATATTGTTGCTTTTTTTTAGGCATGAACTAAAAAGAACAAAAACAATTAAGAAGTGGTGGAATTTAATTTTGATCAAAAATATTAAATAAATTTATTGACAAAGAAAGAAACAAAATTTTTGAATTAGCATTTCTTTCTAAATAATATATAGAACTCTCTATTTCTTCTAATAATAAAACTAAAGTTTTTAGCCTTAAGTGTTTGCAAAACTTTATGATAAACTTCATCTCTTCATTTAATTGAGCATCATCTTTGTTCTGTACAACATACCTACAACAAAAACTAAGTTTATTTACGCAAAAGTTCAAAAAGTTTTTATGTCCCCCTTTTTTTCTTTTGGAAATTTCCAGATTTAAATCATTTAATTCAACTATATTTTTTGAATGACATGCTCTCATCCATGTTTGAAATTTTTTAAAATTCTCATTAGCTAGGCTTTCTTCAGCACTTGCTTCAAAAGCATAATCAGAATCTTTATTTCTGTTGGGGGTTTCAGAAGTTTGAGCACTTATTTTTTCTTTTACACGAATCCCTTCCAGCCTTGATTTCACAGTGTCTATTAGCTCTTCTTTATCACTTGCTACAAAAATAAAGTAAGTTTTATCAGGTGGCTCCTCTAACATTTTCAAAATCTTGTTAGAGGCTATGGTGTTAAGTTTTTCAGCGTGCCAAATTAATACAATTCTTTTTTTTGCCTCAAAATTTCTCAGCTTCAGTATAGAACTAATTTGACTTACTTTTTCAGAACCAATTGCGGGTTCTTTTTCTGTTCCAAGCTCAGAAGCTATTATCTTTTTCCACTCTTCAAAATTAAGTTGATTGTTTTTGATAATATGTTTTTTCCACACAGATAAAGCTCTTCCATCAATCTTTTTTTCATTTGGCAATGGAAGTATTATGTGCAAGTCTGGATGATTTAATGCCTTTAGCTTTACGCATGCATTACAGACACCACAAGGTTCTTGATTTTTAAGTTGATAACAGTTCAACATTTGCATGGCATAGTGTGCTAAACTAAACTTCGGCCCACTATTTAATCCATAAAACAAAATAGACCCGCTACTATTGTTTTTTTTTACGAGATTCTGGATATAGATTTTAGACGAAACTTGCATTTAGTGCAACTTGGTTTTATGTGGGCTTTATTTTTCTCTAATTTAGTTCATTATTTTATTTTTACAAAGTGAAATTAATCCAAGATATATCTTTCAAAAACAAGACCGCTCTAATAAGAGTTGATTTTAATGTGCCAATTTCAAAAAATGGAATTATTAATGATAGAACTAGAATTAAATCTCATATAAATACCATAAATAACATTATTGATAATGGGGGTAAGGTTATATTAGTTTCACATTTAGGTAGACCAAAGGGTGTGTGGAAAAAAAACCTCTCGCTGAAGAATTTGGTTGAAGCTGTGAGTTTTGAGTCTAAAAGAAAGGTTTGTTTTTTAGATCAAAAAATTGGCTCAAAAAAACTTATTGAAAACATATCCCTTGCTTCTAGAGATGAAATTATTTTGTTGGAAAACATACGCTTCTACAAAGAAGAGAGTTCTGGTGACTTGCTTTTTTGTAAAAGCCTCTCAAAGTTAGCTGATGTTTTTGTCAATGACGCTTTTGGCACAGCACATAGAAAACATAGCTCAACTTTCCACGTTGCAAAGTATTTTAATGAAAAGTGTATAGGTAATCTTTTTTATAAAGAATATAGTTCAATATTTAGAGTTATTAACAACTTCTCATCTCCTTTGACAGCTATTATTGGAGGGGCAAAAATAAGCTCCAAAATTAATGTTATAAAATCCTTTATGAGCTTTGCGGACAATATTTTGATTGGAGGNGGGATGATGTTTACTTTTATTAAGTCTGCAGGAGGTGAAATTGGTGATTCTATTTTTGAAGAAGATGAGTTAGAAAAGGCAGCCTCATTATTAGAGATGGCTAAAAAAAANAATGTAAATCTCATGGTTCCTCAAGACTCTATTAATTCTCGCGCCTTTATTGACAATGAAGACTATATAATTAGTGATTCCAAATCAATTCCTGGAGGTCTAATCGGTTTAGATATTGGGCCTAAAACTGTTAGTGCGTTTAAAAATATTATCTCTAAATCAAAAACAATAGTTTGGAACGGGCCTATGGGGGTTTTTGAATTTAAAAACTTCTCAACAGGTACAAAAGAGATTGCAGAAGCTGTAGCAACTGTTACTAAAAGAGGTGCTTTTTCTTTAGTTGGCGGAGGGGATTCCATTTCTGCTTTAAAAACATTTGGTTTGTCTTCTGAGGTGAGTTATATCTCTACTGGAGGTGGTGCAATGCTTCATTTTCTGGAAACAAAAAAACTGCCTGCTGTTCAAGCTATTTTAGATTAAGCCTTTCTTCAAGCTCATCTTTCTTCTTGTCAAAGCTATTTTTAATTTCTTTATGATCAAAGTCTGGAGCCATTTTATCAATAAGACCATAACAANTCTTGTATAAAACTGATTCATTCTTTATTTTTTTTTTCAAACAAATTGATTTGACCTTCAAAAAAAAGTATTAAACCACAAAGAGTGTAAAGCTTTAAAAAACCGAAAACAGAGCCTAATAACTTACTTGCTAATCCAAGAGCCATGAAGCTTGTTGCTTTGTCTAAAAAAAAACCAATTATTCTAACACAAAGAAGTGTTGACAAAAATAAGGCTCCAAACATCACAAGTGATTTAATTGGTCCTTCACTAATATAGTTGTTAAAATAGGGGTCAAAAAAAGTGTAAAAACTGATTGCAACATAAAAAGATATAAATAAAGAAAGTGTTCCGGTGATTTCTTTAACCAGACCATTAATATATCCCTTAACTAGTCCGTAAATACATATTGATACTAAGAATAAGTCTATATAATTCATTTTGAAAGATCCAACGAATTGATGTTAATTTATCTGAACTGTTTTAAATACAGTTTCATTTTTAACAAGCTTTATTACGTCTGATCCAGATAAAAAGTCATTACCTTGAGTTTTTTGAGCGTTGATGTTTAAAACTTTTTCTAGTTCAAATATATGAACAGTTTGCCCTTGTGAATCTGTAATTTGTTGATCACTAATGTTTGAAACCGTCCCCTGAGGGCTAATTTGACCATTTTGACTCAGCCACACTGTAGCTCCTCTAACCGGATTTCCATTTATATCATTAACTGTTATTATAGCTTTCGTGTCTGGTGCTTTCTCACAAGAAACAATGATAAAAAATGCGAAGATTAATAAACCAATTCTATATTGCATAAATGTTGTTAATTTGCATTACAAATATAAAAAATTTAAGTGTTAGAAGAAATACGTACTTATTGCTTAGAGGCTAAAGATTCATCTGTTAAGTCAAACAAAGAGGCAGATGCTTTTAAAAAAAGATTTTTATCAAAAAGTGGTATTGTTAATTCTCTTTTTTTAAGGTTTAAAAAACTTTCATATGATGAAAAGAAGGCTGTTGGAAAAGAGATTAATCTTCTTAAAAAAATATGTCAAGATAAAATTAAGGTTATCAAAACAATGTCTAGCTCAAAATTAAACTCAGTCTTAGATTTAACAAGACCAACCTCTAATTTTACTGGATCTACACATCCGATAACTAAGATTAGTAATCAAATTAATGAAATTTTTAAATCTTTAGGTTTTTACATTTCTTCAGGCCCAGAAATTGAAGATGATTGGCACAATTTTGAAGCCTTAAACTTGCCAAAAAATCATCCNGCAAGAGATATGCAGGATACTTTTTTTGTAAAAACTCAGCCTGATATTTTACTGCGAACTCACACCTCCTCTGTTCAAGTTAGACATATGAGCGAAAGCCAACCCCCTATTAGAACTATTTCTCCAGGTAGAGTTTTTAGAAATGAAGCTATTTCATCAAGAGCGCATTGTATTTTTCATCAAATTGAGGGTTTATATATTGATGAAAATGTAAGTTTTATTGATATGAAAAACTTGCTTTTTGTTTTTGCTAAAAAGTTTTTTGGAAATGATGTTGTTTTAAGATTCAGACCCTCATACTTCCCTTTTACTGAGCCTTCTGCAGAAATGGATGTTTTTTTAGGAACAGAGACTCTGGCTGATTACAGGCTTACAAAGGGNACTGGGTGGTTGGAAATTTTGGGTTGTGGAATGGTTGACCCAAAAGTTTTAAATAACTGTGGTATTGACCAAGAAAAATATTCAGGGTACGCATTTGGAATGGGTATTGAAAGAATAGCTATGTTAAAATACGGAGTGAAGGATTTAAGGTTGTTTTTTGAAAATGATCTGAGCTTTTTAAAACAATTTAATTAGTGCGACCAATCATACTTATCTATCTCAGTTAAACATTCATACAAAAACACTATCGTATTAGACAAATCTGATTTATTCACCATTTCAATTGTTTGATGAATATGTCTGGTTGGAATTGAAATTGCACCAGCTATAGAGCCACCCGAGTTCATTCTTTGCAGAGGGGAGGTGTCTGTAGCTCCCGCTGGTAAAATTTCTAGTTGGGTTTTTATTTTTTTTAATTTAGATACTTCTTTCATATAATTTACCATTCTATAATCACAAATAGTTTGTGAGTCCATTATTTTAATGCATGGACCGAGTCCTAATTGAGAGACCCGATCTCTTTCAGCTGAGCCAGGAGTGTCAAAAGCTATCGTTGTATCTAAACCAAAACCAAAATCAGGATTTATTAACAAGGAGGCTGCGCTTGCCCCCCTTAAACCTACCTCTTCCTGTACAGTAAAGACACCATAAATATCGTATGGTGGTGGTTGTTTTATTTTTTTTAAAACCTGTAAAAGAACAAAAACTGAAGCTCTATTATCAAGTGACTTACTGTTAATATTCTGTCCTAGTTCAATGAGCTCGCTATGTCTAGTTATTGGATCTCCAACACTAATATTCTTTTCTAGTTCTTCTTTTTTTAATCCCGTATCTATAAAATAATCTTCGATTTTAGGTGTTTTTTTTCTGTCTTCTGCTGACATTATATGTATTGGCTTACTTCCCATAACCCCAAAAACATCCTGTGTTCCGTGAATTACAACTCTTTGAGAGGTTAGTGTTTTAGGATCAAAACCTCCTAAAGGGTGAAAAAAAACAAACCCTTTCTTGTCAATGTGTTTTACAATAAAGCCAATCTCATCCATATGNGCTGCCACCATAACGCTCTTTTCTTTTTTGCCTTTGATTTTTACAATTAAATTTCCCAGGTTNTCAAGTTTATAACTTAGCCCCTCTTTTTTAATTTCTCCTATTATAAAATCGCGAATTTTTTTTTCATGTCCCGGTGCTCCAGGAACTGAACATATTTTTGATAATAGCTCTATATTTTTCATATTAAACTCTGCTTATTTTTAAAGTGTTGGTTCCTCCTTTTTCTTTCGCTGGCATACTAGCAGTGTTAATAACTAGCTCTCCCTTTTTAACAATTTTATTTTTTTGTAAAACCGCTATTGTCTCTTGAACCAGCTGATCAGTTGTTGAGCCTCTATCGTAATATACTCCAACTACGCCCCAAAAAATGCTCATAGTGTTTAAAATATTATGATTATTTGTAAAGGCATAAATAAAAGCCTTAGGTCTATAGCTAGAAACTTTTAACGCACTATATCCTGAGTAAGTTGCAGATATAATAGCTTTTGCATTTAAATCATTAGCAGCCTTAACTGCATTTTTACAAATAATGTCAGCNGCTTTTCTTTTTGCGCTCACACTAACNTTTATTTNTTTAAANTCAAAATCCTCCATGCTTTTTTCTGCATCTTTAATGGTTTTTCTCATNATATCAACAACTTTAAGCGGCTGTATTCCTATTGAGGTTTCTCCGCTTAACATTAGCGCATCAGCACCATCGAAAACTGAGTTTGAAACATCATTAATTTCAGCCCGGGTTGCTGAGAAGTTATTAGTCATGCTTTCGAGCATTTGTGTTGCGATAATGCATGGTTTAGAAGAGAGTCTACACTTGTTTACTATTTTTTTTTGAAGCACAGGCACTTTGTGAGCTGGTATTTCTACACCTAAATCACCTCTTGCAATCATAATTCCGTCGGCACAGTCAATTATTTCGTCGATATTTTTAATGGCTTCAGGTTTTTCTATTTTAGCAATGACTCTTGCTGTGCTTGCTGACTTTTTTATTCTTCTTTGTAAGGAAACTACATCTTCTTTTTTTCTAACAAAAGACATGGCTATCCATTCAATATTTTCTGAAAGAACAAAATTAAGATCACGAAAATCTTTTTTTGTCATTGACTTCATTTTAATATTTGTATCAGGCATATTGACTCCTTTTCTTTCTTTTATCACCCCGCGGCTCAAAGACTTAAGAGTAGTGTTGGTTTTTTTATCAGTTTCTAAAACCTTTAAAATTATTTTTCCATCCTCAATTAATACACTATCTCCCTTTTTTACATCCTTAGCAAAACCCCTATAGTCAACTGATAAATCACAGTCTTTAGAATTTCCTACTCTAATTTTTTGACCCACCATAGTGCTGAGTTCTCCTGTTTTATTGTTAATTTTTTTAATTCTAATTTTTGGGCCTTGTAAATCGGCCATTATAGCCGTGTGCATTGAGAGTTGCTGATTAATGGTCTTGACAGATGAAATTATTTCTTTAGCCTTTTCTAAAGACAAATGAGAGAAGTTTAGTCTACAAACATTTACCCCTTTTTGAATCATTTTTTTTAAAACTGACGGCTTTGAACATGAGGGGCCTATAGTTGCAATAATTTTTGTCTTTCTAGTCATAGAACAATTCCTTTTTATTTGAGTCTTTTTCTAAATCTACTTCAAAGATTAATAAAATTTCTGAAATGTCATTAAGTTTACTTATCAAGTTTGATTTTTGTCTTTCAAAAAATGGTTTTTCAATTTTTAAGAAATAATTTACTTTTTTGTCTTTAGTGTCAAGAAAACCCTCTAAAGATCTGTTTGAAACAATTTCTATCTTCTCGCTTTCGTTGAAATGCCTATATCTATGAAAAGAGCCCGATTTAAAAATGGTTAATGGTTCAACTCTATTAAGGTTAATCTGTAATTTCTTATTTATCCTCCAACACAGTTTGTAAGACTTCTCATGGCTAATAATTGAAAACAGTGAAAAATTAACATCAAGATCTTCAGTTAACCTTAATTTTTTTATCATAAAAGATTTTATTAATGATTTGACTTAGGTTTTTTAACAAAAATCTTTCTGTCTTGAACTGCAAAATGTGTTTTAATATAAATTTTTCACAGGTCTGCATCCCTTTATCAATATAGATTGCCCCTATAATTGACTCTAGTGTGTTGCCAAGCATGTTTTTAGATAGATAGCTGCTTTTGTGTTTAATCACGTTTTTATTCAATATTCTTTCAGCAACTTTATTTAAATTTTCTCTAGAGACATATTTTGATTTTTCTATACTCAAAAAACCTTCGTTTGCATTCTTGTTCTTAATAAACAATTGTTGTGAAACTATTAGATCCAGCACTGCATCTCCCAAAAACTCTAGCCTTTCATTATTTGTAGAGTTGTTATAAGACTTATGTGTAACTGCCCTAAAATAAATCTCCTTTTCATTGGTTTTAATGCCTAATGAATCTCTGTAAAAATCTGAAATTTGTTTATCTGACAAACTATTTAAATCTTGCTAAACATAATTGAAGCATTATGACCACCAAAACCAAAGGTGTTGCAAAGGGCTGTCTTTATGTCTCTTTCTTGAGCTATGTTTAAAGTAAGTTGGAGATTGTTGTTTATTGCAGGGTCTAAATTGAAGTTATTTATCGTTGGTGTCACAACACTATTTTTTATTGACAATATTGTTGCTATTGACTCTACAGCTCCTGCAGCCCCAAGCAAGTGGCCTGTCATTGACTTAGTTGAACTGATATTAATTTTTTGACTGTGTATGCCGAATAAGCTCTCAACAGCTTTTAATTCAGCAACATCACCAAGTGGCGTAGAGGTTCCATGAACATTAATATAGTCTATTTCTGAGAGATCAAGGCCTGCATAATTTACAGCGTCTCTCATTACTTTTCTTGCCCCTTCTCCCTCTGGGTGAGGAGCTGTTATATGGTGTGCATCTGCTGACAAACCTACCCCTACTATCTCTGCATAAATTTTTGCCCCTCTTTTTTTAGCATGCTCAAGTTCTTCAATAACTAAAGCGCCCGCACCTTCACCTAACACAAACCCGTCTCTACCTGAATCAAACGGCCTTGAAGCTGTTTTAGGGTCATCATTTCTCGTTGACAGAGCCATCATAGCGTTAAAGCCACCTATCCCAAGCTCATTAACACACGCTTCTGAGCCCCCAGTAACAAATGCATCTGAAAAGCCTAGCTTGATATAGTTGAATGCATTTATTATAGCATTGCTTGCGGAAGCACATGCAGAAACAGCACTATAATTTGGCCCCTTTAAACCATATTTTATTGAGATGTGTCCTGCGGGAATGTCTGATATTATTTTTGGTATGAAAAACGGGTTAAGTCGTGGCGACTCCCCATTGTTAAGAAAAGATTTTGTTTCTTGAAGCATAGTTGTCAATCCACCAATACCTGAACCCCAAATAACACCCGTTCTTTCGTTATTGAAACTGGAAGAAAGCAGCTTTGAGTCTGTTAGTGCTTGATCTGCTACAGCCAAAGCGAGCTGACAAAATCGATCTAGACGTCTAGCCTCTTTTCTGTCAAGATAATCTTCGGCCTGAAAACCTTTTACTTCGCATGCGAATCTTGTTTTGAACTTAGCTGCGTCAAAAAGGGTTATTTTATCTGCGCCTGACTTTCCATCAACAAGGTTTTTCCAAAACTCTTTTATGGTGTTTCCAATTGGAGTTAGCGCCCCCATACCAGTAACAACCACTCTCCTGTTTTTCATTTAAGAATTATGCGTTCTCAATAAATGAAATCGCGTCTCCCACAGTCTCTATTGATTCTGCTTTATCATCTGGTATTTGTATATCAAACTCTTTTTCGAACTCCATTATTAACTCGACCGTATCTAATGAGTCCGCGCCTAAGTCGTTTGTAAAGCTTGACGTGTCTGTTACATCTCCTTCCGTCACTCCAAGTTTGTCTACAATTATTGCTTTTACTTTAGTTGATACTTCTGACATAATTTTAATTTTTTTGCAAATTACATTAATAATTGAAACAACATCACAATTTAATTATTACTATATTAACATATATTTGTTTAAATAATTTAAATATTGCTTAATGAAAAAAAACATTGCTGTTTTTTCATCTGGTAGAGGTGGTAATTTTGAAAATATTTGTGATTATTTTCAAAACGACAATAGTGTTTTTGTTGCTTTACATGTTACTAATAAGCTTGACTCTATTTCAAAAAAGATTGCTGACAAAAGAAAGGTTAAAACTGTTTATGCAACTAAAGGAGTGTTGGAAAAAAATAGTTTTTGTGAGGTTTTGCAAGAAAACAACATTCACCTTATCGTGCTTGCGGGTTATCTTTTAAAGATACCCTCGCGTTTAGTTTGTTCTTACGACAAAAAAATTATTAACCTTCACCCCTCGCTTCTTCCAAAATTCGGCGGCAAAGGTATGTACGGGGACAATGTTCATTTAAAGGTGTTGGGCTCTGGTGAAAAAAAAACAGGCATAACTATTCATTATGTGAATGAAGAGTACGACAGTGGGGATATCATTTTTCAAAAAGAAATTGAGCTCTCTGATGTAGAAAGCCTAGAGACATTAAGAAAAAAAATCAGAGATGTTGAGTACTATTATTTCCCAAGAGTCATAAAGAATCTTTTATAGTATGAAAGTAAGCATATACACTGATGGTTCTTCAAGAGGCAATCCTGGCCGCGGGGGCTATGGTGTTGTTCTTTTATATGAGGGTCACAGAAAAGAAATTAGTGAGGGGTATAGACTTACAACAAATAACCGTATGGAGTTGCAAGCAGTTATTGTAGGTTTAGAGGCTTTAAAAAGTTTTAATAAAAACATTGTCATTTACTCTGATTCAAAATATGTTGTAAACGCAGTAGAAAAAAAGTGGCTGTTTAATTGGGAGAAAAACAATTTTAAAAAGAAAAAAAACAAAGATTTGTGGTTGCGCTTTTTGAAAATATACAGAAAACACCGAGTCAGATTTATCTGGATAAAAGGCCACTCTGAAATTGTTGAAAACGAAAGGTGTGATTTTTTAGCGGTTCAGGCTACTAAGAAAAAACCCTTGAAAATTGATGAATATTACGAAACCAGTATTAAACAAGAACCTGATACTTTATTTTAAACCTTCGTAATTTCTTTCAAATACTTAACCCTTTTTTCTATCTCTGAAATTGTTACTTTTTCGGCCCCCTCAGTTCCAAATTTTTGGACACAAAATGAAGCGGCCGCAGTAGCGTAAAGAATTGCGCGTCTTATGCTTTGGAAGTTTATTTTTTCACAACTACTTAAATAACCAACGAGACCTCCCGCAAAACTATCTCCGGCTCCTGTTGGATCAACCACCGTTTCTAAAGGATAGGCAGGTGTTAAAAAAATCTTTTCTTCACCAAACAACATTGAGCCGTGCTCTCCTTTTTTTATTATTAAATATTTAGGCCCCATTTTTGTTATCTTTTTTGCAGCGTTAACCAAAGTGTCTTCACCAGATAGCTGTCGAGCCTCTTCATCATTTATAGTCAGAATATCAACTTCTTTAAGGCTCTTTAAAAGATCCTCTAGAAAGTTGTCCATCCAAAAGTTCATGGTATCTAAAATTATCAGTTCCGGCCTTTCCTGCATTTGATCTAAGACCTTTTGCTGAACTGATGGCATTAAATTTCCAAGCATTAAAAGTTTAGATTTCCTGAAGGATTTGGGAACATCAGGAACAAACTTTTCTAATACATTTAGCTGTGTCTCAATTGTGTCTCTAATGTTCATGTCGTCATGGTACCTTCCTGACCAAAAGAAAGTTTTTTCTTCTTTTTTAATTTGAAGACCAAGAGTGTCAACGCCCTTTTTTTCTAACTTTAAAACTTCATGCTTTGGAAAGTCGCCACCAACAACCGACACTAAATTTAAATTATTTGAAAACGGTGCAGCTGAGTGGCATATGTATGTGGCTGCTCCACCAACAATTTTATCTGTTTTTCCATGCTTTGTTTCAATAGCATCAAAAGCTACGGTTCCTACTACTAATATGCTCATTTTTGTTTTTTCACAAATATATTGCATAATTTAATGCAATAAGCTATTTTTGCTTCCATTTTCCTCCTTAGCTCAGTTGGTTAGAGCATCTGACTGTTAATCAGAGGGTCCTTGGTTCGAGCCCAAGAGGGGGAGCTTAGTAAAGACAAGCCTTTCGAGAAATCGGAAGGCTTTCTTT
>NHEL02000005.1:0-28978 GCA_002172655.2 Flavobacteriales bacterium TMED84 | reverse complement strand
TCAATCAGCATCTGATAGAATGTCCAATGGTAACATTTTTGTTAATGCATCTGGAGGACAAGGTGGTGCTGGTGTAATGTATGAAGTTGACTCATTAAACAATATTATTTGGGGACCATACAATGCTCAATCTCAAAAAGCTTTCAGATATGAGTGTGATCACCCAGGAATACAAGTTCTAAAAGACTATATGAACACAAGTAGTACATCATGTTTTAATGCTTCTAGTATTGAGGAACTAAATAATCCGATACTTTTTTATCATCACAACAGTTTAATAAAATATGACAATATAAATGAAATAGCTGAAGAACTTATGATTTTTTCATCAGATGGAAGAGTAGTTTATAAGAGTAAAGATTTAAAATCTAACATTAGCACAAAATTTATAAGTAAAGGATTATACTATATCAAATATAAACTTAGGAACCGACAATTCATACAAAAGATAGTAATTTGAGAAAAATTAATATAATATACTTAACTTTCGTTTTGATTTTTATATCTAATCTTTCTAAGGCTCAATCTTCTTTTTATGAGACTGATTCACTAAAAGAGATAAGAATTTATTTTTATGAGCCCAACTGGCAATCTACTCTAGATAGTTTGTATATTATTGGTAATGATCAAAGAATATTAGCATATTTAATTATTGATGGAGAACAATATGATAGTGTGGGAATTAGGTATAAAGGGTTTAGTTCTGTTTCAGTAAATACTATAAAGAATCCTTTTAATATAAAAATAAATTATGTTAAAGGAAAACAAGATTTAGACGGCTACAAAAAAATAAAGTTGGCAAATATAATATATGACCCCAGTTTTTTGAGAGAGGTTTTATCATATGAAATTGCCAGAAAGTACATGCCAGCTCCAAAAGCAAATTATGCTAATGTATTCATTAACGACACATTGTGGGGTTTGTATACTAATGTTGAGGCTATTAATAAAGATTTTGTAAGTGCAAGCTTTGGAGAAAGACACAATCCATTTTTTAAATGTGAGCCTAACAATCTTGATATAAGTATTAGTGGTGAAAACTCAAATTTAAGTGATTCACATGGTAGTGATAGCGCTGATTATTATGACTATTACAGATTAGAATCTTCATATGGTTGGTCTCAATTATACGGACTAATTGATACACTAAATAACTTCCCAAACTCATTAGATGATAACTTAAACATTGACAGAACGTTGTGGATGCATGCATTCAATTATGTTCTAGTTAATTTCGACTCCTATATTGGCTATTCACAAAATTATTATTTGTTTCAAGAATTAACAAAACAATTTAGCCCTCTTATTTGGGATTTAAATATGTCATTTGGAGGTTTTAGATTGACTGATGCATCTGCACTTTATTTTAATGGCTTTTCAATTCCACAAGCTCAAAATATGGATCCATTTGTTCATCATAATAATATGTCACTATCACCTAGACCACTGATGAGAAATTTATTTGCTAGTGATAGAAATAGAAAAATGTATCTTGCTCATATTAGAACTATTGTTAGTGAAAACTTTACTAATCAGAGTTACATAAATAGAGCTAATCAACTGAGATCATTGATAGATACTCATGTCCAAAACGATACAAATAAATTTTATACACACTCTGATTTCCTTTCAAATCTTAACAATTCTGTAAGTCTGGTGAATGGAGATTGTCCAGGTATCACTCAGTTAATGAGCAGTAGAGAAAATTACTTATCTAATTATGCAGGCTACAATGGAAATCCAGATATTACTAATGTTAATTGTCCAACAAATTATAATTTAGGAGATGACATCTTTATTAATGCAACAGTTTCTAATGTTGACAGTGTATTTCTAAATTTTAGGTTTGGTGATAATATGAAATTTACAAGTATTAATATGCTTGATGATGGTAATAATAATGATGGATTGCCAAATGATGGTATTTTTGGTGCAAAAATTTCAAATACTTGTAATAAGATTGATTTTTATGTATATGCTGAAAATAATATTGCTGGAGAATTTTCCCCTGCAAGAGCAGCTTTTGAGTATTACTCAGTTAATGTGAATCTTCCAGCTTCAAGTATTGTTATCAACGAGCTGATGTCAAATAATGTTAGTGCGGTTGAAGATCCTGCAGGTGAAACAGATGATTGGATAGAGTTATATAACTCCACTAACTCTTATATTAATGTTGAAGATTTATTTTTATCAGATACATCAACAAATCTTTTTAAATGGCAGTTACCTTCAATTGCAATTGAGCCGTTTGGTTACTATATAATTTGGGCTGATGAACAAAAGCAAGAAGGTTTTAATCATGCGAATTTTAGACTTTTCAACTTTGGAGAGAAAATTACTTTGTCAAATTCAAGTGGTGTAATATTTGATTCAATCACAATTGCTCCTCAACCTGCTGATATAGCATTTGCAAGATCTCCAAACGGTTTTGGCTCATTTGTTTTGCAACCACATACCTTTAACAGAAGTAATAATTTATTGACAAGCAACAATGAAATAATTAAAGAAAAGATTCAAATTTTCCCTAATCCATCGAATAAGTATTTGAATTTTAGTCAGAAATCTAATTTTACAATTTTCGATATGTTTTTTAGAGAAGTGATGAATGGAGAAAACTCTGATTTTATTTCAATTGAAAGACTTAATAGAGGAACTTATTTTATTCGCATCAGCGATACTGATCAAATAGTTAAATTGATTAAAATATAACGCTAGGTGAGATTATTACTATTTTTTTTACTACTTAGCTGTTCTTTATTTACAAAATCACAAAACATTGAAAATTTTTATAGTACTGATGGTTTAGTTAGTGATTTTATTACATGCATCGACACAGATAATAGTGGTAATATATGGATTGGTACAAATAATGGAGTTTCATATTTTGATGGGACATCATTTACTAATTATAATGTTTCAGATGGTATTATCGATAACAATATTTTATCTATCAAATGTGGTTTAAATAATGAAGTATATGTTGGGACAAACTTTGGGTTAAGTGTTTATAATGGTAGTAATTGGCTGTCATATGATATACTTTCAGGACTATCAGATAACAAAATTGTAAATATAGATATTAATCAAGGTGGTGATGTTTGGTGCTCCCATGCAAACTTCAGCTCTGGAGTTAGTGTCTTTGATGGTGCCAGTTGGTCAGTAATTAATCCAGGTAATTTCATTCTTTCATGTGATTTTGATGTTCTTGGGAATGCATGGTTTGCAAGTTTGTTAGATGGAGTAATAGTAGATAGCGCGAATAATAATTTCTCAAATATTAATACAAATAATAGTAATCTGATTAGTAATGGAATTACCGATATACTAATTGATCAATATAATAGAAAATGGGTAGGGACAAATAGTGGGTTATCAGTATTTGATAACAACAATAATTTTATTGAAAACCATACAATTATGTATTCCCTTCCACCTCCTGATACTTTAAATCCAGTAGTAGAGATTGATATTGATTCCTGGAACAGAATATGGGTGGCAATTTATGTAGGCTATCTTGCCGAAGGTGGTGTAGCTTTTTATAATGGATCGATTTGGCAAGATTTTGATATTTCTGATGGAGTTGCTGGTCCAAATGTAACTTGCTTAAAAGTAGATTATAACAACAATGTTTGGGTTGGGACTTCAACGGGCCTATCTAAAATCACCCCACTGCCAAGTAACTCATTAATTTTTGACCAAAGTAAAAAGCATAAAGTATTCCCCAATCCTTCAAAAGATTATGCCATTATATGTTCAAGTATTAATCAAAAATTATACATTACTGATTTATATGGGAAAAAAGTCAGTTTACAAATAGATAGGTTCTCAAATCACTCTGAGATGAATACCAGGAGCTTGTCAGCTGGTATCTACTTTATAAATCTAATTGAAAATAATCAAAGGATAGTTCATAGACTAGTAGTTAACTAGTTGTTCAATTGAATTTGTTGAAAAATAAGTGCCTCATTTATATTTCAAAGTGAATTCATTAATAAATTTATAAAAATTCAAATGATGAAAAAATTATTAATATTCTCATCGATATTTTTGTTTTCATGTGTAACACCTACGATTCATAACGATCTTGTTAAGCAAAATGAGTACAATAAGAACAGAGCAAATGAAAAAGATTTAAAAAACTTAAAACTTCAAAATGAAATCATAGAATTAAATAATTCAGTTAGGCTAGCACAAGAAAATCTCAAAAAAATCAAAGAAGATTCAATAAATAATGGCCAAGCATATAAAAGTTTGAATAGCAAGTATCAAGACCTTAGTGAGGCATATGATTTGTTNTCATCAAAAAGTTCAAGATTTATGTCAGAAAAAGCTGAAGAAACAAAAAGACTTATTGAGAAGTTAGATGATTCACAAATGAAATTAATTTCTAAGAAAGAAGAGCTTCAATCACTCTCTGATTCAATTCAGTTTCAAAAAGATATGCTTACAAAAGCAAATAAAGAACTTGATTACAGATCTTTGAGAGTTAAAGAGCTTGAATCAATCATAAATAAGAAAGATTCTATGGTTACTGCTTTAAAGGCAAGAATTTCAAGTGCACTGTCTGGACTAGAGGGAAATGGCTTAACAATTGAAAAAAGAAACGGAAAAGTATATTTATCGTTAGAGGAAAGTTTACTTTTTGCCTCAGGCAAATATGATGTAAACAATGAAGGCGTAAGTGCGCTAAATAAATTGTCAGACGTTTTATCAAATCAACAAGAGTTAGAGATTATTGTCGAGGGACATACAGATAGTATAGCTTTGAGTGGCAGAGGCTTAGTAAAAGATAATTGGGACTTAAGTGTTTTGAGAGCTACCTCTGTGGTTAAGGTTTTAACTAACAATTCGCAGATTAAATCATCTCAATTAATGGCCGCTGGTAAGGGCGAGTTTTCACCTATAATGACTAATTTAACTGTAGAGGGAAGAAGTGCAAATAGAAGAATAGATATCATACTATCACCTAATCTTGATGAATTTTTTAATTTACTTGACTAATAGGTTACTTCTGTTTATTTATGATGATGGAACAGTTGAAAAAAGATTTCAAATAAAAAGATAAATATTTAAAAATGTTTGGATTATTTAAGAAAAAATCAAAAAAAGAGAAACTTCAAAATCAATATAATAAGTTAAAAAAAGAGGCATTTGAATTGTCGAAGTTTGACAGAAAAAAAAGTGATGAGCTTGAAAAAAAAGCAGATGATGTTTTGAAGGAAATTCAAAAATTGAATTAGTTTATTATTAGAAACTAATTAAAAAACTATTTTTACCAAATTATTAACTAAAACAAAAAAAATGAAAAATTTATTTTATGCATTATTCTTTGTGTTATTTGCATGTACATCACCAAACACTACCCCAGATATGACATTATACAATGCTAATCTTGAAATTGTAAAAAAAGCAATGGCATGTTATGAAACACCTCAAGATTTTGAGACCTTTAAAACTTTAATCTGCGAAAGCGTTAAACATCAATCACCAATGTATGGTCAAGGAGTTGTAGACTATGATGGTGTAATGGGGCAGGCACAGTTTTATATGAACGGATTTTCAAATGTNAAGTTTGAAAATGCCAAGTGGTTACCTGGTGTTGATACTGTAAATTATCAAAACAATGGAAGTGTGAGGGTTTACGGAACTTGGACTGGAACTAGTAACGCTTCAGGAAAAGAATTTGCAGTTGATTCTTATCACTATTTTTATGTTAAGGATGGTAAAATTACTGCATCAGGAGATTATTTCGATGCTACTGGTATGGTAATGGCACTAGCTCCAGATCAAGAAATGGGTAAATAAGAATTTGTTTTATAAAAAAAATAGACCCAAGTNNNNACTTGGGTNTNTTTTTGCGGGAGTTTCTTTATAATTATCCATTTCTGGTGAGATAATTTTCAAATCAATATCTTTTTCTTTGTAATACCCTTTTTCTTTAGCAACAAAAAAACCGATGTGATTAATATTTGGTGNCCAGTCAAGAGCTAATTTAATTTTGTTCATGATTTAATAACTTAAATAACCAATGTAATTTATTAAATATTAAGATTGATTAAAGCATTTTAATAAACTATAAATTTTAAGTTTAGTGTTTTTGTTCTTTAATTAAATCAGTAACAATTTTAGCAGAGAGTAAGCATAATGGTATACCTCCTCCAGGGTGTACACTTCCACCGCAAAAGAAAAGATTTTTTATTTTGTTAGAGAAATTAGAATGTCTCAACAAAGCAGAAAATTTATCATTGCTTGACGCTCCATACAATGATCCATTTGATGAGTTTGTTTTTTTTTCAATATCTAACGGGCTAATTACTTTTTCAAANTCAATATAATTTTCTAAATCAATTTTTAAATTCTTATTTAATTTTTTGATAATATTTTTTTTTGCAGATTTTATTAAATCACTCCAGTCTTGTCCATAGTTATTTGGCACATTAATCATTGTAAACCAGTTTTCACAGTTTACAGGTGCATCTTCAATATTTTCTTTTGAGNTTATATTAATATATATTGTTGGATCTTTAGAGATTTTTTTATTTAGAAAAATATCATCAAATTCTTGTTTGTAATCAGCAGAAAAGAAAATATTGTGGAGATCTAATTCTTTAAATTTTTTCTTGACGCCCCAAAGGAAAATAATGGCTGAACTACTCTTTTCATTTTTTGTAACATTACTTGGTGTAATTTTCTTTGACATTAAGCCGTAAGTGTGTTCAATGTCAGAATTACTTATTACAATATCAGAAATAATTTGCTTTTGATTTACAACTAAACCAATTGCTTTTTTATTTTTGATTATTATTTCATTTACCTCAGATTTAAAATTAAACTCAACTCCAATTTCTACAGCAAGTTCAAAAAGTTTTTTTGAAATCATTCTCATTCCTCCTATTGGGAAATATACTCCATAATGTTGCTCTAAATGCGGTATCATAGACATTATTGCAGGAGTTTTGTATGGTGATGAGCCATTGTATGTTGCAAATCTATTGTAAAATTGAGCTAATCTTTTATCGCTAAATGTGTTATCATTAAAATCAGATAAGTTTTTAAAAATCCCAAGCTTTCCAATATTTAAAATAGCTTTGAAAGTTTCTAATGATAAGTAACTTGATATTTTGTGCAAGGACTTTCTCAAAAAAATACCATTTGTTAAATCATATTTTTTCTTATTTAGTTCAAAATAATTTATTAATTCATTTTCACTTACATTAAAAGTTTTAGAGGCTCTCTTTGCAAACTCTTTTTTTTCAGCGGGTGCATTAAATCGCGTACCATCTTCATAAAAATAATTACATATATATTTTTTCTTTTTGAAATTTAGATAGTTATCAATTTTTTTGCCAGTTAATTCAAAAATTTCTTCAATTAGATCTGGCATCGTTAACAATGAGGGGCCAATATCAAATCTATACCCCATCATTTTTAGCTCATCTATTTTGCCTCCAAAAGATTTATTTTTTTCATAGATTTTGACATTATATCCTTCATTTTTTAATCTAATAGCACAAGAAATACCAGCTATGCCTGAACCTATGATTGAGATGTTTTTTGTTTTGTTTTTTTTTGAACCAATCAATGTTATATAATCTTTTATATAAAAAGTTATGCAAAATTAATAACAATTATTTAGAATTGAAATAGTTTTAAAAAGAATCTAATTTGCTTTTTATTTAGATATAAGCTTATTATTCAGATATAAAATAAATTAAATAAAGAAAAGCTGAGTAAAGATAGATTAAAATAAACCGACAACAATAAATGTTTTTTTAGCATAAAGTAATCGTATAAATAATTTACAAATCTTTAAAAAAGATAGCTTAAAAAACATAAAATAATTTCAAATATTGAAAAAGTGAAAAGAGAGTTAGATATTGTTATAATATCAGATGTTCATTTAGGTACTTATGGGTGCCATGCTGATGAGCTTATACATTACATGAACTCTATAAAGCCTAAAATTTTAATCCTCAACGGTGATATTATTGATATCTGGCAATTTAGAAAAAGTTATTGGCCAAAATCACATATGAAAGTTGCAAAAAAAATAATAAGTTTTGCAAGTAAAAAAACAGACATATATTATATCTCAGGCAATCATGATGAGATGTTAAGAAAGTTTACTCCTCTAGATTTAGGAAGATTACATTTTAAAGACAAGTTAGTACTGCGTGTTAAAAATAAAAAACTTTGGGTGTTCCATGGTGATATTCTTGACTTCACTATGAAAAATGCCAAGTTTTTAGCGAAGCTTGGGGGTATTGGTTATGATTTCCTTATCATTTTAAATCGTTTCATTAATCAGTTTTTATTATTAATTGGTCGTCAGAAGGTGTCTTTTTCAAAACGAATAAAAAATAGTGTAAAAAAAGCAGTGAAATTTATTGGAGATTTTGAAAATACTGTTGCTGAAATTGCTATCCAAAATAATTATGATTTTGTTTCTTGTGGACACATTCATCAACCAGCTATTAAAGATATAACTATTGGAAATAAAACCGTGACGTATTTAAATTCTGGCGATTGGGTTGAAAGCCTAACAGCTTTGGAATATAAAGACGAAGAGTGGAAAATTTTTAATTTTAATACAGATTATATTAAAAGTACAAACATAGAAAATGAAAAAAAAGTGGATCTAGATTCTAACTTGAAACATGATTTTTTATGAAAATACTTTATGGTATTCAAGGCACGGGAAATGGACATATTAGTAAAGCAGAGACAATTTACCCTATACTAAAAAAATATGCAGATGTAGATATATTAATTTCAGCTTCTAATTATAGTCTAAAACCTAGTTTTCCCGTAAAATATAAAAAAAAGGGAATTTCATTTTCAGTTACAAGAGGTCAAATAAATTATTGGTTAACTTTAAAAAATTTAGATCTTAAAACTTTTCTGATCGATATTAACTCAATCTCCTTTGATAAATACGATTTAGTAGTATCAGATTTTGAACCTATTACATCTTGGGGCGCTAAAAAATACGGTATAAAATCTTTGCAAATCAGTCATCAAGCAGCTTTTAATTCAATGAAATCACCACGACCGTTCATTATTAATCCATTCGCTGAGCTCATAATTAAATATTTCGCCCCAACAAATGAATATATTGGTCTGCATTTTAAAAAATATTCGGATAATATTTCTAATCCAATTATCAAAAAAAGTATTTTAAATTTAAAAACTACAGATGAAAGTCATATTACGATTTATCTACCTTTTGAAGATGATGAAACATTAATTGATATCTTTTCAAAAATTCAAAATCATACTTTTCATGTATTTAAGCCCAACATTGTAAAAGAATATTCAAATAAGAATATTATATTTAAATCTGTCTCAACTCAAAAATTTGATAAAAGTCTAGCTTCTTGTCACGGAGTAATATGTAATGCTGGTTTTGAAACTCCATCAGAAGCTCTTTTCCTGGGCAAGAGATTAATAGTAGTTCCTGTAAAAAAGCAATATGAACAGGAATGTAATGCAGTAGCATTAAAAAAAATAGGTGTCACTGTTATCAAAAAATTAAACAGGAAATCACTTGACTTAATAAATGAGTGGTTAATGATCAAACCCATAAAAATGACATTTAAATCAAATTTTGAAGATTACTTAGTTCGTAAAATAAGTAAAATTGTTAACAAAGTTAATTGCAAGCTGCATTAAAAATTTAAAAATATATTTATGAGTAATAAAATATTCGTTATTGATACTTCAGTAATTTTATACGATTCCAGTTGTATTTTTTCTTTTAAAGATAATAGGATAGCCATACCAATTTGTGTTTTGGAAGAAATGGATGGTCTAAAAAAAGGAAACCAAAATAAAAATTATCAAGCGCGAGAGTTCATTCGCTATTTAGATTCTTTATCCTCAAAAAACATATCAAAAAGGTGGATTAGTATGACGCCTGACTCTGATGCAAAAATAAAAATTATTTGTAATGACTTTTTATCAATGACAAATGATAATAAAATAATTGAAACTGGCTTATTTTTAAAAGAAAAACATAAAAAAGATTTCCAAGTCATCTTGGTTTCCAAGGATATTAATCAAAGAGTCAAAGCTCGCGCATTATCTCTTTGCTCTGAAGATTACTTGAGAGGTAAAGTTAAAACAAACATATATAAAGGTGTTCGTGAAATTGAAACTAAAAAATCTTTTGTAGAGCATATTAACAATAATAATATAAGTACTGACTTTAGTGATTATGTAAAGAATCCATTGCCAAATGAGTTTTTTATATTTAAATCAGATAACGTTAATTCTTTAGCATTTTTTAATAGCTATAGTGGTAGGATACAAAAGATTGAGAAAAAGATAGCTGTTGGAATAAAACCAAGAAATAATCGGCAATTTTTTGCTATTAATGCTTTACTGAATGAAAGTATTAAAGTTGTTACATTGGAAGGGCCTGCAGGCACAGGTAAAACACTTTTAGCAATTGCTGCTGCAATAGATTTACAAAATCATTATGATAGGATTTTTATCTCAAGACCACTTGTTCCACTAAATAATAAGGAAATTGGTTATCTGCCTGGAAATGAAAAAGAAAAAGTAAGCCCTTACATGATGCCTTTTTGGGATAATTTAGAGTTTATAAAAAGCAAATTTCAACCAAAATCAAAAAATGCAATAAAAATAAATGCATTAATTAAAAAAGAAAAAATCTTAGTTACACCTTTAGCATTTATTAGGGGGCGTAGTTTTGTTAATAAATTTATAATTATTGACGAAGCACAAAATCTAACTCCTTTAGAAATAAAAACTATTATTACTAGAGCTGGAGAAAATACAAAAATTGTTTTGACGGGTGATAAAAAACAGATTGACACACCTTATTTAGATGAGGAAAGTAATGGATTGTGTCACCTAATAAATAGGTTTAAGGGAGATAAAATGTATGCTCATATTCACCTAGAAAAAGGAGAGCGTTCAATGCTTGCTAATTTGGCTTTTAATAAACTATAAAAATGCTTCAATTTTAAATAAAAAAAAATTTAAATACAATTGAGAAAGTTGGTTTCTTAAGACTTTTATTTTAATGTGTCTCTTAGTTTAAGTTTTTTATTTATATTAATTTTTTTTGAGTTTAATGAATCATTAATAAAAACACTTTTTTTTGAAACTAAGTACAAATTTTCAATTATTTCAAATCCATTGTTCTTAAATAATTCAATTGTAGAACTTTTACAATAAGATTCAATTTTCCAATTTGGAAAGTTGTTTTCAATAAATTTTTGTCTCCTCTTAAAGAGAGAATTGTATATTCCTTTGTTTCTGTGCTTAGTAGAAATATAAGCATCAAAATATCTGATTGTTTTGTTTGCTCTAATTTTAAAAGAGCATTTCCCTATTACTTTACTATTAGATATAGCTAAAAAAATCACAGTGCATTTATCTACCTCTATAATTTCAATTTTCATAATTAAAATTAGATTTTTAATAAAAAATTACATTAAATCAGTTTATTAAATCTTCATAAATTTTGAGTAAAATGTTTGTAAAAATTAAATTATTTGCGGTGAGGAAGGGATTCGAACCCCCGAAACAGTTTCCCGTTTACACGCTTTCCAAGCGTGCGCCTTAAGCCACTCGGCCACCTCACCTTATGTTTCAAGTTTTAAATCAAATAGTTTATTGCAATTATAAGTTGTTATTTCGGCAACTTCCAATATGTCACATGTTTTTACAATTGATATTTTTTCTGCTATTGTTAATATATTTTTAGGTTCATTTCTTTTTCCTCTGAAAGGGTGGGGTGAAAGATATGGTGAATCCGTCTCTAAAATAATATGCTTTAAGTCTATATCTTTCAAAATTGCATCTAAATTAGAGTTCTTAAAGGTAACAACACCACCAATACCTAAATAGAATCCATTTAAATTAATTACTCTATTTGCTTGACTCAAATCACCACTGAAGCAATGAAAAACTCCAGACAAGTTTTCGTCATTTTCAGCCTCTATTATTTCAATAACCTCATTAAAAGATTCTCTTAAGTGTATTACAATGGGTAAAGAATATTTTTTTGCTAATTTAATCTGAAATAGAAATGCTTCTTTTTGTATTTCGAGTGTTTCTTTATTCCAATATAAATCTATTCCAATTTCCCCCACTGCAATAAAATTATTATTTCTTAGAGATTCTTCAACATGTTTTAACTCGCTTTCATATGTGTTATTATTTACTTCACAAGGATGTAAGCCCATCATAGGTAAACAATTAGAAAATCTATTACAAACGTTAAGCATAACATCCGTTGTTTGGGATGAAATGTTTGGTAAAAGTATTTTTTTTACATTATTATTTATTGATTGCTGAACCACCTCTTGAATATCATCTTCAAAGTTCTTAGCATATAAATGACAATGACTATCAATTAGATACATGAAACAAAATTAGTATTATTTACCTAATTTTATCAAACGATGGAAGAACTAAAAATTTTAGTTATTAGATTTAGCTCTATTGGTGATATTGTTTTGACATCTCCTATTTTAAGATTACTCAATAGTTCAAAAAAATATGAGGTTCATTTCTTAACTAAAAATGAATACTATTCTTTAGTAAGTGAAAATCCAAATATCCACAAAATACATTTACTCAAAGACTCGCTTAAAAATATTTTTTTTGATTTAAAAAAAGAAAATTTTGATTTTATAATAGATCTTCACAATAACATTAGATCTAATATTTTGACTTTCATGTTATTCAAAAAAACATTTAAGCTAAAGAAAAACTTGTTCAACAAAACAAACAATATACACATTGCAGAAAGATACTTATTGGCATTAAAAAAATTACAAATCAAGAATGATAATCTAGGCTTAGATTTTTTCTTATCAAAAGAGTTAGAAAAAAAGTTTAATTACAATGAAAATTTTATTGCATGGTGTATTGGTTCAAAGCATGACAATAAAAAGTTAAGTGCAAATAAAATTTTAGAGGTTAGCAACACAATAAACTATCCAATTATTTTTGTTGGAGGTTCTGATGATATTGAAATAGGGGATTATATCTTAAATCAATCTTCAAATAAGAAAATAAAAAACTTTTGTGGTAGTCTAAGTATACAAGAAACAGCAACAATAATAAAAAATTGCAATTTGCTAATTACTAATGACACTGGATTCATGCATATTGGAGCCTCTTTCAAAATACCAATTATTTCACTTTGGGGCTGTACAAAGCCAGACTTAGGATATACCCCTTATCAAACTAATAATCATTCAATTTATATAGTTTCAGAAAAGTATGTAGATTCTTGTCACAGATATGGTAAAAAATGCAGATCAATAACAAAATGTATTGATTATATTTCAACTCAAAAGTTAAAACAGGCTATCGAACTAATTTTTTGTAAATAATGCTTTTAGCTCTGATGCATCATCTGCTTTCATTCTACCTGATAAAATAAGACTTAATTGTCTTCTTCTTAAAGCTCCATCATATCTTTCTTTTTCTTTTTTAGTTTCAGGTACTAGTTCAGGAATTTCTATGGGATTTCCTAACTGATCTACAGCTACAAAAGTATATATAGCTTCATTACATTTTATTTTGCCTTTTTCAGCTCTATTTTCCATCCATACATCCACAAAAACTTCCATTGAAGAGTTAAATGCTCTTGAAACTTTTGCTTCAAGAGTAACAATACTTCCTCTTGGAATAGCTTTATTAAATGAAACATTGTTTACTGATGCGGTAACAACTATTCTCCCACAATGACGATGTGATGAAATTGCTGCTGCAATATCCATCCAATGTAGTAGCCTACCACCCATTAAGTTGTCTAGGTTATTAGTATCGTTTGGAAGGACTATTTCAGTTGTGATTGAAGCAGATTCACTTGCTTTTTTTGATTTCATACTAATTTGTTAAAATCCAAGCGGATTTGTTAATTCTCTTTAGTTTTTCTAATTCAATTATAGCATTTTCTTTGCTTTCAAATGAGTTGTAAGAAACTCTGTGATAACCATTTTCAGACAATAGAATTTCAGAGTTAAAGTTTGACTCTATTAGTGAATTATTTAGCTTTTCAGCATTACTCTTTTCGATAAATGCACCCGCAATGACATGAAAATTTTTCATTTCTGGAGTAGTTATAGTTTCAATTTTTTCTATTTCTTTTTCAATCTTGTTTTCAGCCACATTTAATTTTGGCACTTTACTCTTTTTAAAAAAATTTAAATCAGATTTTTGAATGTTAATATTGTTAGTGCTTGTATCTAATAGTATATTAGTTAGAGATAGAAGAATTAACGGAACTAGTACTGCAGCTGCCTTATATGAGATTTTTTTTGTTGTGCTTGATTGATTAATATCAATTATTTTCTTTGTTTTTGTCTTTTTTTGGATTTGAAAACTTTCAAAACCAAAAGAGTTTAAGTCAAAGTTGTTTGTAATATCTTGGTGAAATATAATGTTATCCTCACTTCCCAATGTAAAAAGCCCAATATTATTCAATCTCATACTTCTTTCAGTCATCAAGGAATAAGTTATTTTTTTTGAAAAATCAAAAACTATATTCTTAGACTCATCAACGGAAATCTTTTCTTTTTTTGAAATATGGTTAATTAATAATCCATCGTTAATAGATAGATTTTTGTTAAAAACAATTAGTTTCCTTGGAGGAAAAATAGTGCCAGAGACTGTATTTATTTTTGATGAAACAGGATTGGAAACTAAACCTCCAAAGTTTGGAATAATAACACAATCGTGTCTGAACAAGAGTTCTTTTATATGCTCCTCTACGCTGTAAATCATATACAAATTTAATTATTTATCTGATAATAATGAGGATTTATTTAAATCTTCAATCCTGTCTATTGAATGAGAGTCATTGTCACTGATTACAACCCTAATCTGGAAGTCATTTTTTATCCATCTTAGTTGTTCAAGATTTAACCTTGTTTCATCAGTGTCTGGTTTCAGATTGCTAATTTCATGTACTATGCTTTTGTTAAATCCGTAAATTCCTCTATGCTTAAATTCTGACTTCTTAAACTCTGAATTTCTGTAAAATGTTGTAGCCATCTTGTTACTATTAAAACTTACTTTTACAATGTCCCTATCACTGTTTTCTAATTCATTAATAATTTTATTTGCAATAGTTATTATTTGTGGTTTTTCTTTTTTGAATATTAAACAAAGCTCATCAATTTCTCTTGGGTTGAAAACTGCAATATCTCCTTGAACATTTATGAAAAAATCATATTCGTCATAATTTTCTTTTATTACATCAAAGCACCTTTCACTTCCGTTTTCATATTTTTTCAAGCTGTATGAGCAATCTGCATTAATTTCTTTTGCAAAATCATATATTCTTTTATCGTCTGTAGCGATAATTACATGATCAACTACGCTTGATTTTTTTACTTGTTCATAAACTCTTTGCACCAACGGAATGCCTTTAAACTTAGCAAGAGATTTTCCTGGGAATCTACTTGAATTATACCTACAGGGAATTATTACAAGAGTTCTCACTAAATTTTTAAATTTAGCTGAAAAGCGAAAGTTCTTGGAGGCATCATATTTGCTGGTCTGCTCATATATTCTCTATTAAACAAGTTATTTACAACAAACCCAATTTTTGATATTTCATCAAGCTGATAACCAACTCTTATGTCAAAAACTAAATCACCATCTTTAAATTTTTCTCTAGATTCATTAATACCAGGAATTAGCGCATCAACTCCAAAATTTGGATCTCCGTTATTGATTAAATCTGTTGTAAAAATGTAATCTATGTTTGACATAAAGTCATTATATCTAACGCTAGAGCCAATTGAAAATTTATCTCTTAATAATTCAATATCAATTTTAGCTACATTCCTATATCTATATTTTAAAATTGTTGAGTCAGAGCTACTGTTATTATATGTAATTGGATTACCATAGTAATCATTTGCATATGATTTGTTGAGCTCTAATGATATTGGATTCATATATGTGTACCCTCCAATAAAATTAATTTTTGTTATCTCATTAATTTTTCCTTCGCCAGTTATACTAAGCTCAATACCACTAATTTCTGTTTTTCCAACATTAACTGACTTAAAACCTAAACCAAAGAAGTTTGATACGTTTCCATTTTCATCAAATTCAGGTTCCCCCCATTGGCCAAAAGTGAATTCCATCATATCATCATATCTCATTACGAAAGCTGCTATGTCAATAAAAGATCTAAATCTACCAAATTGAACTGCTTGTTTGAGACCTATTTCCGAGCTCCATCCCTTTTCAGACCTGAGCTCCGGGTTAGGAAATATTTCAATGTCAGATACATTAGTAGTAACAAATAGTTCTGCCATTGATGGAAATCGATAACCTTGTCCCCATGATGAACGAATAAATGTTCCATCTGCAATTTGATAATTAAGACCCCCTCTAAAAACAGGCTTTGCCTCAGCAAAATGATAAATTGTGTCTCCATTGATTTCATGTCCATCCTCTGAGTCTAGACTAAAATATTCATATCTAGCTCCAGCAGAAATGTTTAACTTGCCTAATTTCTTATCAATCTGACTATATAATGAGTGATTACTTCTTGAGTTCTTGCCTTGAAAAATTTTAGATTGAGCATAGACTATTTCATTTGTTGTACCAGTTGTAATAAGTAAATTAATTTTTTCAAATCTTTTTTGCCATTGATAATCTGTATAAAAAAGACGTGATCTGTTGTCATCATTGGTTTCGCTTCCTTTAGTTTCATTATCATTAATTAAGTGTAGGTATCTAGTGTTAAGCGAGTGCCTATTGTTTCCAATTGTGTATTTAACATAGGGGTCAACATTGAATACATCACCGCTAGTAGTAGTAATCTTATCATCAAGCGGAATATATCCATTTTCATAAGAGTCCCAGATTAGTGCAGAGCCAGTTGATTGAAACAAAAAGTTTCCTTTGATACCATATATCAGATTTTTAATTTTTTCGTCCTGTTTCTCTAAACTAAAATTAAATCTCTTTCTGTCTGTAACTTCTCCTTTTCTGTATCCTTGGTCTTTAAAAACATTACCTCCAACTGTCAAGTTAATATTATCTAATTTTTGAGCATGAAAAAACTCAAGACCCTTGTAAACTCTTCTTTTGTATTGATTCCACCATATTAAACTAGATCTTTGAGGAAAATCAATAAATCCATAATGAGTGTTAATTTTTGTATATCCAAGTGAAGGATGCTTGTCAATATCTTTTTTAGAAGGGAAAGCTGTTCTTATGTTTATAACTCCATTCAAAGCAGAGGAACCATATAAAACCGATGAAGCACCTTTAATAACTTCGACTTGGTTAATATTTTCTGTGGCAATTAGCTTCCATTGAACTTGACCTGCATCGCCAGAAATTAAGGGCATATCATCAACCATTACTAGAACTCTGCTGCCAGCCCCGTAACTCCATCCACTACCACCCCTGATATTAGCTTGTCCGTCAGTAATGTTAACGCCAGGTATTTGCTCCATTGCAGTCTGTATTTCTGTTGTATTTTTATTCTCAATCATCTGTGGTTTAATAACCTCCATTGAAACAGTTGTTTCTTCAATTCTTTGTTCAAACTTTCCAGCTGATATTACGACAATATCTAATTTTTCAGATACTTCATTTAAAACAATTTTTACGTTCTTTAGTTCGTTTGCATCTAAATAGTATTGCTGAGATAGTGTTTCAAACCCAATGTAGCTGAAATTGATTTTTGTACTGCCCTGCTCCAATGCTAATGTAAAACTACCATTGATATCGGTAATTACACCTTTGCCAGAATCATTAAAAACATTAACACCTACAAGCGGGGCATTATTTTTATCTGTAACAACTCCAGTCAAAGTTTGGCCACTAATTATGAAACTTAATAAAGTAAAAATAAGAAGTAAGGCTCTTTTTTTAAAAGTCATACCGGCAAATATAGAAATTTGAATTTTACTCTAAAGTGTAAAATTAACACTAACTTGAATTAATTGAATTTGTTGAATTAATTTAAAATTATAATATAAATTTGTCAAATAAAAACCAATTCATGGATAAACATATAAGTAGCTTCATGAAGCTTGTTGAGTCAAGAAACTCTGGTGAAAAAGAGTTTTTACAAGCAGTATTAGAAGTTTCAGAAGTAATCATTCCCTTCATTCAAGAAAATAAAAAATATCAAACTCACAATATACTAGAAAGGCTTGTTGAGCCAGAAAGAACAATTATGTTCAGAGTTCCATGGCAAGATGATAGTGGAAATATAAAAGTAAACAGAGGATATAGAGTTGAATTTAACTCTGCAATAGGACCTTATAAAGGAGGGTTAAGATTCCACCCAAGTGTTAATTTATCAATCCTGAAATTTTTAGGTTTTGAACAAGTATTTAAAAACTCACTTACTAGTCTACCCTTAGGTGGTGGAAAAGGAGGATCTGATTTTGATCCCAAAGGAAAGTCGGAAAGTGAAGTTATGCGCTTTTGTCAATCATTTACCACTGAATTGTTTAGACATATCGGTGCAAATACTGATGTGCCAGCTGGTGACATTGGTGTTGGAGCAAGAGAAATTGGATTTATGTTTGGTCAATATAAAAGGATAACTAATGAATTTTCAGGTGTTTTAACAGGCAAGGGAATAAACTGGGGAGGTTCTCTTATCCGTCCTGAGGCTACTGGATATGGAAATATTTATTTTGCTCAAAGTATGCTCAATCTTGTCGGTGAAACACTTGATGGAAAAACAGTTGTCATTTCAGGTTCTGGAAATGTAGCTCAATATTCATGCGAAAAAGCCATTGAGTTAGGAGCAAATGTGATTTCATTTTCTGATTCATCAGGATATATTTATGATCCAGATGGTATTAATGAAGAAAAGCTTGAGTATATCAAAGAATTAAAAAATATTAAAAGAGGTAGAATTAAAGAGTATGCGAATAAATTTGGTTGTAAATTTTCAGAGGGTAAGCCTTGGCAATTGAAATGTGATATTGCTCTTCCTTGTGCTACTCAAAATGAACTCAATTTAAATGATGCAAAAGCTTTAGTTTCAAATGGTTGTATTGCTGTATCTGAAGGTGCTAACATGCCCTGTACATCAGAAGCTATTGATCACTTTAAAAATTCAAATGTACTTTATGCCCCAGGTAAAGCTTCAAATGCTGGAGGTGTTGCTACATCAGGATTAGAAATGAGTCAAAACTCTTTAAGGATAAATTGGACAAGAGAAGAGGTAGATCAAAGGTTGAAAGATATCATGTTAAATATTCACAATTCATGCGTTGAGTTCGGTAGAGCTGGAAAATCTGTTGATTATGTAAAAGGTGCAAACATTGCTGGCTTTGTAAAAGTTGCTGATGCAATGATTGATCAAGGTATCGTTTAATAATGATTACCAAAGATTTTCTAGAAAAATTAAACCAGTATCTAAATAATTCAAAAAGTTTAGGCTTATTTAAAAAAGAAAGGATTATTCTTGAAGAACAAGGGTCTAATATAAAAGTAGATGGCGGTTTTGAAGTACTTAATTTTTGTGCGAACAACTACTTAGGGCTATCATCCGACAACAGAGTAGTAAGTGCTGCAAAAAGAACATTAGATAAGTTCGGTTATGGAATGTCTTCTGTTAGATTTATTTGTGGGACACAGACAATACACAAAGAACTTGAGAATAGAATTTCAAATTTTTTATCAACTGAAGATACAATTTTATATGCTGCTGCTTTTGATGCAAATGGAGGTTTTTTTGAACCACTATTTGAAAAAGAAGACGCTATAATATCAGATTCCTTAAACCACGCTTCAATTATTGACGGCATTAGGCTTTGTAAAGCTGTCAGATATAGATATTACAATAACGATATGGCTGATTTAGAATCAAAACTTATAGATTCACAATCCCAAAGAAATAGAGTGATTGTTACAGATGGAGTATTTTCAATGGACGGCTACATAGCTAAGCTAGACCAAATTTGTGATTTAGCAGAAAAATACAATGCTCTTGTAATGGTTGATGATTGTCACTCAACAGGATTTCTGGGAAAAACTGGACGAGGGACACATGAGCATTGTGGTGTTGTTGGTAGAGTGGATATAATTACATCTACACTTGGTAAAGCCTTAGGAGGAGCAATGGGAGGTTTTACCTCTGGCAAAAAAGAAATTATAGATATACTAAGGCAAAAATCTAGGCCTTACTTGTTTTCTAATTCACTCGCTCCATCAATTGTTGGAGCTTCAATTGAAGTACTTAATATAATTGAAGAAACCACTAGCTACAGAGATAAACTTGAAATAAACACAAATTACTTTAGAACAAAGATGAGCAAAATGGGTTTTGACATAAAACCTGGGACTCATCCAATTGTACCCATAATGTTATATGATGCCAAACTATCACAAAAAATGTCTAACAGATTACTAGAGGAAGGAGTTTACGTAGTTGGCTTTTTTTTCCCAGTTGTTCCTAGAGGTGAAGCAAGGATAAGAGTACAAATATCTGCATCTCATACTATGAATCAAATAGATAAGGCATTAAATATTTTTAACAAGGTGGGAAAAGAACTAAATATAATCTAAAATTATTTTATAGAGAAGATAAAAAATTGTACTTTTGCCACCCTTAACAAATAGGAACAATGAAGACATTAAGCTACAAGACGCTTTCAGCAAACAAAGAAAATGCCAACAAAAGGTGGTATTTAGTTGACCTTGATGGTGAAGTTTTAGGAAGAGCTGCTTCTAAAATAGCAAAAGTGTTAAGAGGAAAATATAAAGCAAACTTCACACCCCATGCTGATTGTGGAGACTATGTTGTAATAATAAACGCTCATAAGTTTAAAATGACTGGTAACAAGATGACTAATAGAGAAATCTTCTCTTACACTGGTTACCCTGGTGGTCAAAAGAAAATAACTCCAAATGAGATGCTTGAAAAAGATGGAACTTCTGTTGTAAGGCATGCAATTAAGGGAATGCTTCCAAAAAATAAGCTCGGAAGAGCAATACTAAAGAACTGTTACATATATTCTTCAGAAGAACATAATCAAAATGCTCAAAAGCCAGAATTATTAAATTTAAAAAATCTGAAGTAAATGGAGAAAATTCATAAAATAGGACGTAGAAAGGCATCGATTGCACGCATATATCTTTCAAAGGGAAATGGAGACGTTAAAATAAACAACAAAGATTTGAACAATTATTTTTCAACTGACGGTTTAAAGTCAAAAATCAATCTTCCATTTATTATTACAGAGACACTTGGTAAATTCAATTTGTCTGTTAATGTTTCTGGAGGTGGAAATACGGGGCAAGCTGATGCTATTAAATTAGCTGTTTCAAGAGCTTTATGTGAAGTTAATGAAGAATATCGCCCATTATTAAAAAAGGAGGGGTTATTGACAAGAGATTCAAGAGTTGTTGAAAGAAAAAAACCTGGACAAAAGAAGGCGAGAAAGAAATTTCAATGGGTTAAAAGATAAAATTATATTTTGTTTAGAATCTAAACTGGTAGAATTTATTAATATCTACAAGTTGCATTAAAAAAGAAAGTAAACATGAAAACAAATTTCAAAGAATTATTAGAAGCTGGTGTTCATTTTGGACATCTCAAAAAAAAGTGGAATCCGAAAATGTCTACATATGTATTTATGGAAAAAAATAAGATTCACATCATCGATCTCAACAAAACAATATCAAAATTGGATGAGGCCTGTAGGTCACTTAAGCAGATTGCAAAATCTGGAAAAAAAATATTATTTGTAGCGACCAAAAAGCAAGCAAAAACAATTGTTGCAGAATCAGCAAAATCATTAAATATGCCCTACATCACAGAAAGATGGCCGGGGGGGTTGTTAACTAATTTTTCCACTATCAGAAAATCTATAAAAAAGATGAATTCCATTGATAATATGAAGCAGGATGGAACATTTGACACACTTTCTAAGAGAGAAAAATTGCAGATTGAGAGAACTAGGGAAAAGTTAGAGCTAAATTTTGGATCAATAGAAAATATGAATAGAATTCCTGAAGCTATTTTTGTAGTAGACATAAACAAAGAGCATATTGCTGTTGCAGAAGCTAATAAGCTTGGAATGCGCTCATATGCCATGGTAGACACAAACACAAATCCTAAGCTTATTAATTTTCCAATCCCTGCAAATGATGATTCTACAAAATCTATTTCAAAAATAATGGAAATAATTTCTGAAGCGGTAGCTGAAGGGCTTAGTGAAAGATCAAAAACTATTGAGGAAAATGCAAAAATTAAGCAAGAAAAAGCAAAAGAAATACTAAATAAAGACAATTAAACTATGAGTAAAATAACTGCATCTGAGGTTAACAAATTAAGAAAGCAGACAGGAGCTGGAATGATGGACTGTAAAAATGCTCTTGTAGAGTCGAAAGGCGTTTTTGATAAAGCAATAGATATACTAAGAAAAAAAGGACAAAAAATTGCTGCTAAAAGAGCCGATAGAAGCGCATCAGAAGGTGTTGTTATATCAAGTGTAAATTCTAGTAAAAATCTTGGTATTATAGTATCATTAAATTGTGAAACTGATTTTGTTGCGAAAAATGAAGATTTTATTAAACTCGCTAACAGTATATTAGAACTATCAATAAAAAATGAAACAACCACTTTAGAAGAACTTAACTCTTTAGAATTTACAAACGGAAAATCTGTTGAAGATAATATCATAGAACAAACAGGTGTTATTGGTGAAAAGCTCGAGCTAAGTTTGAAATCAATCAAAGCAGAATTTGTTTCATGCTACATACATGCAGGATCGAGATTAGCTTCAATGGTTGGATTTGACAAGAAACTTGGTGAAAATATTGCAAAAGATATAGCAATGCAAATTGCTGCTATGAACCCTATTGCTATTGACAAAGATTCGGTTTCTGAAGATACAATAAATAAAGAAATTGAAATTGGAAAAGATTTAGCTAAACAAGAGGGTAAGCCTGAAAATATGCTTGACAAAATTGCACAAGGTAGACTGAATAAATTTTTCAAAGAGAATACCTTGCTTAGTCAAGCTTTTATCAAAGATTCAAAAATGTCTGTTAGTAAGTATATTGCATCAAATTCTGAGAATGCTAAAGTTGTGTCATTTGAAAGAGTTGGACTATCTTAAAGCTTACATTCAAATATGAAGTATAAAAGAATTCTTCTAAAATTAAGCGGAGAATCGCTAATGGGAAATGAAAACTATGGTATTGACTACAACATGCTTTCATTTTATTCTAAACAAATTAAGTTAATATCTAAAAAAATTCAGATAGCTATAGTTATAGGAGGAGGTAACATCTATAGAGGCGATAAATCAAAGAGTGCCGGTTTTGATAGAGTTCAAGGTGATTATATGGGAATGCTTGCAACAATCATAAACGGAATTGCATTACAATCTGCTCTTGAGAAAGAAGGTTTGCAAACAAGAATGTTAACTGCTATTAGAATGGAGCAAATTGCAGAACCTTTCATAAGAAGAAAGGCAATTAGACATTTAGAAAAATCAAGAATTGTAATTTTTGGAGGAGGTACAGGTAACCCTTATTTTACTACTGATACAGCAGCAACACTCAGAGCTATTGAAATAGAGGCGGATGTAATAATTAAAGGAACCAGAGTAGATGGGATATATGATTCTGACCCTGAAAAAAACCCCTCAGCAATCAAATTTGATAATATTACTTTTGAAGAAATTTATGACAAAAAGCTTAATGTAATGGATATGACCGCCATTACTTTATGCAAAGAAAATAAATTACCATTATGTGTATTCAACATGAACAAAGAAAATAATCTCCTTCAAATTTGCCAAGGAAAAAAAGTAGGTACTGAAGTTAATTTTTCATAAATTGCAATAAAAAGTATGATTGAAGAGGTCAATTTCAATCTCGAAATTGCTGAAGAGCAAATGAAAGAAACTATAACTCACTTAGACAATGTATTGTCTAAAATTAGAGCTGGAAAGGCTAGTCCTCAAATGCTAAGAACTATAATTATTGACTACTATGGAGTTAGCACTCCATTATCTCAAGCATCTAATATCACAACTCCTGATTCACAAACTATTTCAATTCAGCCTTTTGATAAAGGATTGATTAATGATATTGAGCAAGCAATTATTGAATCCAATTTAGGTTTTAATCCTTCAAATAATGGAGAAAGGGTTATAATAAATGTTCCTCCATTAACTGAAGAAAGAAGAAGAGAACTTGTAAAACAAGTAAAGTTAGAGATTGAAAATTCTAAAGTATCAATAAGAAGTATTCGTCAAAAAGCAAATGATGAGATGAAATTACTTTCTAAGAGTGGTTTGTCAGAGGATTTGTTAAGAGATGCAGAGAGTAGTGTTCAAAAACTAACCGATTCATTTGTTGTAAAAATTGATGAAATTTTTAAATCTAAGGAGTCAGATATTATGAAAGTTTAAACTACCATGAAAGGAATAATTCTTGCTGGAGGATCTGGTACTAGACTTTACCCAATAACAAAATCTATTAGTAAACAACTTGTTCCTGTTTATGACAAACCAATGATATATTATCCGCTAACTACATTGATATACTCAGGTATCAATGAGATTGCTATTATTTCAACGCCTAAAGATTTGCCTGCCTTCGAAGAATTGTTGGGTAATGGTCAAAAATATGGATGTAAATTCACATATCTAGTTCAAGAGGTTCCCAACGGTCTTGCACAAGCATTTGTAATCGCTGAAGATTTTATTGGTCAAGATAAAGTTTGTCTGGTACTAGGAGATAATATTTTTCAAATGAAAATAAATAATTTAAGAGACTGTCAAAATGTAGAAGGTAGTATAGTCTTCGGTTATCATGTCAATGATCCACAAAGATATGGTGTTGTGGAATTTGATAATGATAAAAATGTTATTTCAATTGAGGAAAAGCCTAAAAACCCAAAATCAAATTATGCAATACCTGGCTTATACTTCTATGATAACAGCATTTTGGAAGTTGCAAAAAATTTAAAGCCATCGAAAAGAGGTGAATATGAAATTACTGATGTTAATAAGCACTATCTAGAAAATAAAAGATTAAAAGTAAAGCTTTTGGGAAGAGGTACTGTTTGGCTAGACACTGGTACGTTTGATTCCTTAATGCAAGCTAATAATTATGTTGAAGTTATTGAAAAGAGACAGGGTAGAAAAATAGGATGTATTGAGGAGGCATCATATAGAATGGGTTTAATTGACAAAAGTCAATTACATGATTTAGCTAAAGAACTTCTCAATAGCGGTTACGGTAAATATCTCTTATCAATATAAGTAAATTATTATGGGCTTGAGTAATTTTGAAAGTCTGGTAAATAAACATTTATCAGCAATTAAATTTCCTACATCTCCCAAAAATCTTTATGAGCCAATCAAGTATTTTATAAGTATTGGTGGCAAAAGAGTAAGGCCAATAGCGAGCTTAATTACTTTCTCATTATTTAAAGAAATCAATGCTGATATCATTAATGCCTCACTAGCAATTGAAATCTTCCATAATTTTACTTTAGCTCATGATGATATAATGGATGATTCAAAATATAGAAGAGGAAAAGATACTATCAATAAAAAATGGAACAATAATATTGCAATTCTCTCAGGAGATGCATTATTAATTAAATCTTACCAGTTTTTAAATAAGATAAGTTCAGAAAAAAAAGATGATATTATTAATTTCTTCAACGAAATTGCATTAAAAGTTTGTGAAGGACAGCAAATGGATATGGACTTTGAAACAAAAAATGATGTAACTATTGACAATTATTTATTGATGATTGAGCTTAAAACAGCTGTTTTGTTTGCAGCCTCTTTAAAAGTTGCTGCAATTTTATCTGGTGCAACAAACAATGATATTGATTCTCTTTACAACTTTGGTTTAAATATTGGAATAGCTTTTCAGTTAAGAGATGATTATTTAGATACTTTTGGTAAATCTGACAGCTTTGGTAAAATAATAGGTTCAGATATAAAGTCAAAGAAAAAAACTATACTTTTTATCAACGCAATGCAAAAATCTAGCGAAGAAGATCGGATTTTTTTAGAAAAAACATATAGCGAAAAATCAATAGTAAATAATGAGGATGTTCAGCTAGTCACACAGATTTTTAAAAAATATGGGGTTGATGAATATTGTAATCAATTAAGTCAGAGCTACTATGAGTTAGCTAGTAGTAATATCAAAAAAGTTAGTGTGCCTTATGATACGCTAAAAAATTATTCAGAATTATTATTTAAAAGGAAAAATTAGGACCATGTATGGTTAAAATTAAATAATTTTGCTAGATATTTAGACTATGGACAAATTCCCCTTTCTTGGTTCTTCACATACTTCATTAATAGAAAAAATGTATGAAGATTATCTAAAAGATAGTTCAAGCGTCCATAAGCAGTGGAGAGATTTTTTTCAGGGTTATAACTTTGCAAAAGAAGTATATAATGAAGATGACATTCCAAGAGCTCTACGCAAAGAATTTAAAGTGATTGATCTAATAGAGGCATACAGAAAAAGAGGGCATTTATTTACTAAAACCAATCCAGTTAGAGAAAGAAGAAAATATTCTCCAAATCTTGATTTTAGAAATTTTCAACTAATTGATGCTGATCTAGAAATTACTTTCCAGGCGGGAAATGAAATCGGTATTGGTGCAGCAAAATTAAAAAAAATAATTCAGCATCTTGAAAAGGTATATTGTCAGTCAATTGGAGTTGAGTTTACTTATATTAGAAATCCAATTGAGGTGAAATGGTTCAAAAAAAGATTGCATGTTAATGATAATAATCCATCTTTTTCATCCAGCAAAAAGATTCATATTTTAAATAAACTGAATCAGGCTGTTTCTTTTGAAGCCTTCTTACATAAAAAATTTGTAGGCCAAAAAAGATTTTCTCTGGAGGGTGCAGAATCTTTAATACCTGCACTTGATTCGTTAATTGAGCATGGTTCAAGCATTGGAGTTAAAGAGTTTATTATGGGAATGGCTCACAGAGGTAGACTTAATGTACTCGCCAATATATTTAATAAAACTTACAAAGAAATTTTTTCGGAGTTTGAAGGAAATAAGTACGAAGATGACACAATAGCTGGTGATGTAAAATATCATTTAGGTTTTACCTCAGTTCAGAAATGTGACAATGGAAAAAATGTGAAATTAAGTCTTTGTCCTAACCCATCACATCTTGAAGCAGTAGACCCTGTAGTTGAAGGAATAACTAGAGCAAAAATAGATAATGTATACTCGGGAAACGAAAGTAGTGCTGTTCCAATTTTAATTCATGGAGATGCAGCTTTAGCAGGTCAGGGTGTTGTTTATGAGGTCATACAAATGGCAAACCTTAAGGGTTTTAAAACTGGTGGTACAGTACATATTGTTATTAATAATCAGGTAGGTTTTACTACAAATTATATTGATGCTAGATCAAGTACATATTGTACAGATGTAGGGAAAGTTACACTATCTCCAGTTTTTCATATAAATGGAGATGATGTTGAAGCGGTAGTTCACACTTTAGAAATAGCTATTGAGTATAGACAAAAATTTAATAAAGATGTATTTATTGATTTATTATGCTACAGAAAATATGGTCATAATGAAGGAGATGAGCCAAGATTTACTCAACCATTACTATATAAAATTATTTCAAAACATCCCAATTCAAAAGAAATTTACGTTAAAAAATTATTGAACGAAAATTTAATGGATTCTAATTTGCCAATTGAAATAAAAGAGGAGTTTAAATCAATGCTAGAATCCAGATTTGACGAATCAAAGAAAGTCAGTAGAGCAGTTATTACCCCTTTTATGGAAGAAGAATGGAAAGGATTTCAGCAGTTAAAGGATTGTTTTGAAAATGTAAAAACTTCATTAAGTGAAACTAAACTTAAAAGTCTCGCAAAATTTCTTTACGAATTCAAAGAAAAAGATAAGCTGTTCAAAAAAACAATTAAGCTGTTGAATGATAGAAAGAGGATGCTTGAAAATGACTCACTGGACTGGTCGATGGGTGAGTTGCTTGCGTATGCAGGTATACTGAATGATGGTTATAATATTAGGATTTCTGGTCAGGACGTAGAAAGAGGTACATTTTCGCATAGACATGCAATATTAACTTATGAAGATTCAACGGAAACAATCTCTCCACTTAATAACATTTCTAAAGAAGCTAATTTTGAAATATATAATTCTCACTTATCTGAATATGGAGTTTTAGGCTTTGAATATGGTTATTCAATTAGTATGCCAAAAACCTTAGTAATTTGGGAAGCTCAGTTTGGAGATTTTAGTAATGGAGCTCAAATTATTTTTGATCAATTTGTTTCAAGTGCTGAGGATAAGTGGAGGTTAAATAGTGGTCTAGTAGTATTACTTCCACATGGATACGAAGGTCAGGGAGCTGAACATTCTTCGGCACGAATTGAAAGATATCTTCAGCTGTGTGGTCAATATAATATGGAGGTTGTAAATTGTACAACCCCTGCAAACTTTTTTCATTTGCTCAG
Organism: Flavobacteriales bacterium TMED84; assembly: GCA_002172655.2. Taxonomy (GTDB): domain Bacteria; phylum Bacteroidota; class Bacteroidia; order Flavobacteriales; family BACL11. Next base: position 490 of record NHEL02000005.1, on the reverse strand, counting down.
AAGACAAATGATAAGAAGCTATCGAAAACCATTGATTGTTTTTACTCCAAAAAGTTTATTGAGATATCCGAGCTGCAAATCAAAAATTAAAGATTTTACATCAGGTTCATTTCAAACAATAATTGATGATAATATTTCTGCAACTAATATAGATAACTTAGTGCTCTGCTCTGGAAAAATATTTTACGATTTAAAAAAGAAAAGAGAAGATATAAAATCTACCAACTATGCAATAGTAAGGCTAGAACAACTATATCCTTTGGATTTTAGTAAAATTAAAAAAATCATCAATAAATATAACCCTAAAAAAATTATCTGGGTTCAGGAAGAGCCCGAAAATATGGGGCCATGGACCTATATTTTAAGTAACTTAGTAAAGTATAATATAAAGTTAATATCTAGACCTGTCAGTGCCGCTACTGCTAGCGGATCAAGTCAAGATTTTTTACAAAAGCAAGAAAATTTATTAAATAAAGTTTTTGAAAATGAG
>NHEL02000028.1:0-31882 GCA_002172655.2 Flavobacteriales bacterium TMED84 | reverse complement strand
TGATATGTCTTTTACTTTATAATTGTTCATGTGTTTTAAAATTGGATGCAAAAATACTCATAATTATTATATTAGCAACAATGCCTTTTCTAACAACAATAATTAATGATAATTCAAAAATTGGATTATGGGAAATTAATGAGTCTATGTTCAAAATAGCCGAAATTGCAGAAAAATTAGATGAACAAATCCCTAAAAAATTTACAAGCACAAAAAGAAAGAAAGAATGGGTTTGTACAAGGGCTTTACTGAAAGAAATAGCAGGCCAATCAAAGATTTTTTATGATTCCTCTGGCTCTCCTAAAATTTATGAAAAGTTTATTTCAATTTCTCACAGCAAAAAGCTAGTGGCAATAATATTATCTGACAAAAACTGTGCAATTGATATAGAGGAAATAAGTGAAAAATCAAAAGTTCTGCTAAGCAAATTTTCAAACAAAAAGAATCTTAACAAAAAAGAATCAACAACAGTATGGTCTGCTAAGGAGTGTATTTTTAAATTACACAAAACAAAAAAAATTAACTTTAAAAATGATATAACTATAGATACAAATAATATCCAAAAAAATAATAAAGTATTTGCAGTGTATAACAATCATAGATACACTTTAAATATGTTTACTTTTAAGAAGCACATTATAGTATATTTGTAGATCATGAAAATAATTGAGCAAATAAGAAATTCAAAAAAAAACAATAAAAAAGTTATATCTATACTAATTGATCCTGATAAAACCACAGAAGATAAACTTACCTCAACAATAAAATTATGTAATACAAATAAAATAGATTTGATTTTTTTTGGAGGAAGTTTAATTAACTCATCAATGTCTGAACATTATCTTCGATTAATTAAAAAAAACAGTAAAATACCTGTTGTTTTATTTCCCGGCACCAATACCAAAATAAGCAATATAGCTGATGGATTTCTTCTTCTTTCGCTAATCTCAGGACGTAATCCGAATTTTTTGATTGGAAAACATGTTGAACAAGCTTTCAAACTAAAAAACTCGTCTTTAGAAATAATATCTACAGGATACATACTTGTTGGGGATGAAAAAAACACTGCTGTTTCTTACATAAGTAACACTAGTCCAGTTCCTTCAGAACAGCATGATATTGGAGCTGCAACTGCAATAGCAGGAGAGTTACTTGGGTTTCAATTAATTTATTTAGAGGCAGGAAGTGGATCGACTAACTCCGTAAATAGAAGTATGATTCTCAATGTTTCAAAAAATATAGATTGCCCCTTAATTGTTGGTGGTGGGTTGAACACTATTGAAAAAATAGAAATGGCATTTGAAAGCGGAGCTGATATAGTAGTTATTGGGAACGCAGTTGAGAAAAATCAAAAAATTTTAAATCAAATCGGAAAAATTAAAAAATAGTGATAGAAAAATTTGAATTTATTGCAGTAACCTTAAGTATCATTTACGTGATACTGGCAAGCAGAGAAAATCATAACTGTTGGTATTTTGGAATTATCAGTGTTTCTATCTACATTTACATATGTCTTGATGCGTTGTTATACGCTGAAACCTTATTGCAAATTGTTTATCTTTTTTTATCATTTTATGGGCTATATAGTTGGAAAAAAAAATCTTTTGTCAATGAGTCCTTAGAAAATACTAAAGTGTTCAAGCTAAAAATTTCAGAATGGCCCATAAAAAAACACTTCACATATATTACAACTTTTACTATCTTAAGTTTTTCAATAGGCATATTACTCAATTCTTTCACAAAATCTGAGTTGCCATTTATTGATGCTTTTACAACGTCCTTTAGTTTACTAGCAACTTATATGACTGTTAAAAAGGTTTTAGAAAATTGGCTATATTGGATTGTAATTGATTTAACATCTGTGTTTTTGTATCATGAAAGAGATCTTCATTTGACCGCTTTTCTTTTTATTATTTATACTGTCATTGCAACCTTCGCTTACTTCAACTGGAAGAGTAAATCATTAAATGCCTAGCAAGCTAATTTTAATTGGACCTGAGAGTACTGGAAAGACGACATTATCTATCTATCTTGCAAAGCTTTATAATTTTAATTTAATTACAGAATACTCTAGAGAATATCTATCAAAAAAAAGCAACTCTTACAGCTATGAAGACTTAAAAAAAATTGCCATTCAACAGAATCAAATTGAGAAAGACAACAATTCTGAAAAAATAATTATTGATACTGACCTTCTTACAATAAAAATTTGGAGTGAGTTCAAGTATGGTTCATGCGATCCTGAAATTGAAAAAATAATTTCAAGTTATGAAAGACACAAAAGATATTATTTATTGCTTAATGATGATATTAAATGGGAATACGACCCATTGAGAGAAAGTAAGAACGACAGATCTGAAATTTTTTCACTACATAAAAATCTTCTTGAAAAAAAAGGTTTTAATTATAGTATAATTAGTGGCACCGCTATTGATAGAATCAATAATGCAATTAAAATAGTTGAAGAAAGATTTTTATCTAAAAATAATTAATTTTGTAATGTTATTGGGGTGCCATTGTGCTGAGATTATACCCATTGAACCTGACATGGTAATTCATGTAAGGAAAATGACAAAATCAACCCCCTATTTTATTTTTTAAATTAGATATAGACATGAGAATATTTATAATTGCGGTATTGTTTTTAGTCAGTAACATAAATTATGCCCAAATCCAAAATGATACAATTAAATTAAATCGTTTGCTGAAAGAGCTTGAAATAAATGCATCACTAGCAGACAAAAAAAACCCTATTTCTTTTACTAACATCAAAAAAATTGAAATTGATAAAATTAATTTTGGTAAAGACATTCCATATGTAATAGAAAACACTCCCTCGATTGTAAGCTCATCAGATGCTGGAACAGGTATTGGCTATACAAATTTCAGATTAAGAGGAAGTGATCAAACAAGAATAAATGTTACTATAAATGGTATCCCAATAAATGACTCTGAAAGTCAGGGTGTTTGGTGGGTAAATATGCCTGATTTAGTTAGCTCAGTTGACGAAATACAAATTCAAAGAGGAGTAGGAACTTCAACAAACGGAGCTTCAGCCTTTGGTGGAACAATTAATTTAAAAACAAACACAATTAACCCATTACCATATTTTAACTCAAGAAATACAATTGGATCATTTAATACTTTTAAAAGAAGTGCAAGCTTTGGAACTGGTAATATGAAGGGGTTTTCTTTTGACGGTAGAATATCAAAAGTGAATTCTGACGGATATATTGATAGAGCTACCGCAGACTTGCAATCCTATTATCTTTCTGCAAACTATGTTGGAGATAATGAAATCTTTAACATTATAAACTTTAAAGGAAATGAAGTTACTTATCAAGCATGGTACGGTGTTCCAGAAAATTATTTGAAAAATGATTCTTTAAGAAAATATAATTACTACACTTACAAAAATGAAATTGACAACTACACTCAAGACCATTATCAACTACACTACAAAAAACAACTAAATAAAGGCAGATATTTTAATTTTTCTGCTCACCATACTTTAGGTGAAGGCTATTACGAGCAAGAAAAATTAAATGAAAGTTTATCAGACTACGGCTTATCAGATTTATACTTTGGAAACGATACCGTTTCAACTACTAATTTGGTCAGAAGAAAGTGGCTAGATAATAATTTTACAGGTGCTATATATTCATTTGAAAACTCATTAGATAAAGCTAAATTCATTTTAGGTGGTAGTTATAATATTTACAGAGGAAAACATTTTGGAAATGTAATCTGGTCTCAGTTTATGTCTGATGGTTTATATCCACACAGATACTACAACAATAAATCAACAAAAACAGATAATAATGTGTATGCAAAAATCAATTATGAATTTAATCAAAGTATAAGCATTTTTGTCGATGTTCAATCAAGAAATATTTCTTATGATTTTGAAGGCTTTGACGAGGATAATACAACATTAACAATACTAAATCAAAAGCTTAATTTTTTGAATCCCAAAATTGGAATCAACTTTGATAACAGTTACAAAAGAACTTATTTATATTTTGGAAAAGCAGAAAAAGAGCCTAGCAGAAATGACTATGTTGACAGTGAATACAACAAATATCCAAAAAGTGAAAAACTTTATAATGTTGAACTTGGGCATGAAATCAAAAACTCTATTTCAATGATTTCTATTAACGGATATTTTATGTATTACGAAGATCAACTCGTTAATACTGGCAAACTGAATGATGTAGGTGCTTATATTAGAACAAATGTAGATGAATCCTACAGAACTGGAGTTGAAATTACAGGTATATCTAATTTTGGAAATGGATTTCTTTTTAATGGCTCTTTATCAATTAGTGATAACAAAATTACTAGATATGATGAATATGTCGACAATTGGGATCCACCATATGAACAAACTATTGTTACTCACGAAAATGTAGATTTAGCATTTTCTCCAAACATCGTATATTCTTCAACATTTGAAAAAAAATTTAATAATGGAATACAAATTGCATTAAATTCAAAATATGTTGGAGAGCAATTCATTGACAATACTTCATCAGATGAAAGAAAATTAGATGATTATTTTGTAAACAACTTGATTTTAAGTTACAATATCAATTTTTTTAATTTTTCTAATTCAAAAATTACATTAATAGTAAACAATGTTTTTGATGAACTATATGCAAATAACGCATGGACTTACAGATACTATTCTGAGGGTTATGACCCAAGAGCTGACGACCCCTACACAAACTTAAATAGTGATAATAGTTATAGTATGAGTTCTTACTTCCCTCAAGCTGGTAGAAATTACATGTTGAGTTTGAATATTGGACTTTAATATTTCAAAATAACTACATTTGCATTCATGCAATATAATACAACAAGAGAAAAACTCACCAAGCCTGAATACGGAAGGCATATTCAAAAAATGGTTCAGCATGCAATGACAATAAGTTCAAAGGAAGAAAGAACTAAGTGTGCAAAAGCAATTGTAAGTTTTTTAGTTCAGTCAAACAATGTACCTCAAAAAAATATTGAGGAAGCTGAAAAAAAATATTGGAACCAAATTCACATAATCTCTGATTTCAAATTAGATGTGGATTGTAAGTATCCTTTACCTGAAATGGAAAAGCTTGCTGAAAAACCAAAAAAATTATCATATCCAATCAGAAATATTCAATTTTCGTTTTATGGGCTATCTATTGAAAAGATGATAAAAAAAGCTGTTGAAACAACTGATGAAAAAGAAAAACAATCAATAGTATGTATGACTGCCAACCATATGAAAAAGGCATACCTTTCTTTTAACAAAGATTCAGTTGATAACAAAACTATCTTGTCTCACTTAAAGATTCTTTCTAAGGGGCAACTGTCTGTTCCTGAAGATTTTGATTTTATTGAATCAAAATCTGTAAACAAAAACAAAAAACCGATTTACAAAAAGAAATTCAAAAAGAGAAAATGAATTCTTTTAAAATCCATGGTGGAACAAGTCTGAGTGGCACTATAACTCCCCAAGGTGCCAAGAACGAAGCTCTACAAATAATTTGTGCTGTTCTTCTAACTGACGAAAAAATTNCTATTAAAAATATTCCTGATATTAGAGATATTCGTGTCTTAATTGATNTAATCAAAAAATTTGGTGTTGAGGTTAATCAACTTAATAGAAATGATTTTGAGTTTAAATCTGAAAAGNTAAATCTCAATTTTATGCAGTCAGATGAGTTTTATGCACTTAGCACAAAAATTAGAGGATCCATTATGATAATGGGGCCACTATTAGCAAGATTTCAGAAAGCATATATTCCTCGCCCTGGTGGCGATAAAATAGGTAGAAGAAGATTAGATACGCACTTTATTGGTTTCGAAAAATTAGGCGCAAAATTCTCGTATGATGATGAGAAAAAATTCTACAGTGTTAAGGCTTCAAAAATAAAAGGTAATGAGATTCTTTTAGATGAGGCTTCAGTAACAGGAACAGCCAATATTTTGATGGCCTCAGTGCTTTGTGAAGGAACTACCAAAATATATAATGCAGCTTGTGAACCATATCTACAGCAATTATGCAAGATGCTAAATAATATGGGAGCAAAAATCAGTGGAATAGGCTCTAATCTATTAACTATTGTTGGAGTTAATAAGTTGAATGGTTGTACACATAAAATTTTACCAGATATGATTGAAATAGGTTCTTTTATTGGACTTGCAGCCATAACTAAATCTCAACTGAGAATTAAAGATGTGAGTGTAAAAAATCTTGGAATTATTCCTTCTGTGTTCAAAAAATTAGGAATCAATTTAGAAATAAGTGGTGATGATATTTTAGTAAACAAGCAAAACAGCTATGAAGTTGAAAATTTTATTGATGGTTCTATTCTAACAATCTCTGACGCCCCATGGCCTGGATTTACACCTGATTTAATTAGCATCATCCTTGTTGTAGCCACTCAGGCTAAAGGTTCGGTTTTAATACACCAAAAAATGTTTGAATCGAGACTCTTTTTTGTTGATAAACTTATAGAAATGGGCGCGAAAATCATTTTATGTGATCCACATAGAGCTACAGTGATTGGACTTGAACAAAAATCTAAACTCAAAGGCACAGTAATGACATCTCCAGACATAAGAGCAGGTGTAGCATTACTCATTGCTGCATTATCTGCAAAAGGAACAAGTATTATTCATAACGTAGAACAAATAGACAGAGGTTATGAGGATATCGATATCAGATTAAATCAATTAGGAGCAAAAATCAGTAGAATTGATAGTTAGATGAAAAAGGTAAGCCTTCTTATTTTCAGTATTTTCTTTGTAGTTCAATTCTGCAACTCTCAAGTTGTTGGTACTAATATTGGTAATCTTGCGCCCGAGCTAAAATACAAAAACCCAGACGGAAAAATGATGAGCTTATCTAGCCTCAGAGGGAAAATAGTACTAATTGATTTTTGGGCATCGTGGTGTAAACCCTGTCGGATTGAAAACCCTAACATTGTTAATGCATATGAAAAATATAAAAACACCTCTTTTAAATTTGGAGAAAAGTTTGAAATATACAGTGTTTCATTAGATAAGTCAAAAAAAAGCTGGCAAGAAGCGATACTTAAAGACAGATTAAATTGGGAATTTCATGTTTCAGATTTAGGTGGCTGGCAGTCTAAAGGTGCTCGACTATATTCTATAAGAAGTATTCCAACAAATTTAATCATTGATAAAGATGGTAAAATACTGGCAAAAAATTTGAAAGGAGCAAGACTACACAGATTTTTAGAGGGATTAAAAAAATAGACTGATAACAAATACTGACAAAATGACTGATTAAAGTAATGAGGCAGAGTTTTTGCACTAGAACTAAATAAAAAATAAATGGCAAAGAAAAAGAAAAGCGAAAAGAAGGTAACACAAAAAAAATTAACATTAAAAGAACAATTAGCTGAGGAAAAAGATAGATATCTGAGACTCTTTGCTGAATTTGACAATTACAGAAAAAGAACTACAAAAGAAAGAGTCGAATTATACACAACAGCAGGTCATGATATTATGATATCTCTTGTATCAGTAATTGACGATCTTGAAAGATGTATAAAATCAAACAATTATGAAGAAGATCATGGGGTTTCACTAATTTTAAAGAAAATGAAGTCAGAAATGGAAAAGAAAGGGTTGGTTGAAATAAAAAATCCAATTGGCGAAAGTTTGGACACAGATTTTCATGAAGCAATAACTAGTATACCTGCCAAAAGCAAAAAAGATTCAGGAAAAATTATTGATGTAATTGAAAAAGGTTACAAAATGGGAAATAAAGTTATCAGATTTACAAAGGTTGTTATAGGAAAGTAATATGAGTAAAAGAGACTATTATGATGTGTTAGGTGTTTCAAAATCTGCTAGCGCAAGTGAAATCAAAAAAGCTTACAGAAAGCTTGCAATTAAATATCATCCTGACAAAAATCCAGATGATAAGAAAGCTGAAGAAAAGTTTAAAGAGGCTGCTGAAGCTTATGAAGTATTAAGTAACGCTGAAAAAAAGCAGAGATATGATCAATTTGGACATGCAGGAATGGGAGGAGCTGGAGGCTTTGGTGGAGGAATGAGCATGGATGATATATTTAGCCAATTTGGAGATATTTTTGGAGGCGGGTCTCCATTTGATTCTTTTTTTGGTGGTAGCTCTAGTAGAGGTAAAAGAGTAATCAAAGGTTCCAATTTGAGAATCAGAATAAAATTAGGTCTCAATGAAATCAATAGTGGCGTTAAGAAAAAAATCAAAGTTGACAGACTAGTAAATGCTGAAAATGTAACCTTTAAAACTTGCCCTGCTTGTAATGGCTCAGGCCAAGTTACAAGGGTCAGCAACACAATATTGGGTCAAATGCAAACCTCAACAACTTGCAACAATTGCAATGGTATAGGCAAAGTTATAGACAATAAGCCAGCTGGAGCAGATCACAATGGTCAGATTAAAAAAAGTGAAACTGTCGAGATTAATATTCCTGCAGGAGTTGAAGACGGGATGCAACTAAAAGTAAGTGGTAAAGGTAATGCTGCTCCATTTGACGGGATAAATGGAGATATGCTAGTACTTATTTCTGAGGAAGAACATGATAAATTCATTAGAGATGGGCAAAACATTCACTGTGAAGAATTTATCAGTATTAGTGAGGCCGTTTTAGGAACATCAAAAGAAATTGAAACAATAGATAGTACAGTAAGAATTAAGATAGATTCTGGAATTCAAAGTGGAAAAATCTTAAGACTTAAAGGCAAAGGATTACCGAGCGTAAATAATTATGGAAATGGTGACTTACTTGTTCATTTGAACATATGGACTCCAAAAAAATTATCAAAAGATCAAACAAAGTTTTTTGAAAAAAACCTTAAAGATAAAAATTTTTCTCCTGCACCAAAAAAGAACGAGAAGAACTTCTTCGAAAAATTGAAGGACGTTTTTAGTTAACAAACTATAGTTTCATATCGTCAGGTCAAATCTTTCAATTTTCATTAAAAAAGCCCAAAAAGTGGGTTTTTTTAATGAAAATAAGTGGTTTTTCACATAATTTTTATCATAGATAAGTAGTTGATAATGTGGCATATAACTCTTATTTACACAAATAAATGTTAAAAAAGGTGTGTTAATATTTTGTTCATGTTAATTGAGAAGTTTATCTTTGCGCCGTATTAACTAATAAAAATTATAATTATGACAAAAGTTTTACGTAACGTCTTAAGCATTGCTTTAGGACTTTTAACTACTGTATCTTTTGCTCAAGACATCAACGTTGAGTCTAGAACAAGAATAGATATGAGTGGTGATAATGACAGACAATTAACTAACCAAAGAGTTACTACAGGTGTAACTTTCGGTGGTTCTAATTGGGGAATCTATATGAGTAATGACTTCAACTATACTTTAGGTGTAGATGGAGACCCAACAGCTACAATTTATGAAGCTTACGGTTCTACTGATTTAATGGGTTTTGCTAATTTAACTATCGGACGTCAAGCGCTTAACTATGGTTCTGGTGCACTTATGTCAACAAATGACTGGGGTAATGACAGAACTACATGGGACGGTATGAAGTTTGACTTTAACTTAGATGCAGTATCTGCATCATTAGGTTATGCTAACGTAAACGGTGACATGACTGGTAATGAAGATTACTCTAGGACATGGGTTAACGTAGCTGGTAACTTTAGTGGTTTTGATGTAAATGTACTTTACATGGATAAGCAATTAGGTGACGCTGACGATTCAGATGCTGCTATGGGCATCGATCTTTCAGGTGAAGTCGCTGGTGCTAACATCATGGCGTCAATCAACTCTGACTATGAGGGTGACAAAATGAACATGTTCGGACTTACTTACTCAATAAACGACGATATGTCTGTAATGGTATCGCAAACGTCTTACGATGAAGACAACGATGGTGACTTCGGTATGGCAGGTACTAACATGGACGGAAGTTGGGATGTAACAGGAAACTTAGGTTACTTAGCATCTGGAATGGACGATTTAACTATCGGTCTAAACTATGATATGGGTAGCGTTTCTTTAGGTGCAGCTTTACACACAATTTCAGACAATAATGATGATGACTATGAGAGACAAGCAACTGAAATCAATTTAGGTTACAGTTTCAATGATAACGCATCTCTAGGTGTTACATTAATTTCTGATGATATGGGTATGGATGCAGATGATACATATACTTATGTAACATTAACAATTACTCCGTAATTACATCAATAAACATTTAAAAAAAGGCTACTTCTAGTAGCCTTTTTTTTTGTGACTAACAATAATATGTTAAAAAAAACAAGAAATAATGCGCTCTTAGACAAGTATAATTACTATCTTGCGCTCGATATTAACCAATATATTTTAAAATGAAAAAATTTTTACTTTCAGCAATTTTTGCATTTGCGACAATATTTGCCTCAGCTCAAATAATGGTCGTTGGTACTTTTGATAATGACCAAGAAGAAACTGTAGACAAATTCACAAAAAACATGGGTGTCGGATACATGGTAACTGACAAATTTGTAGTAGGTGGGATTAGCAATGGTGATGATTTCGATATCATGGGTAGATACCTAGTTAGCGATGATTTATACGTACAACTTCAAATGCCTACTGAAAACTCTACTGATAATATGGTTGTAGGTGTAGGTTATGGATTTAATGTATGGAACATGGTATACATAGAACCAAACTACTCTATGAATTTGGCTGACGACAGTGATGAAGATGGAGAATTTAAAATTGGATTCTCTTTGAGATTCTAAATCCAAAGTTCATATAAACTAAAAAAAACCACTAGAAATAGTGGTTTTTTTATTTCTTTAAGAAATCAATAATAATTTTTTCTGAAATTCTGGACAATCCTCCAGCAAAAGCAATAGATTTATTACCTCCCCCTCCTCCACCAAACTTTTTTGTTATTTTTTTAATTAATATGTCCGCCTGAAATTTCATTTGATATTTCTTTGGAACATATATCATTATTGAATACTTGTCATTGTCTTTAACAAAAAATAAAATTATTTCATTGTCGAGATTTTTATTAAATAAAATTGGACCTAATTGTTTTAAATCTTTAACATTTACAAAATCAAGCTCACTCACAACTATTAAATCATCACTGAGAGAGTTAATTTTTGATTCAAACTTGTGTCGAATCAAACTTGATTTCACCTCAATTAACTGCTTATGATTTGAACTATAATTATAAATCATTTTATCTACAGCTAGATCAAAATTTTTCTCCTTTATAAATTCTGTAATTTTTTTAGAGCTTGATTCAATTTGGTTCAGAAAATTAAAAGCAGCTTTACTAGTGATGGCTTCAATTCTTCTGATGCCAGATGAAACAGAAGTTTCTTTCACTATTTTTAATAATCCAATTTCAGATGTTGATTTTACATGAGTACCTCCGCAAAGCTCTACTGAATCATGAAAAGATACTACCCTGACTTTATCTTGATATTTTTCTTCAAACAACATTATAGCACCTCTATCTTTAGCCTCTTTTAAGTCAATCTCTTCAATTTTTATCGTATAATTTTTATAAATTATATCATTAACAGAATTTTCAATATCTAATAAATCATCTTTTGAAATACTATCATTATTACTAAAGTCAAAACGTAAATAATTTTCATCTAAAAAAGAGCCTTTTTGCTGTACATGAACTCCTATATTTTTTCTTAAAACATTATGTAAAATATGTGTTGCAGTATGATTTATAGAAATTAAATGTCTTCGTTCAATGTTCACACTTGCTACAAGTTCCTTTGCAAGATCTTCAGGAAGTTGATCTACATCATGAACTACAATATTATTTTCTTTTTTTACATCTAATATTTTTATTTTTTCAGTTTTATTCTTTATTACCCCTTTATCAGCTACTTGCCCTCCTGATTTAGGATAAAAAGGTGTTTGATCCAGAACTATTTGAAATATTTTTTTATTGGCTTTTTCTACTTGTCTATATCTAATAATTCTCACAGTCATTTCAAGTATATCATAACCAATAAAGCCAGAGCTTTTCATATCAGAAACTACTGTCCAATCACCGATGATAGTCTTCCCAACAGATCTTGATCTATTTTTTTGAATATCTAGTGCCTTTTTAAAGTTTTTTTCATCAGGAACTAATCCCTTTTCTATTAATATATCCTTTGTTAAATCATATGGAAATCCATACGTATCATATAATTCGAAAATTTGATCTCCGGAAATATTTGTTTTATCAGTGAAATATTTATTTATTCTTTTTAGCCCAAGAGATAAGGTTTTGAGAAACATCTTTTCTTCAGATAAGATTAAATTCTTAATCATTTCTAAATTTTCACCAATTTCATTGTAGGTTGTTGAATATATTTTTGCAATAGTATCTACTAATTTAAAAATACAAGGTTCTTTTATTTCAAGATCTGTATAAGCATATCTTGATGCTCTTCTAATAATTCTTCTAATAACATACCCTGATTTATTGTTTGAAGGAATTAATCCATCTGAAATTGAGAATACAGCAGCTCTTGCATGATCAGCTATAACTCTTAGGGCAATATCTATTTTTTTTTCGCTTCCATAGTTTAATTTGTAATCATCGGTAATTTTCCTAATTATAGATTGAAAAATATCAATATCATAATTAGACTTTTTTTTCTGCATAATCATAGCTAATCTCTCAAGCCCCATACCAGTATCTATGTACAAAGTTGATAAATCAGAAAGTTTACCTGCTAGAGATCGATTATAATTTATAAATACAATATTCCATATTTCTATAACCTCTGGATGATTTTTATTAACTATTTCTCTACCACTTATTTTATTAATTTCAGAAATATTTCTGTTATCATAATGAATTTCAGTACTAGGGCCACAAGGACCTGTATCCCCCATTTCCCAAAAATTATCATCTTTATCAAAATATAAGATATTATCATCAGGCAAGTAACTTTTCCATAAATTAAAAGTCTCTTCGTCTTTAGAAATATTATCTTCTTTATTTCCGTTGAACACGGTAACATAAATTCTTGACTTTTCTAATCCACATATTTTAACAAGAAACTCCCAAGCATATTCAATAGCTTTTTCTTTGCCATAGTCACCGAAAGACCAATTTCCAAGCATTTCAAAAAAGGTATGATGATATGTATCATGACCGACTTGATCTAAATCATTGTGTTTACCTGAAACTCTTAAACATTTTTGAGAGTTGACAACTCTTTTAAAGTCAGGCTTCTGATAACCAAGAAAGATATCTTTAAACTGGTTCATTCCAGCATTTACAAACATCAAACTTGGGTCATCTTTACTTATAACAGATGATGAGTTAGCTTGTTTATGAGATTTTTTTTCAAAAAAACTGATAAAGCTTTCTCTTATTGAATTTGTTGTTTGCATTTAAGTTTATAAAAGAGATAATATTCGTTATTCTTGACCAAATTAGTAAATTTGCAAATTATGACCAAAGTAAAGTATTATTACGATAAAAAGTCACTTAGTTATAAAGAAATTAATCTGACTTTGAAGCAGAAGATTCAAAATCTTCTTGTTTATATACTTTCTGCTTTAATAATAACTTCACTCAGCTTTTTTGTTTTTTATAGCTTCTTCGACAGTCCAAAAGAAAAAAAATTAAAATCAGAAATTAATTTCTTGACATCAAATTATCAGAAATTTGAAAGCAAATTGCAAGATATAGAGACTGTTCTCGATGACATTCAAAGACGAGATGATAATATTTACAGAGAAATCTTTGAAGCTAATCCTATACCAACAGAAATACGAAAAGCTGGATTTGGTGGTGTTAACAAATATAAATATCTAGAGGGTTTTTCTAATACTGAGCTCCTAAAAGAGCTAGATAATAAATTTGATATTTTAAAAAAACAACTTTATGTTCAATCAAAATCTTTTGACCAAATAATTGAGTTAACCAAAGACAAAAATAAAATGTTGTCATCAATACCTGCTATTCAACCTTTATCCAACAAGGACTTAAGTAGAATGGCTAGTGGATTTGGATACAGAATTGATCCTATTTATAAAACCAGAAAATTTCACGCAGGGATGGATTTTTCAGCTAAAAAAGGAACACCCATTTATGCCACTGGTGATGGTAAAGTTTTTAAAGTTAGTAAAAGTAAGCGTGGCTATGGAAATCATGTTGTTATTGACCATGGCTTTGGATATAAAACTTTATACGCACATATGTCAAAAACTTCAGTTAAAAGAAACCAAAAGGTGAGCAGAGGTGATGTAATTGGCTTTGTTGGCAACACTGGTAAGTCCGTTGCACCACACCTTCATTATGAAGTACACAAAGACGGAAAAAAAATAAATCCAGTTAACTTTTATTATAACGATTTAAATGCTGAAGAATATGAAAGGATGATTGAAATTTCTTCGCAATCTAACCAATCTTTTGATTAATGCCTCCTTACAAAGAAAAAGAAATCAAAAAACTATTCTATACCATCGGTGAAGTTTCAAAAATATTAAACGTGAATGTATCACTTATAAGATTTTGGGATAATGAATTTGACATAATAAAACCAAAAAAAAATAATAAGGGGAATCGACTATTTTCAGAAAATGATATAAAAAATCTTAAAATTATACATCACTTATTGAAAAATAATGGATTTACTATAAAGGGAGCAAAAAAGGCATTAAAATCAAAAAAAAATGATTTTCAAAAAAATATTTTTTTAAAAGAAAGATTATTAGAATTTAAAAAATTTTTAGTTTCGTTAAGAGAGTCTTTATGAAGCTTAAAATATATATTTCCAGAGCATATCTTCTCATTGTTCACATACTAAAAATTGACTTTTATATAGATTCAAAAACTTTAGAGATCAAGAAAAAATTGATGAAAGAAATTGCTATTGATAAAAAAAAAAAAATCTTTTCTTTTTCTAAATCATTAAAACAATCTAATCAAGTAATTGAAACTATAGAATTAGGAAAAGGGTCAACAATCACGCACCTAAGAAAAAGAAAAGTTTGTGACATTGCTAAAAATTCTTCAGTAAACAAAAAAATAGGTAAAATTATACACAACTTGTCAAAATTTAATAATGCTAAAAATATTTTAGAGATTGGGACCTCTTTAGGAATCAGTACAGTTTACTTGAGCACTGCAAGTAGTTGTTCAAAAGTAACTACATTAGAGGGATGTGAAAACACATCAAATATTGCATTAAATAATTTCAATAGATTCAGTATTGACAATATCAATTTGATAAAAGGTGATTTTAGTTTTACTTTAGATGAGGTGCTTGAAAAAACAGAAAGTTTCGATCTTATTTTTTTTGATGGTAATCATAGTAAAATAGATACTTTAAATTATTTTAATAAATGCTTAAAAAAGATAAATTCCAAAAGTATATTTGTTTTTGATGATATAAGCTGGTCTATTGAGATGAAATCAGCTTGGAATCAAATTATAAAAAATGATATGGTAACATTATCTTTTTCATTTTTTAGATTAGGAGTTCTTTTTTTTAAAAAAGATTTGAAAAATAAGAATTATAATTTTTTACAATAACATTAAATTTGCAAAATGTCAAGTCTTATCAAAATAGACAAATTATCAAAGCATTACTTCTTATCAAAAAATACAGTAAAAGCTATAGATAATATTTCACTGAAAATTAACAAAAAAGAATATGTTGCTTTAATGGGGACATCTGGCTCTGGAAAATCAACTCTTATGAACATAATTGGATGTCTTGACACACCATCAAAAGGTTCTTATTACCTGAACAATAAGAATGTTGGTGAATTAAGTGATAATAGGCTTGCTGAAATAAGAAATTTAGAAGTTGGATTTGTTTTCCAGACTTTTAATCTTCTTCCAAGAATGAGTGCCTTAGATAATGTTGCTCTTCCTCTCATATACGCTGGATATGCAAGAGATGATAGAATAAGATTAGCGAGAAAAGCTTTAAAAGAAGTAGGTTTATCTGATCGAGTCTATCATAAACCAAATGAGCTTTCTGGAGGTCAAAGACAAAGAGTAGCAATTGCTCGAGCGTTAGTTAATAGCCCTTCAATAATTCTTGCAGATGAACCTACAGGTAACTTAGATAGTAAAAACTCTAGCGAGATAATGAAAATTTTTAAAAAAATACATCAAAAAGGAAACACTATTATACTAGTGACACATGAAACTGAGATAGCAAAAAATGCAAATAGAATTATAAAGCTGAAGGATGGTCAAATTTTAACAGATGAAAAAAACCTATGAAAATTTACACAAAAAATGGAGATAAGGGAAAAACAAGACTTTTTGGAGGTACAGAAAAGTTTAAAGATGATATTCGTTTAGAATGTTATGGGACAATTGATGAGTTAAACGCTCATGTAGGGCATATTTCAGATCATGAAATTAATTCCAATTTAAAAGAAGACTTAATTAAAGTACAAAATCTATTGTTCAATCTTGGATCATTACTTGCAAACGACAACAATGATAACTTAAAATACCTTCCGAAGATAACTAAATCGCATATTGATTTTTTAGAAAAAAGAATTGATGAAATTGAAGATGAGCTTTCTGAATTAAAAAACTTTATTCTACCCTCAGGCAATAAAATTTTTTCACTCACACAAATCGCTAGAACAGTTTGCAGAAGAGCTGAAAGGAAGCTCGTAAAGCTAAGTAAGGATCAAAAAAATATCGATTTAAACTATGTTAGCTTCATAAATAGATTGTCTGATTACCTTTTTGTGCTTTCTAGAAAGTTTTTAAAAGACTTTAATGTACAAGAGAGATATTGGCAAAAAGACTCCTAAAATTTAATATAGTAAACTAAAAAAACTACTTTTGCAAAAAACAAGATTATGTATTGGACATTAGAACTTGCTTCAAAACTTGAAGATGCTCCTTGGCCAGCAACCAAAGATGAGCTAATTGATTTTGCTATCAGATCTGGAGCTCCGATGGAAGTTGTCGAAAACTTGCAAGAGCTAATTGAAGAAGAGCCTGGATTTCAATACGAAACTATTGAAGATATATGGCCTGACTATCCTTCTAAAGAAGATTTTTTTTTTAACGAAGAGGAATACTAAATAATTACTCTAAATGTCTGGTGTTTTAAATTTCTTAACTAAAATTTTTGGAAACAAGTATGATAGTGATATCAATAAACTAAAGCCTATAATAGAAAATATTAATGCAGAAGTAAAAAATCTCTCCAGTATAAGTAATGATGAACTAAGAGACACTACCCGTAAACTTAAACTTGAAATAAAAGAAAATACATTAGAACTCAATAAAAAAATTGATAATCTAAAAAAATCTATAGATGATACAAAAAATGAAAATGAAGCTGAAAATATTTTCAAAGAAATTGATGATATTGAAAAACAAATAGTTAAAAAAAATGAAAAGAAATTAAAGGAAATTCTACCAAGAGCATTTGCCGTTGTAAAAGAAACAGCTATAAGATTTAAAAATAATAAAGAAATTATTGTTAATGCGACTGAGTTTGATTTAAAGCTTTCTCAGAAAAAAGATTTAGTAAAAATTAATGGAGATAAAGCTGTATACAATAATAGTTGGAAAGCTGCGGGCAATTGGATAACATGGGATATGGTTCACTATGATGTCCAGTTAATTGGGGGTATTGTTTTACATGAAGGAAAAATAGCTGAAATGCAAACTGGTGAAGGGAAAACACTGTCTGCTACATTACCAATTTATTTAAATGCATTAACAGGCCTCGGAGTTCATCTAGTAACTGTAAATAATTACTTAGCTAAAAGAGATGCAGAATGGATGGGGCCAATTTTTGAATTCCATGGATTAAGCGTTGATTGTATTGATAATCACTCTCCGAATTCTGAAATGAGACAAAAGGCATATCTCGCAGACATAACCTACGGAACAAATAATGAATTTGGATTCGACTATCTAAGAGATAATATGTCTAGAAGAGTAGAAGATTTAGTTCAAAGAAAACTTAACTTTTCTATTGTTGATGAGGTAGATTCAGTTCTAATTGATGATGCAAGAACACCTTTAATTATTTCTGGACCTACTCCTAAAGGTGATCAGCATGAGTATAACGAATTAAAGCACAAGGTAAATAGTCTTTTTTCTGAACAAAAAAAATATGTTTCCCAAATTCTTTTTGAAGCAAAGCAATTTATTAAAGATAAAGAAAGAGATAAGGGGGGGTTTAATTTACTAAGAGCATTTCGTGGACTTCCAAAAAATAAAGCACTAATAAAATTTTTAAGTGAAGAAGGTGTTAGAGCACTCTTGCAGAAAACTGAAAATTTTTATATGCAGGACCAATCAAAGGAAATGCATAAGGTTGATGAAGACCTTTTTTTCACAATAGATGAGAAAAATAATTCAATAGAGTTGACTGAAAAAGGTATTAATTTAATAACAAAGTTCACTGATGATAAGCACTTCTTTATAATGCCTGATGTTGGAGAGGAAATTTCAAAAATACAAGCACTGAAATTGGATGAGAAAGAAGAAATTAAAAGAAAAGATGAACTTATGAGAGATTTTTCAGTTAAAAGTGAAAGAATTCATAGTATAAATCAACTATTAAAAGCATACACTCTCTTTGAAAAGGATACAGAATATGTTGTAATTGACAATAAAGTAAAAATTGTTGACGAGCAAACAGGTAGAATAATGGAAGGTAGAAGATATTCTGATGGACTACATCAAGCAATTGAAGCCAAGGAAAATGTTAAAATTGAATCAGCAAGTCAAACATATGCAACTGTAACTTTACAAAACTACTTTAGGATGTATAACAAGCTGTCAGGCATGACTGGAACCGCTGAAACTGAGGCTGGTGAGTTTTGGGAAATATATAAGCTTGATGTAGTTGTTATCCCAACTAACAAGCCTATTCAAAGACAAGACAAAAATGATTTGGTATATAAAACAAATCGAGAAAAATACAATGCTATCATTGAAGAAATTGAAAAGCTGTCTAAGGCAGGGAGACCTATATTAGTTGGAACAACTTCTGTAGAAATTTCTGAACTATTAAGTAAAATTCTTACCCGAAGAAAAATTAAGCATAATGTGCTGAACGCAAAGCTACACCAAAAAGAAGCAGATATTGTTGCAGAAGCTGGTAAGGAAAGTATTGTTACAATAGCAACTAATATGGCTGGTAGAGGAACCGACATTAAACTCTCTGACAATGTAAAGAATAACGGAGGATTAGCTATCATTGGAACAGAAAGACATGACTCCAGAAGAGTTGATCGTCAGCTACGAGGTCGTTCTGGTCGTCAAGGAGATCCAGGATCATCTCAGTTCTACGTATCTCTTGAAGATAATTTAATGCGGTTATTTGGTTCTGAAAGAATTGCAAAAATAATGGATAGGATGGGGCTGGAAGAAGGGGAAGTTATTCAGCATTCAATGGTTAATAAATCTATAGAAAGAGCACAAAAAAAAGTTGAAGAAAACAATTTTGGTATTAGAAAAAGATTATTGGAATATGATGACGTCATGAACCAACAACGTGAAGTAATTTACAAAAAAAGAAAATACGCTTTATTTGGAGATAGACTCTCTGTTGAAATTTCTAATATGTTTTTCGATACATGCGATTCAATTGTAAGTGCTCATTTTGATTCAAAAGATTTTTCAAACTTCGAATTGAACTTGATGAAATTTTTATCGATTCAAGCTCCTATTGATGAAGAAAGTTTTAAAAATATTGAAAAGATTGAATTAACAGACTTAGTTTACAAATCATGCTATCAAAATTATAAGTTAAAATCTGAAATTATTGCTCAGTCTACATTTCCAGTCATTGAAAATGTTTTTAGATCACATTCTGGACATTATAAAAATATTGTAATTCCGTTCAGTGATGGGGTAAAAACAATGAATGTTGTTACTAATTTAGAAGAGGCGTATGAAAGTAAAGGAAAAAACATACAATTTAGCATTGAGAAAAGCATTACTCTATCTATAATTGATGATATATGGAAAGAACATTTAAGAGAAATGGACGATTTAAAACAATCTGTGCAGAATGCTGTATATGAGCAGAAAGATCCTCTTCTAATTTATAAATTTGAATCTTTCGATCTTTTCAAAACAATGCTCGATAAAGTAAATAAAGAGATTATCTCTTTTTTAATTAAATCAAATTTACCAAATCAGTCTAATGTTCAACAAGAACAAATTCATAAACAACAAAACCTTCAAACAAGCAGACCTGAACTCGCAGCCCCAAATAAAGTTAACACGCCGAATACTGTACCGAAAACTCAACCTATAAGAGTAGAACAAAAAGTTGGAAGAAATGAGAAAGTTAAAATAACAAACGGTTCTGAAACAAAGGAATTAAAGTGGAAAAAAGCAAAACCATTAGTCGATAGTGGGCAGTGGCAAAGAGTTTAATTTTGAATATTTAGGACAAATATCTAAAATCCTCATTATTTTTAATTTTTTGGAGTAAAAAATAAATAAGTTTAATCACACTTTCCACATCATTTTTACTAACAGTTTCTACAGTTGTGTGCATGTACTTTAAAGGAAGAGAAATTAATGCTGAAGCAACGCCACCTGTTGCAAAAGCAAATGCATCTGTATCAGTTCCAGTTGCTCTTGAAACCGCTCCTCTTTGAAATTTAATTTTATTTTCTTTAGCAACATTTATTACTTTATTTAGAAGATTGTTTTGAACTGCGGGGCCATAAAAAACAACAGGTCCACCTCCACATTTTTGATCTCCCTGCTTAATTTTGTTCATCATTGGAGTTGTTGTATCATGGCAAACATCAGTTACGATAGCAACATTTGGCTTTATTGTTTCAACAATCATTTGAGCACCTCTCAGTCCTACCTCTTCTTGTACAGCGTTAGTAATATATAATCCAAATGGTAATTTTATTTTATTTTCTTTTAAAATTCTAGCTACCTCAGCAATCATAAATCCTCCAATTCTATTATCTAATGCTCTACCAACATACATGCTATCATTCAATTTTAGAAAATTATCTTCGTAGGTAACAACACATCCAACGTGAACTCCAAGTTTTTCAACTTCTTCTTTTGAATTACATCCACAGTCTAAAAAAATATTTTCTGGCTTAGGAGACTTCTCATTTGCTCTATCTCTTGTGTGAATAGCTGGCCAACCAAAAACAGCTTTTACAATTCCCTTAGATGTATGAATATTTACTCTTTTTGATGGTGCGATTTGGTGATCACTACCACCATTTCTTCTTAAGTATATATAGCCTTCTTTTGTAATGTAGTGTACAAACCATGAAATCTCATCTGCATGCGCTTCTATCACAACTTTATAATTTTCGTTTGGATTTATAATACCGACTACTGTTCCGTATGTATCGACTATGTAATCATCTATGTATGGCTTAATATAATCAAGCCACAGCTTTTGTCCAGAACTTTCAAAGCCTGTTGGAGAAGCTACATTTATATACTCTGATAAGAACTTCTCTGATTTTTTATTTATTATTTTCATTTAGATATTATTAAATTCATTTAATCCTCTTAGTAACCAATCTTTAAATTTATAAACAGTACCATAATCTTGATAGTTTGCACTTTCAATAAGTTGAGTTCCAGAATGGTCAAGAAAAACGTAATATGGTTGTGAATTTGTACCATAAACATTAGCTTGCAAAACCATCCATTTATCTCCAATTGTCCTAACTTTTTTAGCTTTACCAGCAAGAGTTGTCTCATACTGATTTTCTTTAGAAAGTTTAGTTCTTTCATCAACATAAAGAGACACTATTATAATTTCATTTTTTAAAATTTCTTTAACTTCATTGTCAGACCAAACTTGCTCTTCCATTTTTCTGCAGTTTACACATGCCCAGCCTGTAAAATCAATCATAAGTGGAAGGTTTTCTTTTTTAGCATGTTCTAATCCTTTTTCATAATCATGAAATACATATAACCCTTGCGGACCTAAGTGAGTGCCAGATTTTAATTCAATATTATTTTCTGTATTATTTGTTGAGTTTGTTGAAAACCCATTTGGAGATTCACTATAATGCATAGGTGGTGGAAAAGCATTAATTAGCTTAAGAGGAGCTCCCCAAAGGCCTGGGATCATATAAA
Source organism: Flavobacteriales bacterium TMED84 (assembly GCA_002172655.2). Lineage (GTDB taxonomy): Bacteria > Bacteroidota > Bacteroidia > Flavobacteriales > BACL11. The sequence goes on along the minus strand of NHEL02000028.1, from coordinate 9,797 downwards.
TGGTAAATGCACCTGTTATTATTGCTAAAGATAATCTTGTAACAGATAAATATTTTAAACCTGAATCATGAGCAAATCTTATAAATCCTAGCAAATAAAATGTAAGTAACATAAAAATAATAACCCAAATTGCAATAAATAACTCTCTTTCAAGAAGGTGGAGTTGTAATACAAGATCAGCATTTGATAAAAACTTAAAAGCGAGTGCAATTTCTAAAAAACCAAGAGTTACTTTAACAGAGTTTAACCAACCTCCTGATTGTGGCAGAGAATTTAACCAGCCTGGAAATGCAGCAAAAATAGCAAACGGAATAGCAATTGCTAGTGAAAACCCTAACATCCCAATGATTGGTCCAAAATATCCTCCAGAGGCAGCTTCTACCAAAAGAGTACCAACTATAGGTCCAGTACAAGAAAATGAAACTAGAGCTAAAGTAAATGCCATGAAAAAAATACCAATATAACCTCCCTTGTCAGATGCTTTGTCAGATTTATTTATCCAAGAAGTAGGTAATGTTAGATCAAAAGCTCCAAGAAATGAAGCCCCAAATACTATCAATAATAAGAAGAAGGCTATGTTAAAATATACATTTGTGGCCATATTATTTAAAGCGTCTGCTCCAAAAATATTTGAAACACCTACACCAAGAGCAACATAAATTATTATTATCGAAATACCATATATTACTGCATTAAAAATTCCTTTAGATTTAGTTTTACTTGCTTTAGTAAAATATGAAACAGTCATGGGTATCATTGGGAATACACACGGAGTTAGTAACGCGGCAAAGCCACTTAAAAAAGAAATAAAAAATAAAAGCCAGAAATTTTTACTTTTTTTAGAAGCAGAATTAACTGTTTTATTAGCTGATTCTTCTGATTTAGAGCTAATCTCAAAACTATGCGATTTATCTTCATTAAACTTAAAGTCAAACTCAATTATTTCTGGAGGCAAACATTGCTTTTCATCACATGTCATAAAATATATATCTCCTTTAACTGAGAATGGTGATTTTTCATTAACTATTTCAATTTGTTGAACAAATACTGCTTTTTTCTTAAAAAACTTCAATAGCATATCAAAGTTAGGGTCGTATGCTTCATTAGCATCATCCTCATTGACTTTATCAATTAAATTAAAATTTGAACTTTCTTGAAACGTAAATTCGGTAGGTACAGGACCATCTCCTTTAAGGTACTGAGAATATATATACCATCCATCGTCAATATTAGCAGTAAAAATTAACTCATATCTTTTATTATCTATTTTATTTTTAGAAAACTCCCAGCTTACTGGATCATAAATCTGAGAGTTAGAGTTAAATGAAAATATGATTAATAAAAAAAGTATATATCTTTTCATTAAAATAAAATTTAAATAGAATTAATACTTGCAATATACGTCTTTTTAGTTTTGCTAGTTACTTTGAATCTATCGTCAATTCTTTTGCCAATAACCCATACTAAATTAGACTCTGAAAATAACAACCAAGTTGTATCCTTTTCAGAAATAGATATTTTTTCATCAACAAAAAAATCACTTAATTTTTTAAAATTTTTCATACCTAATGGGATAAATTTATCTCCTTTATGCCAATTTCTTAACAACAGAGGGAATCTAAGCTTATCATAATCAAAAGATTCAGAAAGAGGATCATCAGTGATTAACATTTTATTTGAAGTACTAAAGCTAATTTTTATGGGATAATCAACTTGTAAATCTTTCTTATAAATTTTTATTGGATCAAAATACTGATCTTTATTTATTTTATTAATTATCAATTTATCTCTGTCAACAAGCAGTCTATAATGTTTAGAATAAAATAATTTCCCTGATTTTTTTTGTAAATAAGCTCTAATTATATTGTTTAGCGAATTTGTAAAACCATAATCTTTAATCGCCTCGTAAATAATTAAATTATCTTCTTTTAAATCTTTAATTTTGGAAAGGTTTATATAAACTACATCAAATTTTTGAATCATTATTTTTTGGATTTCTAATTTGACAAGATTTTTATAAGTATCTGACAGATTTTTTAAGTTCTTAAAAGATTTGTAAAAAATCTTTTCATAATTTTCTGAAATAATACTAATAATTGGAATTAAATCACCTCTAATTTTATTTCTTTTATAGCTTTTACTTTCATTGGACTTATCTTCTCTGTAATCAATATCATATTTTTTGGCGTATTCAAGAATCGATTTTTTTGTAGCAAATAATAGAGGTCTGATAAATTTATCTCTTTTTAATGGTATTCCAGTCAGTCCTTCAATTCCTGTTCCTCTAAATATATTGATGAAAAATGTTTCAATACTATCATTTAAATGATGAGCAGTTAAAATAAAATCATATTCATATTTTTTTGAGAGTTCATCAAACCATTTATACCTAATTTGTCTACACTTCATTTGAACTGATTGAGGTTTTTTAAAATTAATTTTTGAAATATCAAATTCCTTAGTATGATATTTGACTTTATTTATTTTTGCTTTTTCTATTATAAATCTTTCATCATAATCTGAATGTTGGCCTCTTAGCTTATAATTACAGTGAGCAACACTAAACTTATATTTACAACTTAAAAGCAAGTTAAATAAAACAGAACTATCAACACCTGCACTGTAAGCTAGAAGTAAATTATGAGAATTATCAAATAATTTATTTTTTTTAATATGGTCAATAAATTGGACTTCCATTTCAAAAAACAAAAACTGATTTTAATTTTTCAATACATTCATCATATTCTCTTGAAGGATCTGATTCAGATGTTATTGCACTTCCTACAGAAAATGAAAGATTAAAATCTTTTTGATCATATATAATTGTTCTTATAACTACATTAAAATCAAAATTATTTTTTGAATCTATATATCCAATTGTGCCAGAGTAAATACCTCTATTAAAATCTTCAAACTTATCAATTAGTTGCATGGATCTAATTTTAGGTGCTCCAGTCATTGAGCCCATTGGAAATGTCGAAGAAATAATTTTATCAAATGATAGACTCTGACAAATTTCACTTGTTACAGTAGAAATCATTTGATTAATATTATTAAATGTAAAAACTTTACATAGTTCTTCAACTTTGACACTATTTCTTTTTGCTGTTATTGATAAGTCATTTCTAACCAAATCGACTATCATTATATTTTCAGAGATATCTTTTTCTGATTTTTCTAGTTTATTAATAAGATTCAAATTTTGATAAAAATTATTTGATTTTTTTATTGTCCCTTTTATTGGCTGTGAAATTAGTTTATTATTATTTTTTTTTAAAAACCTTTCAGGACTAAAGGATAAAATTTTTAAATTTTTGAATTTAAAAAAGCAAGAGAAAGGTGCCATACATTTCTTGTTTGTTAAAAGGAAAAAATCTTCTGCACAAATTTCTAGTTTAGTTTTAAATTCTATACAATAATTTAGTTCATAAACTTCTCCTCGTAAAATACAATCTTGAATTTGTTTAATTTTATTTAGATAAGTAGATTTTTTTTGAGAACATGAAAAATTTAAATTAAACTTTTTTGGATTTTTTAAGTGTATAGAGTTAATTTCTTCAATCACTTTATTACAATCAGTGCAAGAGCTTTCTGATTCAAAAAAAATCTGATCATTTTTTTTGTAAATAATAAATTCAGGAACAAAAAAAAAGATATTTGGGATGTTGAAAGTATTATGGTTTTTGGAATTAAGATTTTCAACTTCATTTTTAAGATTGTATGACAAAAACCCAAATTTCCAAAATGGATTTTTTGCTATAAATTTATTAAGCTTAGTTATAGAATTGTGAGAGGACTTTATTGACTTTGAAGCATTAAAGGCAAAGATAAAATCATATTCATAATAATGCTTGGGGAACTTGTTTTTTTTAATTTTGTTTGAAAAAAAAAGTGCACTTTCTTCAAATGAATTTGAAAAATAAACAGCCTTTTTTATAAATTCTTTTTCATTATTTACATTAATTTGTACTGGTTTTAATCTCATTCTTAAAATTACTCTTTTTTACTATTTTTGATTAATGAAAATAACAATTTTAATATTAATTTTTTTTCCGCTTGAAACTCTTGGGCAAGACAGATTGATAAACTACCAATACGATAAGGAAATTGATAGTTTACATATAAAATTTAAAAAAATCAATCTTTCACAAAGCGGAATTCAAGCTTACAGATTACAAATTGCATTTGCAAGTACAAAAAATGAAATTAATATTATGAAATTAAAGTTTATTGAAAAATTTCCGAACATTCCAATCTATCTAAGCTACTCTACCCCATACTATAAGTTGAGGATAGGTAATTTTAGAACAAAATTAGAAGCGGAAAAAATCAAGAGTGAATTAATAAAAAATTACCCAGGTAGTTACATTGTATCAGAATACATTAAGTTAAACTTACTTAATTGATTTTTCTCTCAATTTCAACTTCATCAAAAGCTTCTATAATATCACCCACTTTAATATCATTAAAGTTTTCAATAGACATTCCACATTCGAATCCTTGTCTAACTTCAGAAACATCCTCTTTGAATCTTTTCAATGATGAAAGATTTCCAGAATAGGTTACAACACCATCTCTTATTAATCTAACCTTATTTTTTCTGTTTATTTTCCCATCTAATACCATACAACCAGCTATCGTTCCAATTTTTGAAATCTTAAATGTTTCTCTAATTTCAACATTAGCAACTACTTTCTCCTCAATGTCTGGAGATAATAGCCCCTGCATAGCTAATTTTACTTCATCAATTGCTTTGTAAATGACAGAATATAATCTTATATCAATTTGCTCTGTCTCAGCAATTTTTCTTGCCTTCATGGAAGGTCTAACTTGAAATCCTATAATAATTGCATCAGATGCTTTAGCAAGCATTACATCAGATTCGGAAATTTGTCCAACAGCCTTTTGAATAATATTAATTTTAATTTCTTCAGTTGATAATCTCTCCATTGAATCAGAAAGAGCCTCTATAGAACCGTCAACATCTCCTTTAACGATGATATTAAGCTCTTGAAATTCTCCAACAGCTATTCTTCTTCCAATTTCATCAAGAGTTATATGCTTTTGTGTCCTTGTATTTTGCTCTCTTTGTAATTGCATTCTTTTTGAAGCAATTTTTTTTGCTTCTTGTTCACTATCTAAAACATTGAATTCATCTCCAGCAGTAGGAGCACCGTCTAACCCAAGAACTAAGATAGGTGTTGATGGACCTGCTTGTGTTACAGATTCACCTCTTTCGTTCATCATAGCTTTAATTTTACCAGAATAGCTTCCAGCTAATGTATAGTCTCCAATCTTTAAAGTACCTTTTTGTACTAGAACAGTTGAAATATATCCCTTACCTTTATCTAAAGATGCTTCAATTACGGTTCCTTTGGCATTTCTTTGTTTATTAGCTTTTAGCTCAAGCATCTCAGATTCGAGTAAGATTTTTTCAAGTAGCTCCTTAACTCCTTTTCCAGTTTTTGCTGATAAGTCTTGAGATTGATACTTGCCTCCCCAGTCTTCAACAAGCATATTCATCTCAGCTAACTGTCCTTTAATTTTCTCTGGGTCAGCTGTATCAATATCAATTTTGTTAAAGGCAAAAATTATAGGAACTCCAGCAGCTTTTGCATGACTAATTGCCTCATTTGTTTGAGGCATAATTTTATCATCTGATGCTATAACAATAACTACAATATCTGTAACTTTTGCGCCTCTAGCTCTCATCGCTGTAAATGCCTCATGCCCGGGTGTATCTAAAAAAGTGATTTTTTTATTATTTTCTGTTGTAACCTCGTATGCACCAATATGTTGAGTAATTCCTCCTGATTCTCCGGCAATGACATTAGTCTTTCTTATAAAGTCCATTAATGATGTTTTACCGTGGTCAACATGTCCCATAATTGTTACAATAGGAGATCTTTCTTCTAAATTCTCATCAATATCATCATTATCATTAAAAGCTTCTTGAACGTCTACATCAACAAACACAGCAGCATATCCAAAATCTTCTGTTACAATCTGAATAGTATCTTTGTCAAGTCTTTGGTTCATGCTAATCATTAGTCCTAACGTCATACAACTCTTTATGATTTCATTAATATCAACATCCATCATACTAGCTAGCTCTGTAGCTGTTGCAAACTCTGCAATTTTTATTACTTTTTCAGTTTCTTTTTTCTTTTGACTTTCAATTTCGTGAGCTTCTTTATGAGCTTGTCTTTTTTCTTTTCTGTTTTTTACAGAACTTTTTTTTCCACTAGCTTGCAATTTTGCTAATGTTTCTCTAACTTTTTTTTGTGCTTCTTCAGGATTAATATCTATATTATCTTTCCTTTGTTTATTTAATTTATATGTATGTTTTTTATCAGGTTTTATAATCCTTTTTCTTTTTTTCTTTTTATCAGCACTTTCACTTGTAGAGCTTGCAATAGGTTTATTTCTAGTAATTAAATTCAAATCAATCTTTTCACCTGTAACTTTAATTCCTCTTAATTTTGGAGCAGTTGCTTTGATAATTTGAGAAGGCTCAGTTTTAGCTGCTTCATTTTTTTCATCTAACTCTTTTTTTTCTATTTTTTTTTCTTCATTTTTCTTTTCATTACTAATTTCAATCTGCTTTTCAATTTTTTCATTTTCATTAATTATTTGCTCAGCTCTTTTTATCTCCTTTTCCTTGGCAAGCATTTGAGCAGACATCTTAGCTTTTTTTTCAGGCTCAAATTTTTCCAATAATTGCTCATAAATATCAACAGATATTTTTGAATTGGGATTAATATCATTATATCCTTTTTCATGTAAAAAGCTTAGAATTCTATCAATACTAACATTAAATTCTTTGACTAGCTTAGTTAACCTTATTTTTTGTTGTGAATGCATATATTTTATTCAAACTCTTTTTTAAGTATTTCAATTACTTCTTTAATGGTTTCAATTTCTAAATCTGTTCTTTTTACTAATTCTTCTGCTTCAATTGACAATACACTTTTCGCTGTATCACAACCAATCGATTTTAGCGCATCAATTATCCATTCTTCTATCTCATCAGAAAACTCTTTGATATCTACATCATCTTCATATCCTTCTTCATCCCTGTAAACATCAATTTCATATCCTGTTAATCTACTTGCAAGTCCAATATTATACCCTCCTTTACCTATAGCAAGAGATACTTGATCAGCATTCATATAAACATCCACTTTTTTATTATCATTATCTATTTTTACAGATGAAATTTTGGCTGGACTTAAAGATCTGTTAATTAGCAGTTGAGTATTCTCTGTAAAGTTAATTACATCTATGTTTTCATTTCTTAATTCTCTAACTATTCCATGAATTCTTGACCCTTTCATCCCAACACATGCTCCAACTGGATCGATTCTATCATCATATGACTCAACAGCTACTTTAGCTCTTTCTCCAGGTACTCTTACTACTTTTTTTATTGTTATTATTCCATCAAAAACTTCAGGAACTTCTAACTCAAATAATCTTTCCACAAATTCTGGTGCTGTCCTTGATAAAATAATGTTTGCCTTACTTCCTCTTTCCTCAACTGCAGTAACAACAGCCCTTACAGTATCACCTTTTTTAAAAAAATCTTTAGGAATTTGCTGAGATTTTGGTATTACAAGATCATTTCCCTCATCGTCATGAAGTAACAATTCATTTCTCCATATTTGATATACTTCTCCTGTAACTATTTCCCCAATTCTATCAGAATATCTTTTGATTAACTCATCTCTATGTAATTCATTTATTTTAATAAGAAGGTGTTGCCTTATAGATAAAATTTGCCTTCTTCCAAATTCTTTATCAAAATCTATTTGCTCTGAAACATCTTCGCCAACTTCATAGTCATCCTCAATTTTAAGTGCATCTGAAAGTTTTATTTCAGTATTGGAGTTTTCATATTTTGCATCAGTAACAACAACTCTATTTCTCCAAATCTCTAAATCTCCTTTGTCAATGTTTATTATTATATCGAAATTTTCAGCTCCTTCGTATTTTTTAAATAAAACTGACTTAAATACATCTTCAAGTATATTCATCATCGTTTCTCTATCGATATTTTTTACATCTTTGAACTCTGAAAATGATTCTATTAAATTTTCTATCTGCATTGTTTAAATTTTTGATTTGTTTATTCTTTTTATTTCTGATAATTTGAAATTATTTTTTTGATTTTTTTTCATTTTCAGATGAATAGTTTCTGCTTTACTATCAAACTCTTCAAGAACTCCTTGAAACTTTTGACCTGATTTCATTAGTATATCTACTTTATTGTTGTAATTTTTAAAAAATTGATTAGGAACTACAAAAGGACTATAAATACCAGGAGAACTTACAGAAAGAGAAAAATCTTCAATTTCTCTATCTAATTTTTCTTCAATATGTTTAGTTAAAGAAACACAGTCGTCTAAACTTATTCCCTCTTTTCTATCAAATGTAACTTTAATGTCGTTATTATTACTAACCTTAATATCTACCAAATAGCAATTCATTTCTTTAACTTTTGAATAAGCAATTTCTTTAATGTTTGAAGCTTGTATCATAGCTTAATTATAATAAAGAAGGGGCAAAAGCCCCTTCATCTATTATTAAATCCATGCAAATATATGAAATATTTACTATTGCAAAACTATTCTCCTTGTTATTACTGACTTACTGTTTTCTACTCTAATTATGTACATTCCTTTTTTATAATTATTTAATTCAAATACTTTAAAATACTCTCCAGTATAATTTTGTTTTTCTTCAATCAAAATTGCATTACCAACAGCATCTATGATTGATATTTTAAAGTCATCATTTTCAATAATATCAAATTCAATGAATAGCTTTCCTCTAGAGGGGTTTGGATATATGTTTAATGAGCTTATATTTATATTGTTAGTATTATCAAATGTCATCATTTTTGCACTAGAAAGTGTTGTGAAGAAAGTCCATGGTGTGAATCCTGAACTATTATTTGTAGCTGTATCACAAATTGATTTTACTTTCCATTTATATGTTGATGACGGATTAAGACCATTAACCGTTAGAACATTAACTGCCCAAACTGTATCAACATTAACTCCAGGTATACCTGTTTGCTTCCACTTGATTTTGTATCCTATTGCACCTGGAACAGCATCCCAATTCAAATCAGCTGAAGATGATGTTATATTGCTTGTGAGTGGATTTGTTGGATTTGCACAAGCAGCTGGAGTCGTAAATAAAACAGATAATGACCATGCTGAAACATTTGATGAATCTACAGAACAAGATGTTCTTATTTGCCACTCATAGCTTGTACCAAGAGTCAAGTTATTCTTTGTTCTACTATTTCCATATACACTATTTATATAGTTCCAAGAGCTTCCAATCTCTCTCCATCTAATTTCATAATGATGTGCACCTAAAACTGAAGCCCAATTGAATGTTGCACTTGTAAGAGTAATATTGGTAGTAGATAAGTTGTTAGGAATTGCGCAAGATAATCCAAAAGTTTGTTGCGATGACCAAACAGAACTGTTAATACCTAAACTATCACACATAGATTTTACTTGCCAAGTATATGTAGATGGTGTTAGTCCAGTTAAAGTTATATTGGAAGTATTAATTGTGTCATATGACCATGGACCTCCTTGAGATTTATATCTCATTCTATATCCCCAAGCTCCAAGAACATCATCCCAATTTAAATCTATTGAGGAAGAGGTTGCATTAGTTGAACTTAAGTTTGTTGGTATTACACAAGGAGTTAATGTATTAAACACCTCCAGTGCTGACCATGCTGAAACTGAACTACTATCACTTGTACATGCTGT
>NHEL02000033.1:0-103966 GCA_002172655.2 Flavobacteriales bacterium TMED84 | reverse complement strand
GGATCATCATCACAAAGAAACATTTTTAACTAAGTACGTCTTTTCACAAGATCACAAAATGATTGCAAAGCAGTTTCTAATAACAGGAATGTTTATGGCTTTATTAGGAATGGCAATGTCCGCACTATTTAGAGTTCAGCTTGCAAATCCCGGCAAAGCTTATCCGATTCTTGAAACACTTTTAGGTAAATGGGCTCCTGGAGGAGTATTGGATCCAAATTTTTATCTTGCATTAGTAACAATGCACGGAACTATTCTCGTTTTTTGGGTTTTAACGGGGGGATTATCAGGAACTTTTGCTAATTTTTTGATACCACTTCAAATAGGAGCAAGAGACATGGCATCAGGATTTATTAACATGCTATCATATTGGTTTTTTAATCTAGCAACTATCGTGCTTATCTGGTCCTTATTTGTTGAGACAGGACCTGCTTCTGGAGGATGGACAATTTATCCGCCACTTAGTGCATTACCTCAAGCAATGCCTGGCTCAGGTCTTGGTATGGATTTATGGTTAATTGCAATTGTGTTGTTTGTTGTTGGATCACTGCTTGGTGGATTAAATTATATTGTAACAATATTAAACTTAAGAACTGTTGGTATGAGTATGCAAAGATTACCGTTAACTATATGGGCTCTTTTTGTTACTGCAATTCTTGGTGTTTTATCTTTTCCTGTTTTACTGTCATGTGGATTGTTATTAATTTTTGATAGAACTTTTGGTACTTCTTTCTATTTATCTGATATAGTCATTGGTGGAGAGGCTCTTCATTATAGCGGTGGATCACCAATATTATTTGAGCACTTATTTTGGTTTTTAGGCCATCCAGAAGTTTATATAATTCTTTTACCAGCACTTGGAATTACATCTGAAGTAATATCAGTTAACTCAAGAAAACCAATATTTGGTTATAAGGCTATGGTTGCTTCACTGCTAGCCATTGGATTCTTATCATTTATTGTTTGGGGACATCATATGTTCTTAACTGGAATGGATCCTTTCTTAGGATCTGTATTCACATTTACAACATTGCTCATAGCAATTCCGTCTGCTGTTAAAGTTTTCAACTTTTTAACTACTCTTTGGAAAGGAAATATCAGATTTACCACAGCGATGTTATTTGCTATTGGTACTGTTTCAACTTTTATCACTGGTGGTTTAACTGGAATTATTTTAGGTGACAGTGCACTTGACATCAATGTTCATGACACTTATTTTGTTGTTGGGCATTTCCATATTGTAATGGGGCTTTCTGCTATATATGGAATGTATGCGGGCGTATATCACTGGTTCCCTAAGATGTATGGTAGGATGATGAATAAAGGTCTTGGATATTTACATTTCTGGGGAACTTTTATTTGTGCTTATGGGGTATTCTTTCCCATGCATTTTTTAGGTTTAGCAGGACTTCCAAGAAGATACTATCAAAATAGTTCATTTCCGATGTTCGATGGCTTAGCAGATATAAATGCAGTAATCACTTTTTTTGCACTCGCAGGAGCAGTTTTTCAATTCATTTTTATTTTTAATTTCTATTATAGTATTTTCAAAGGGACAAAAGCTAACAAAAATCCTTGGCAGGCAAATACACTTGAGTGGACTACCCCAGTTGAAAGGATTCATGGAAATTGGCCAGGGGAATTACCAACTGTCCACAGATGGGCTTATGACTACTCAAAGCCTGGTGCGGATAAAGATTTTATACTTCAGACAGAACCTTTAAAAGAAGGAGAAGAAGAGCATTAACTTCGTAAGCATAACATAATTTAGCTAAATTAGCCTATATGAATGAGGAGCTAAATCCAAATATTGACAACTTTTCAAATGAGGAGAAGGAATTTGAAAACGTTCTTAGACCTAAATTATTCAACGATTTTAAAGGTCAAAATAACATTGTAGAAAATCTTAAAGTTTTTATTGAAGCTGCAAAAAAAAGAAATGAATCACTTGATCATGTTCTACTACATGGTCCTCCTGGACTAGGAAAGACAACTTTAGCTAATATAATTGCAAATGAGCTTGGAGTAAATTTGAAGACGACATCAGGTCCAGTATTAGATAAGCCAGGAGACTTAGCAGGATTATTAACAAATTTAGAGGAAAGAGATGTTTTATTTATAGATGAAATACACAGACTAAACCCTGTAGTTGAAGAATATTTATATTCTGCTATGGAAGACTTTCAAATTGATATTATGATTGAATCAGGCCCAAATGCAAGAAGTGTACAGATTCAAATTAATCCTTTTACATTAATTGGAGCAACAACAAGATCAGGATTGCTTACTGCTCCATTAAGAGCAAGATTTGGAATAAAGTCAAGATTAGAATATTATGATTCTGAATTATTATCAAATATTGTAAACAGATCAGCAAAAATTTTAGAGGTTCCAATAAATAATAATGCGGCACTTGAAATTGCAGGTAGAAGCAGAGGTACACCTAGAATTTCTAACTCACTATTGAGAAGAGTTAGAGATTTTGCTCAAATCAAAGGAACTGGTGAAATTGATCTTAAGATTACAACCTATTCCTTAAAGGCATTAAATGTTGATCAGCATGGCTTAGATGAAATGGATAATAGAATATTATCAACAATAATTGATAAGTTTAAGGGAGGTCCAGTTGGTTTGACAACAATTGCAACAGCTGTAGGTGAGCAAGCAGGAACAATTGAGGAAGTATATGAGCCTTATCTTATTCAACAAGGATACTTAATGAGAACTCCGAGGGGAAGGGAAGCTACTGATTTGGCTTACAAGCATCTTGAGAGAGAATCTGGTGAAGAATTACAAAAAGGACTATTTAGTTAATTAATAGAGTCGAAAACATCAAGTATTATTTTTTTGTGGGTGGAAAAAAATGTTAATGCCCAAATTTTAAGTTTAATTGCATCATTTTTTTCAAGCCAGTTCATACTTTTTGTTAATTCTTTTTTAAATAAAGAGGCATCAAAACTAACTTTGGATAATATTTTTTTACAAAAATCTAACATCAACTAAAAAACGATAAATCTTAACAATTATTGTGGATTGATCAAATAATAATTTATGGTGAATGATATTACAGTATTGTATTGGCCTTGATTATACCAAAGGCTCGCACTTGAAGCATGTTTCCTGATAGGTGTAAAGAATAGAGTGTTTGAAAATTTAGTATTTAAGCTTATTTGATTATTAACATAATATTCAATTCCAATCGATGTACTAAAGTCAATAGCGTTAAAACTATCCCTTAGTTCAATGTTACTGCCAAAGTTGTCTGTTTCTTTTTGTAAAAGTAAAAAGCCAGTATGAAAGCCAAATTGGATAGAAGTATTTTGTTGCACCAAATAGCTAAAATAAAAAGGAGCATCAATATAGTCAAGTTTGAAGCTGTTCAAGTTCAAATTTAAGTTATTGTTCTTGCTACCTTTTTGAAAATAGGATAATTCAAATTTTAATTTAGATTTTTCAGAAATATTTCTTTGGGTGAAGATACCTATTGCGATACCTAGTTTATTGAAGCCACCAAGATTGTCTCCTGAGATTTGAGATGTTGTTAATCCAGCTAGTAATCCTCCATCAAAATTCTGACTTAATATATCATTACATATTAGGCATATGCAAATTAGGCTAATTGTTTTTTTCATTTATCTTAAAGCAATTCCAGTGCCCAACGTTAAAACAGAGTATTCTGAGTATGTGTAATTAGCATATAAAGTGATTAACGTAATTTTTGTTCTTAATCCAACATTAAACTTAAATGAATTTTGAGTTTTAAATTCTATATCAGTAGGAACATAAATACTAATTATATCACTGTTGTCACCATCTCCAAAATTTATCTGGGTTTCTCCTGTGCTAAAATCAGTAGATGAAAAATTGTATCCAATAGAACCATGTGCAGTTAATATCAATAACTTTTTTGATAAAATTAAGTTCAGAGTACTAGCACTTGTTTTTAGGTTAACACTTTGCTTAACACCTTGACTTTCAATTTGAAAGTTAGTATTAAGATTTGTAAGTCCATACTGTAATGATAAATCTAATGGTATAATGTCACCTATACCAGGAACCCACTGCAGTAAATCATGCTTAATTGATAATCCCCACAAACCAATACTTCCTTTTGCGATAAATCCTTTTTCAAAAGTATACTTTGGAATATATCTAACCCCAATTTCAGTTTTCTTAAATAAGCCAACACTTGCATTAGCTGCAGGAACTGGTAAAAAGCTAAAAGAATTTTGATTTGGCATAGTAAAGTTTATGTTATTCTCTAATCCTTCATATGTAACGTTAGCACCTTCACCGTTACCAACAATTGTTGGAGTTTTTGTTGCCGAGCTTCTAAAGTTTTCTAATTCATTAATATCAAAGAACTTTTGATTATCATTGAAAACTACAGTATTGATATTTATACTAACATCAAAACCGCCAAGTTTATGTGGCTTGCCAGTGTTGTACCATCCATTATTTAACCCACTTCCTAATCCATTACCTAGAGGTGATAAGTATGCTTCTAATAGTGATTTTGCATCTTTTGTAGATGAAATTATTTGCTGACCATTAGAACATATGGAAATTGAATAAAAAATAAAAAAGAGTAAAAATTTATAGATGTAGTTCTTCAACTTGGATTATTTCTTTATTATCAACGTTGTAGATATATGCAACAATATTTAATTTATTTGTGTCCCAAGCACCTGTGTTACCATTACCCATAAAAAGTTCATTTGTTGAATGATTAATATTAAATTGTTCTAAGCTAGAAATTGAAATATTATAACTTAGATTTATCTCTTCGTTAGCGGTATAATTATTTGAGCTCTTTAGATTTTCTCCCCAAGTATTATTGACAATAGCTCTAAGCACATGATTATGAACATATACACTATCGTCATAAGAGCCATTCTTTTGCCAATCTACGATGCTATCCTCAGTAATAGCAATAACAATATTATACTCACCATCAACATTTTCAAGAGCTTTGACAATTACTTCTATATCACAATCACCAAAAACAAAAGGTGTTGCTGAAATATCAATATCAAATAAGGCAGAATTATTAATTATTTCAGAAACAACGTTCCCCCAATCGTCTTTAGATTTTGGTTCTTCGTCCTTTCTATTTATCATGCCTTTTGGTAGACCAACGGATGAAACTTCAAAATAGTTATCAATCTCTTCACCCCATTTAGTTCTAAAATCAGTTAAGTATTTGTTAGAAGAGTTTGGTGGTAGAGGTCTTGCAAAGGTGTTACCAACATGTATTGCAATACCAATTACTTGATTGGGATATAACTCCTTAATTGATTCAAGTTCTGTAGCTGCATCTGGGCAATTCATACAAGTATGACCTGTGAAGTCTTCAATTAAAATTTTTTGTAAAATAGTTTCACTGCTTCCGTTGTTGTTAATCTCATTTTGATAAGGTCCTTCAACTACCTCACAAGAGCTAACTATAAAAAAAGTAAAAATGAAGATATTTAGATTTCTCATATTAAAAAGATGAAGATATATTTAAACTAAAGCCATTTGAAGATGGTACTTCTTTGCAAACTCCTCCAACACAAAAAATGCCGGCTCTTTTCTTTCCATACCCAATTTCTATTCTATTACTTCCTTTAATGTATCCAAAATTAAAGTTAAAATAGTGGTTTTTTTGATCATCATTACCGAAGTTATATAAATCTTGAATAGCAAAAAACCAATTTGGAGACATAGTGTATTCAACAAGAGCCATAGACCAGCTACCATCATCATCGTCAGTAAGTAAAGCTTGAAGCTCAGCTCTTAATGTGTGTTTTCTTTTTAATTTATATGTAGCATCAATTACTCCTATTGTTGATTCAATAATTCCGTATTCTCCAGGAAGCTTACCCTCAAGAACGTCCTTATTGTATTTTTGAAATGCTAGCGTACTGTTAACTCTAAGCTTACTATTTATTTTTTTTATCAGTTCCAAATTTAGATCAGAATAAAATAATTCATTAGAACTTCCAAAAAAAGTAGGTGTAAAATCAATTGAGTCATTTTTAATTGAAGAACCTCCATCTAGAGCTAAAACTCTTGAATAGTTAATATTAATTTTTGTTCCATATTTACCACCAAATGTAGTACCTCTATCAAATTTATAATATAAGTCAGATTGAAATCCTATTTCACCATTTGACTGAGTAGCACAAGGATAAAAGGCTAAAAGAGTATATGAGTGCTGTTTGGATAAGGTTGGAATATAATTAATGATGTATTCCTTAGACTGTTGTCTCTCGGATCGGAATTCCATATTATCAACCCTATGTGCATCAAATGAGAATCCTAATCCTTTTTGAAAGTATGTTAAGCTAGTTTTTATAGCATTTCCGCTCGCATAATTATTAGAATTATCAGCTATTGAGCCAGCTGGGTCGTTATATTTATGAACATATTCAAGATAATAATTAAAATTTCCTGAAATCAAGTTGCTTCTTAGCCCATAAATTCCTACATTTTGTGGTAGATTAAATTTTGGGTTGTTATCCTTTTGAAATCTACTGACAAAACTTGAGCCTAAAATTAAATTTGTTGAATTTTCTAATGCTAATAGTTCAAAAAGATTTGTTTCAAAATCAATTCCTCTTATAATGCCATCACTATATTCAAGATAAGTTCTACTTTTTCCAATAAATGATTTTATGTCAACAGAGTTTAAAATATTGTATTTTATCCTTACTCCATCCATTGCATTATCAACTCCTAGACCTTTATTTTCATATGTTCTAAAAACTAAGCCACTTCCAAACTGTTCATAGTAATTACCTACTGTTACATCTAAATTATCTAAAGAGTAAGAAGCGTAACGATATGCAATACTATTTCCTTGAAACTCACTTTCATAATCTAATAAAGCATTTAAATAACTTTCATACCTTACTCCTGTTGAAAAATTACCTTTAGAATATATAAGATTAAAAAAGCTATTATTTAAAATTATTTCATCTGGAGCTATTGCTCCAATTCTCGCATCATCTTTATAGCTTTGTAAATTAAGTTGAAAATCACCATGAATTTCTCCTTCTTGGGCGTAAGAGTAACTGGAAAATAGCAGTGCTATTAAGAAAAGCTTTTTCATTTAAAGTTTGAGTATCTCATCAAATAGCTCATACTCATCTCCTTCAACATATCCTCTATGCTGCCATATGATTTGTTTGTTTTTATCTAGTAAAAAAGTGTGAGGTACGGTGGTAACTCCCATAGCTCTCTTCAAGTCTGAATTCGAATCTATGTAAATTTCGTATTCCCAACCAGATGAATTGACATACGGAGCGACTTTGGATTGTGATCTTCTATCATCAATTGAAACTGCAACTAATTTAACATTAGTTTCATCTTGCCAATCTTCATATATTTCAGCAATATTGTTTAACTCTTTAGTGCAAGGCTTACACCATGTTGCCCAAAAACTTATTATTATGGGATTATTATTGTTGTCAATATTTTTGAAATTAAACTGATTTCCCTCTAAAGTTGTTACGTTGACACTCGGTAATGACTTAATCTGTGCCAAGCATGTAACTCCAGCAATTAAAAACATTAATGAAAATACGACTCTCATATTAAAAGATTAGAATGAATTCAGTGCTAATTTATTTTAATAGTATTACTTGATCTCTATAAATCCCTTTATCTGTTCTTACAATTGTTGAATATATACCATTGTTTAATTTTGATAAATCGATTGTATTTGAAAATCCTTCATATACTAGGGTCCCAAGAGAGTTATATATCATAATTTTATCAAAACTACCATCAATGTTCAATATACCAGTGCTTGGATTGGGGAAAAGATAAATATTACTATTTATTTCTTCCGCAACATTTGTTGAGGAACCCATCTGAAAGAAGTCTTGATCTTTACTTCCGCTAAAGTTATATTTTTGATGAATTATATCTCCATTACTATCTCTTAAAGTGTAACCCCCCCCCGCAATTCCATCTCCAAATGAGTCATAGACATATAGTGAGTAACATCCACTTGGTAAGTTAAAGTTAGAGTTAAAAGTTCCTTGTGATGAGTATGGTCCACCTGATGATAATACATTTCCATTATCATCAATAATTTCCCAGGAAGTTTCGCTAGCATATTGATCAGTTGTTATCTCAAATGAGCAATTTCCTGTAGAATGACCAGAGCTGACAATTCCGTATGATTGGTAGTGATAAAACTGAGTGCTAGAGTTGTTGTTAGCTAAATTTTGATCTGTGTTTCCATTTGGGTTTTTTAAACTAATTGTAACTTGGTTATTTACAACTGGTGTAAATGATACGTTGTTAATAGAAACAGTTTCTGTTGCCCCTGGAGATAAATTTCCTGACCAATTATAAGTCTGAGCTATACCTCCTCCAACAGAGTATTCAATTTCTAGTGAAGTTAGATTCTGATTTCCAAAATTTCTAAACGAAACTTCAATATTGTTTGAGTTTGCACATACAATATCTTGAGCATTTACTGATGTTAAATTAGCATCAAATTGATTAGTGAATACAACAGTTGGATTTACTTCAGTACCGCTAAGTATTTCTTGGTTTCCTTCACTTATAAATGCAACAATAGTGAGGTTAGTTAAATCTATTTCAGGTGATAAGTTATATCCAGATAATTTATTAGGAACGTTCCATGTGAAATTATTTGAATATAGACTACCCTGAGAAATATTTGTTATTGGAACACCATATTGTCCTGTCATAAGGTGTCTTAGCATATGTTTGTGATTATATCTACCATCTGCAAGTATAGCTGATGGATTATATGTACTTCCACCACTTTGTGGTCCTGGAACGTTTTCTTGTAATACGGCTATATTTAATTTGTTTGAAGATACAGTTTGGTTACCAGTGTAATAAACTTCAACATCAACACTAAGGACTCTAGTAGACATATTAACGCTAGCTTGAACCCCAACGTTTACAGGAGAAGACTGGCTCATCATTTGAGTAGCTGAAGAAGACCAAGCGCTTCTACTCATAGAAGTTGCCCCTCCACTAAAGACATGTCTATTAACTGTTCCAGCGGGATATCCAGTTACACCAGCTTGATTTGCAAGAGATGTGCCGAAAGGAGTATTAAAATCAGTTCCAGATCCTTGTGGACTTGCATAACCACCAGTGTGAATATTGATTAAGAATACATCATTTGGATAAAGGTCTTTTAAATCTTGAGCAATTTTATGTCCATCAGGACAAAACTGACAAGAGATGCCAGTAAATTCTTCAAGTATTACATTCTTATTTTCTGGAGATGTACTAACAAATGTTTGTGAAATCGCAAAAAAAGGTAATGCGATGAGTAAGGAAAGTAAGTTTTTTTTCATTGTTTTTTGCTTTGATTTTAGCCTAATAACAAATATAATAATTTTTCATCTAATATAAATCTGTTGATAACAGGATAAATTATTTATATTTGTTTAAAACATAATAATGAAAAAAACACTCCTATTTCTTACAATATTATTTTTTTCTTTAAATAGTTTTACTCAAACTCTTTCAGTATCAGGAGATACTATTAAATCAACTCAAGATCCTTGCTTTGAGACAAGTGCTTCTTTAACAATAACTAACAACTCAACCAATGCCTTAGACATACATTGTGAAAAGGTCATTATTGATACCGCATTGGGTACACAAAATTATTTTTGCTGGGGTGAGGAGTGTTATGGTCCTTCTCAGTATGTTTCATCTTCATTCAATAATTTAAATCCTGGTGAGTCTGACAATATTGATTTTGGAGGTTACTACAATGCTTTTTGTTCAAATGCACCTGCAACAATTAGATACTGTTTTTATCCAGTATCAAACCCTGGTGATAGAACTTGTATTGACATAACATATAATGGCAATCTTACAAGTTTTAGTCCATTAAAATCTAATTCTTTTTCCATTTTTCCTAACCCTTCTAATGAAATTATTAATATTAGTCTCCCTAAAGATGAAATAAAAGAGATAATAATTTTTAATGTCTTTGGAGAAAAAATCATTCAAAAAAATCTAATAGTTGAAAGTAATTTAAAAGTCAACTTTTCTAATTACTCAAATGGGACTTATTTTATAGTAGCCATAAATAACGATTTAAGTAGAATAGTCAAGAAGTTCATTTTACAATAATTTTAAATATTATTTGTTTAAAACTTTTACCAAATAAATTAGCTTTTGCAAACGAATAGTTAAATTTACTTTTTAAAGCAAAATGATAAATCATATAGACGGAAAATTAGTGGATAAAACACCTACCCAGGTAGTTATTGACTGCAATGGAGTAGGTTACTCTATAAATATTTCGTTGCAGACATTTTCAAAAATTAATGATGAAAGATGTAAACTATTCACTCATCTTTCAGTTAAAGAAGATTCTCATACATTGTACGGATTTATTACAGAAAATGAAAGAAAGCTTTTTAGACATTTAATTAGCGTTTCTGGAGTTGGCCCCAGCACAGCACAAGTAATATTGTCGACATATAAAAGTGATGAAATCATAAATTATATTTCTGCATCTGATGTAGCTGCAATAAAAAATGTCAAGGGAATTGGATTAAAAACAGCTCAAAGAATAATAATTGATCTAAAGGATAAGGTTACAAAATCAGCCATTTCAGATGAAATTTCTTTAGACTTGAACAATACAATTCAAAATGAAGCGTTATCAGCACTGGTGGCACTTGGTTTCTCAAAGAAGATTGCTCAACAAAAAATTGATAAAGCTCTAACAAATAAGCAAGGAAATTTTGATGTTGAAACTCTTGTTCGAGAATCTCTAAGCCAGATGTAATGAATTAAATGTTTAATTTTTTGAAGATAGTACAGATAATTTCTTTTTGTTTATTGTTTATTGTTCAATCAACTTTTGCAATTATTGATTCAACAAATAACAGCAATCTTAACTACCCGTTTAATCAAAATCAAAGTGGTGGTCTGTTCTTAAATAAACCTTCTAATTTTAGTCAGCAAATAATGTATTCTCCAAAAAATAATAACTANGGTATTACAAATAAANTTGGGACATTTAGTTTGGGGAATAGTACTTTTTTATCTTTTGAACAGTTTTGGAAGAGGNATTTGGAAGAAAAAAATAAAAATTACTGGCTTTCTAAAAAAACAACTCAGCAAAGCAAAAATATTTTTTCATCAAGATTACCAAAACTATATATACCAGGCCAAACGTTTGATAGGATTTTTGGAGGGAACTCGGTAGATATTAGACCTCAGGGTTCTGCTGAGTTAATTTTTGGTTTAAAAACAAATCGATTAGATAATCCTTCATTACCTGAAGAACAAAGAAAAACAACATCTTTTGATTTTCAAGAAAAAATTCAGATGAATGTTATCGGAAAAATTGGTGAAAAACTAAAATTGACTACAAATTTTAATACTGAGAGCACCTTTGATTTTGAGAATCAAATGAGGCTTGAGTACACTGGCTCAGAAGATGAGATAATTAAAAAAATTGAAGTTGGTAACGTAAGCTTACCCCTTAATGGAACATTAATTACTGGAAGTCAGTCATTGTTTGGTTTTAAAAGTCAGTTACAGTTTGGTAGAACAACAATTACGAGTATATTATCTCTTCAAAAAAGTACAACCTCAGAGGTTGAAGTTTCTGGAGGTGCACAAACAAATGAATTTGATATTTATGCAGATCAATACGAAGCAAATAAACATTTTTTTCTTACCCAATTTTTTAAGGAACAATATGACCTGTCTTTAAGCAATCTACCATTTGTCAATTCTCCTATAAATATAACAAAGCTTGAGGTATGGATTACTAATAAAACAGGTACTACTAATGATACCAGAAATATAGTTGCCCTCTTAGATTTAGGTGAAACTAACAACAATATTTACAATACCTCATTTACTCAGTTTTTGGGTGGGGACTATCCTGATAACTCTACAAATAGTATGTATGACAATTTAATAAATAACTATTCAGGAGTAAGAGACATCAATCAAGTTAATAATGTTCTTGGTCCTCTGGCATCGCCT
Organism: Flavobacteriales bacterium TMED84; assembly: GCA_002172655.2. GTDB lineage: Bacteria > Bacteroidota > Bacteroidia > Flavobacteriales > BACL11. The sequence continues at coordinate 91,963 of NHEL02000033.1, read as the reverse complement.
CAAACCTTTTTTTTTGAAAATGGCAGGGATTATGAAAAGTTAGAAAGAGCTAGAAAATTAAATCCTAATGAATATAGTTATCATCCACAGCTTGGATACATATCATTAAATCAGTCATTAAATAATGATGAGGTACTCGCTGTTGCTTTTCAGTACACATTAGGTAATCAGACTTATCAAGTTGGAGAACTTACACTAGATGGTCCAACTGCACCAAATTCTTTGATAGTAAAACTAATCAAAGGGACAACATTTTCACCCAACTTACCAAATTGGGATTTAATGATGAAAAACATATATTCTTTAGGAGCATATCAAATGAGTGCTAGCGAATTTGTTTTGGATGTAGTATATGAAAATACTGAGGAATCAGGTGCGATAACAAACTATATCCCCGAAGGTATTATTGATGGTATACCTCTCATAAAAATTTTAAATTTAGATGAGCTTAATCTGCAACAAGATAATCAATCAGATGGTGTTTTTGATTTTGTTGAAGGGATTACTGCTATTTCATCTAATGGAAAAATTATTTTTCCTGTAAGAGAGCCTTTTGGAAGTTATCTTGAATCAAAGTTTGATAATCAAAGCATTGCTAACAAATATGTTTATAGTCAATTATATGATTCAACATTAATTATTGCGCAACAATACCCAGAGCTTAATAAATTCAGATTAAGAGGAACATATCAGGCCTCTTCGGGTTCAGAAATTAGGCTTGGAGCTATGAATGTCCCCGAAGGCTCAGTAACAGTTACTGCAGGTTCTCAAAAGCTTGTTGAAAATCAAGATTATACTGTTGATTATATGATGGGAAGAGTTACAATAATTAACGAAGGAATACTAAGTTCTGGAATCCCAATCAAAATTTCACTTGAAAACAATTCAATGTTTGGGATTCAAAATAAAACACTTGTTGGTATTCACGCCGATTATGAGGTTAATGAAGATTTTGTTCTTGGAGCAACTATGCTAAACTTAACAGAAAGGCCTCTCACAAATAAAATTAATGCTGGAGATGAACCAATTTCAAATACCATTTGGGGAATTGATGGTATTTATCAAAAAGATTCTCCTTTTTTGACTAAGCTTATTGATAATATCCCATTAATTGAAACAAAATCAAAATCAAGAATTATAGCAACAACTGAATTCGCACATCTTATACCTGGACATCACAGAGCTGTTGGAAAGAATGGTGTGTCATATATAGATGATTTTGAGTCTAGCAGGACTTCATTGGATATAAAAAACATGGGTGCATGGAAACTTTCAAGTTATCCATCTGATGGAAGTCAAAATCTAACTTTTAAATTTCCAGAGACAGAATTTTCTGGCTTTCATGAGAATTTAAAATATGGAGCTCGCAGAGCAAAATTAGCTTGGTATACTATAGATCCACTTTTTTTTAGAAATTCTGCTATTACACCTACTAATATCGATAAGAACATAGTGTTAGAAAATGGTAACTCAATTGAGCAACAATCATATCATTATGTTAGGGAAGTGCTTGAAACAGAAGTTTTTCCAAACAAAGATCCTGAATTTGGTTCACAAATAACTAATATGCCAATCTTGGATATTGCATACTATCCATCTGCAAGAGGCCCATATAATTACTCAGTTGACGGGTTGAACTCTCAGGGTCAGCTTGATAATCCTAAAGAAAGCTGGGGTGGAATAATGAGGAAATTAGAAACAAATGACTTTCAATCAGCAAATATTGAGTTTATTGAATTTTGGATGATGGATCCATTTAATGAAGAAGATGGATTAGGAACAAATCACAGTGGAGGTGATATGTACATCCACCTTGGAAATATTTCAGAGGATATTTTAAAGGATGGATATAAATCATTTGAACATGGATTCCCAACCACTCAGCTCGTTGAGAATGTTGATACAACTGCTTGGGGAAGAGTACCTACAAATTTCTCAATAGTTGAAGCATTTGACAATGACCCACAGTCGAGAAAATTTCAGGACATAGGCCTAGATGGATTATCAGATGAAGATGAGGAACTATTTTTTGATTCAATCTACATTTCTAAACTTCAATCAACATTTGGGACAACTTCTAATGCATACTTGCAGGCTCTTGAAGATCCTTCAGCAGATAATTTTCATTATTACAGAGGAACAGATTTTGACAATAGCTCCACCGAAATTCTTGATAGATACATAGACTACAATAATCCTGATGGTAATTCAGTAACAACGGATGAATCACCTGAATCATATCCTACAGCTGCATCAAATATGCCTAACTCAGAAGATATAAATAAAGATTATACACTTAGTGAAACGGAAAGTTACTTTCAGTATAAGATAGAATTGTCACCCGAAATGAGTGTAGGTAACAATTATATTTCTGATATGTTTGAGGCGCAAGTTAAAACAGAGAATGGTAATACAAGAACTATAAAATGGTATCAATTTAGAGTTCCAGTTTATCAGCCAGATAAAATAATTGGAGGTATTCAAGATTTCAAATCTATTAGATTTATGAGAATGGCACTTACTAATTTTCAGGACCCTATAGTCCTAAGATTTGCTACTTTTGACTTAGTCAGAGGAGAATGGAGAAGGTATAATTTTGATTTAACAACTCCAGGTGAATATATACCAATTGATGAAGAAGATGCAACTATTTTTGATGTTTCAGCAGTTAATATTGAAGAAAATGGCAATAGATCGCCAGTAAACTACGTTCTTCCTCCAGGTATAGAACAAGAGATTGATAATACCACAACAACACTTAGACAAAAGAACGAACAATCTTTGGTTCTTAAAGTATGTAACTTAAGAGATGGTGATTCAAGGGCTGCATATAAAACATCAGATCTTGACGTGAGGGCCTACAAGAAATTAAAAATGTTTGTTCATCTTGAGGGAGCTGAAGATAATCTTAATTACGGTGATTTGTCTTGCTTTATTAGACTTGGAACTGATTTTACATCTAATTATTATGAGTATGAAATTCCATTGCAACCAACATCTCACTTTTCAACATCTTCAAATGAAATCTGGCCAGAAATTAATAATATAAATATAAATTTTGAAGACTTTCAAACAACTAAACAAGAAAGAAATTTTAACAATGAAAGTGTAACTCTTGCTTATGAAAAACTTTTTGGAAATGGTAAGATAACTGTAGTTGGTAATCCAAATCTGTCACAAGTTAAAACAATTATGATAGGTATACGTAATCCTAAAAAAATTAATTTTAATAGTAATGATGATGGATTATCAAAGTGCGGTCAAATATGGGTGAATGAACTAAGATTGACAGATTTCGACGAGTATGGTGGCTGGGCAGCTAATTCAAGATTAACTACAAAGCTAGCTGATTTTGGAAATGTAACCGCCTCTGGTAGTATTAGTACAATAGGATTTGGATCCATAGAAAAAAAAGTAAACGAGAGACAAAAATTTAATCTTTATCAATACGATGTTTCATCATCATTTGATTTGGGAAAGTTTTTTCCGGCAAAGTATGGTATTAAAATTCCTTTATACATGGGAATTTCAGAAGCATTCAAAAATCCACAATATAATCCATTAGATCCAGATATTTTATTTTCTACATCACTAAACACACTTGAGGATAAGCAAGAAAGAGATTCGCTAAAAAATATTGCACAGGATTATATAGTTAGAAAGAGTATTAATCTTACTAATGTTAGAAAAACAAAATCAATTGAAAAATCAAATAAAGCCTCAAAACCCAAAATTTATGATTTAGAGAATTTTACTGTATCATACTCTAAAAATGAAACAAAAATTAGAAATATAAACACAGAATACAACAATACTGTTAACTACAAGGGAGCTCTAACCTATAATTATAATATCAGACCAAAAAATATAAAACCTTTTTCCTCTATAAAATCAAAATCACCCTATTTAAGAATTATTAAAGACTTTAATATTAATACTATGCCAAAATCATTTTCTTTTAGAACTGATATTGATAGAAATTATAGCGAAACAAAACTTAGAAATATTAATAATTCAAATATGTTAATATTTCCAACTTACAATAAAATTTTTAGTTGGAATAGAATGTATGAGATGAAATATGATATTAGCAGAAGTTTAAAATTAGATTATGCAGTAAATGTTAAAGCCAATATAGATGAGCCAAGCGGAAGAATTAGCAGAGATGACCGTTTTTATGAAGAAAAAATGGATACAATTTGGAATAATGTTTGGAAGTTAGGAAGAACAACTAACTATAGACAAACAATGAATATTAATTATCAAGTGCCACTGAATAAGATTCCAATCACAAATTTCATGTCATTAAATACAAGATATAACTCTACTTTTAACTGGATTGCAGCACCACTCTCTATGACAGATCTTGGAAATACAATTCAAAATTCTAGAAGTATACAGTATAATGGACAAATTAATCTTAACAATCTATACAATAAGGTTCCATACTTTAGAAAAATAAACCAAAGAAATAGTCAGAAGAAAAGAATTAAAAATTCTAATAAAGAATCAGATGAAAATAAAGACAGATATATAATATTTAAACACATAACGAGATTTGCTTTAGGATTAAAAAATATATCAATCAATTACAGTACTTCTCAGGGTACGTTTATGCCTGGTTTTAGATACAACCCAAATTTGTTAGGCAACGAATGGAGTAATATGGCGCCAGGATTACCATTTACTTTTGGAAGTCAAAATGATATAAGAACAAATGCCGCATCAAAAAATTGGATAGTTCAGAATTCAAGCCTAAATTCATTGTATAAAACTAATTCATCTAATAATTTAAACCTAAGAGGAACATTTGAGCCTTTTAATAAATTTAGAATTGAGTTAAATGCGAATAAAACAACATCTAACAATCTTCAAGAATATTTTAGGTGGGATGATGAAAATAATATTTATAATTCTTTTTCTCCAACTCAAACTGGTAACTATAGTATTTCATTTATTTCATTTAGAACTTCTTTTTCTAATGATGATGAAAACTATTTATCTTCAGTATTTTCTAACTTTAGAGGATACAGAGCAGATATAGCAAATAGACTTGCTGCTCAAAACCCCAATTTTAATGGAGGAACAGATCCTAACACAGGGTTCCCAATTGAATATCAAATTATAAATAATGATACAATAATTACAGGTGGATATGGACCTACTTCTCAAGAGGTTATTATTCCTGCATTTCTTGCTGCATACTCAGGAAAAAGTCCATTAAATATTGGCTTAACTTCATTTCCTGCAATACCATTACCAAACTGGAGGATAAATTATGATGGACTAATGACTATTCCATATTTAAAAAGAAGATTCAGATCAATACTTATTGCTCACGCTTATCGAAGCACATATACTGTTGGATCATTTTCTAGTAATTTAAACTATATAAATGGAGATGAGGTTAATGTAAATAATTTAAGCTATCATGTTGAAAAAGAAATTGCGCAAGTGACAATCAATGAACAATTTAGTCCACTTTTTAAACTTGATTTAGTTTGGAAAAATAGTTTGTTGACCAAGCTTGAGTTTAAAAGAAGTAGATTGTTGTCACTATCTCTAGTAAATAGTCAATTGACTGAAACACAAACAAAAGAGTATGTTATAAGTGCTGGATACAGAATCTCGGATCTTAACTTAAATTTTATATCATCCGGAAGAGGAAAAAAAATATCATCGGACCTAGATTTGAAGCTAGATGTTAATATTAGAAATAATAAAACAATGATTAGAAAAATTATCGAAGATGTTGAACAAATAACAATGGGTCAACAAATTGTAAGTATTAAGTTTTCAACTGATTATGTAGTTAATAGGAGGCTAAATCTTAAACTTTTTTATGATAGAGTAATTACTAATCCATTTGTCTCTACAACTTTTCCAAGTGCAATAACAAATGCTGGATTTAGTTTGAGATTTACATTAGCTGGATAAATTTGTTTTAGTGTTTTGTTTAAGATATAAAAAGTGTATTTTTGAATAAATTGTTTTATGAAATTTCCAAACAATATTAAGTACACAAAAGATCATGAATGGGTTAAAATTTCTGATGGTATAGCATACATTGGCATTACTGAGTTTGCTCAAAGCGAGCTTGGAGATATTGTTTTTGTTGATGTTGATACTTTAAACGAAGAATTGGATCAAGAGGAAGTTTTTGGTACAATTGAGGCTGTTAAAACTGTATCAGATTTGTTTATGCCTATTTCAGGAAAAGTAGATAGTTTTAATAAAGAGCTAGAAGATTCACCAGAGCTTATCAATGATGACCCATACGATAATGGGTGGATAATTTCTGTTTCAGATTTTGATGAGAGTGAATTAGAAAAGTTATTAAGTGCTGATGACTATAAAAAGTTAGTTGAGTAGTATGCAAAAGAAAAAAAACCCTAAAGTAAGTTTAGAAAAAAAGAGGTCTCTTTTTCTACAAATTGGACTCATAATCTCACTGCTTGCTGTCTACATTGCTTTTGAGTGGAAAAGTTATGATAAGAGCAATTTTAACTTAGGAGAAGTAAATTTTGATGATTTGGAGGAGGAAATAATTCCAATTACAAAGCAAGAAATCAAACCTCCGCCTCCACCTCCTCCACCTCCAGAGGTAATTGAAATTGTTGAGGATGAGGTAGAAATAGAAGAGGAGCTTGAAATTGAAGATACAGAAACAGATGAAGATGAAATAGTTGAGATTGAAGAGGATGATGATGATGAAATTTTTATTGTTGTAGAAAATATGCCACTTTTTCCGGGCTGTAGTGATGAAGGCTGTACACAATCAAACATACTAAGACATATTAGCAGGAATTTTAAATATCCTCCAATGTTAAAAGACTATGGAATTGAAGGTAGAGTAATTGCAACTTTTGTAGTTAACAAGAAGGGAAAGGCTTCAGATGTTCAAATATTAAGGGGTCTGGACAAAAAAATAGATGATGAGGTTGTAAGAGTTATAAAATCGCTACCAGTTTTTACTCCAGGAAAACAGAGAAATAAGCCTGCAAGTGTTAGATATACAGTTCCAATTAACGTTCAGCTTCAATAAAATTCTAATTTAACATTTAAATTAACTTATTTCAGTCTTACTATATAGCAAACCCCCTTTGTTTTATTATATTTGAATCAGTATGAATCACAAGGGAGAGTGAAAAAATTTATAGATAATACTTTTTTAAAAACAAGTCTTGAACTTGATATATCTGAGGAAGATTTGAAAGAGAAGATTCAAGTTTTTATAAAGGAATCCGTACAAATGGATTTTAAGTGTGTTGTAGTTAGGTCTGAATATTTAAATCTCGCATTCAACATTAAAAGTAAATTTAAATCTTCGATTAAAATAGCAACTGTTGTAAATTTCCCTTTAGGTACTGATAGCTTTGATTCAATAATAAAGCAATTAAATAAATCAAAAGATTTTACCGACGAAATTGATATTGTAGTTGACTACAATGCATTTAAATATGGTGACTTGAAAAGATTTGATAGTGTAATTGAATTATGTACTAGTTTTTGTTTAGAAAATGATAAAATAGTTAAGTGGATTATTGAATCTGGTGCTCTTTCAAAAAATGAGATAAAAAGTATTTGTCAGAGGATTGAAGCTATAATTTCAAGTCAATTCTCAAATCATTTATCAAAATCCTACATAAAAACATCAACAGGCTATTATTCAGGCTATGGAGCTAAGTTAGATGACATTAAGCTCATTAAGAACTCGATTGAGAAAATGAAAATTAAAGCATCTGGAGGTATAAAGTCTAAAGATTTCGCTGAAAAGCTAGTTAAATTAGGCTGTGATAGAATAGGTACGTCTAGCGGAAAAGATATTTTAAAATGAACATTGAAAATTTAACTTCCTTAGCAATATCTGCGTGTATATATGGTGGCCAAGAAATAATGTCAGTTTATAATACTGATTTTGGTTTTGAGCTAAAAAAAGACAATTCACCATTAACAATTGCTGATAAGAAATGTAATAAGAAAATTGAAGAAATTTTATGCGATAGTAAAATACCTATTTTAAGTGAAGAAGGAAAGCAATTAAATTATGAGGAGAGAAAAAATTGGAAGTATTTATGGATTGTTGATCCGCTTGATGGTACCAAAGAATTCATAAAAAAAAATGGAGAGTTTACAGTTAACGTGGCTCTTGTAAAAAATAACCAGCCAATTATTGGTGTTATTTACGTTCCAGCAAAGAATATTCTTTATTTTTCAAATAAAAATTTGGGTTCATATAAGTCAAAAGTATCTATCAATGAATTTAAAGATTTAGCTTCAATTGAGGAATTAATAACAGAATCTGAAAAACTACCTATAATCAAAAATTCTAGTAAACATGTTATAGTAGCAAGCAGATCACATATGAGTAAAGAAACACAAGACTTTGTAGATAGGAGAAGAGAAATAAAAAAAAATATAGAAATAGTTTCTATTGGATCCTCATTAAAAATATGTATGGTCGCAGAGGGCAAAGCTGACGTTTACCCAAGACTAGCACCAACTATGGAATGGGATATTGCAGCTGGTCATTCAATTGCAAAGTATTCTGGATTTAAAATATTAAACTATGAAAATGGTGATGAGTTAACGTATAATAAAGAAAACTTGCTTAATCCTTTTTTTATTGTTGAATGATACAAAGATTTAAAAATTTATATGCAGATTCTGATTTTTCAGAACTATTTAATCAAGCTGGAATATCATTGATTTTAAGGATTTGTGGTCAAGCTGCAGGCTTTGTGTTAACTTTAGTTATTGCTAGATATTTCGGTGCTTCTGGCTTAGGGGATTATGTGCTCGCAATAGCAGTATTAAGATGTTTTAGTATAATTTCAAAGCTAGGACTAGATATTTTTTCAGTTAGGTTTATTGCATCATTTGCCAAAAAAAAAATGTGGAAAAGTATAATCTATTTCAAAAGAAGAATAGAAGTTTTATTGATTTTCACATGCCTGCTGTGCTCATTGATAATGTATTTTTTTTCAAGTGAAATAGCAGTTCTTGTAAATGCTGAAATTTTCCACATTAAACTGAATAGTTTTCTGATTTTACCGATGACTTTTTTCATCTTGAATTATCAATGTTTAAGAGGTTTAAAAAAGATTGCACACTTTTCATTTTATTTTAGGGTTTCTCAAGCACTATTCTCCATTGTCTGCATCTTTGTTTTTGTTCAGTTTTTTAAAAATAACGATATACCAATCTTTGCTTATTTATGTAGTTTGTTAATTGTATTCATTCTATCTACATATTCTTTTAAAAAAAGCTTTCATCTCAAAAAAAATATACAGGAAAATGAATCAGTTAAAAAATTTGAAATTTTTAATATGCTAAAAATATCTTTACCAATAATGATTGCTCAGCTGGTTCAATTTATAATGGCATGGACAGATAAACTCATGCTTGGTAATATGATGGATTCTGATCAAGTAGGTATTTATTTTACAGCATTTAAATTGTCTATGCTTGCCAGCTTAAGTTTGATGGCAATTAATAGTATCGCTGGTCCCAAATTTGCTGAAATGTTTTCAAAAAAAGATTTTTCGTCACTAAAAAAAGTTGTTCATCAATCAACAGTAATAATTTTTTGGACTACTATTCCATTTGTTATAGTTTTTTTCATTTTTCCTCAAAAAATAATGTTACTCTTTGGCGATGAATTTAAAATCGGATCTAATGCATTAATGATTCTTTCATTAGCAAAATTGATCAGTTCATTTTCTGGTTCAGTGGGAAATATTCTGCAAATGACTGGTAATCAATTTGTTTATATGATTATATTATCAATTGGAGCGCTTTGCAACGTAGTTTTGAATTATTATTTAATACCAATTTATAGTATTGAGGGAGCAGCAATCGCTAGCTTATTAAGTATGTCAGTATGGAATTTAGGAATGGTTTATTTCATCAAAAAAGAATTTGGTTTTTATACTTTTTATAACCCTTTTAGATGAGTAAATGTTTACCTAATTTTTTAATTGTGGGTGCAGCTAAGTCTGGAACATCATCATTGCATAATTTTTTAAGAAAGCATCATGATGTTTTTATGCCAAATTATATTCACAATATTAAAGTGAAGGAACCTAGGTTTTTTGTAAAAAATAGCATTGAAGGCAGGGTAAATAATTATGTAGACAATTTTGAAGACTATAAAAAATTATTTAGTAAAAGTTGTGGAAAATCTGTAGTTGGCGAAGCCTCAGTCTTCTATCTTTATTTTTTTGAAGAAGCAATTAGAAACATTAAAAAACATCTTGGAAATGATATAAAAATTATAATAATATTAAGAAATCCCGTAGAAAGAGCTCTCTCAGCATACAATCATGTTAGCAAAACAAAATTAGAAAACTTATGTTTTGAAGAGGCAATTAATATTGAAGACTATAGGTTCAAAAACAATAAAAATATTACGCCAATGATTAATTATAAAAATATGGGGCTGTATTATAAAATGGTAAAGGCATATATTGAAAGTTTTAAAGATGTTAAAATAATATTGTTTGAAGATTTTATTAATAACACTAATAAATCAGTCAATGATTGCTTTGATTTTTTAAAAATAAAAAACATGAAGATTCTTACAGAGGAAAAAGTAAATGTAGGTGGTAGAAAGTGGACTAATAATTTTTATAAAACTATTTACAACGAAAAAAAACATTATCTGACATTTTTAAAGAAAGTGTTGCCGTTAAATATTAGAAAAAAACTAAATGAATGGTTTTACAATGAATTTACTTTGGAAAACAAAAGAATGAAAACACAAACAAAAGAATATTTAATTAATTTTTTCAAAGAGGATATCAAAAGCTTATCTTTATTAATAAATAAAGATCTCAATCATTGGCTGAAATAAAAAATTTACCAAATTTGATCATAATAGGAGCTCCTAAGTGTGGAACAACATCACTATTCAATTATCTTGGTCAGCATAATGATATATACTTATCTAAAATTAAAGAGCCACACTTTTTAGTCAACAAAAAAATAGGTACAAAAAGACTCAACTCTTTAATTACAAGTTTGAAAGATTATCATAATTTATTTGATAGTGAAGATATTTATAAATATAAATTGGAGGCAAGTGCACTATATCTCTTTTTTGCAGATGAGTTTGTCAAAAATGCAAAAAAAGTTCTTGAAAAAGATGTTAAAATTATTGTTTGTTTGAGGAATCCTGTTGAAAGATCATATTCAGCTTATAATCATTTGAAAAGATATAATATTTATGAAAACCTAACATTTGAAGATGCTTTAAAAAAGGAAAAAAATAGATTTAAGAATGACAAATTTATTTCTCCTGCTGCAAAATATTTTGAAATAGGATTATACTATCAAAAGATAAAAAAAATTCTACATAATTTTGATAAAGTAAAAATCATTATATATGAGGAATTTGTATCAGACCCAAATAAAGTACTTAAAGAGTGCACAGATTTTTTAGAAATCGATTCATTTAATTTTAAGACTCACAAAGTATATATGAAGGGCGGATGGAGATGGAAAAGTAAGTATTTAAAGCAAATTGCACGCTCTTTTAATATTGTTAAATTATTAAATTTATTGTTAGGTCCAAAATTTGCAAAATGGGTTAAATCAATAGTTTTGGATATGTCAACATATAAGATTTCTGCAATGAATGTTAAAACCAAAAAAATATTATCAGAAAAATATAGTGAGGATATAGATAAGTTATCCAAGTTATTAAATAGAGATTTAAGTATTTGGAAAAAATGAGAGCTGCTAATCTTTTTTGTATAGGATGTCCGAAATCAGGAACGACTACTCTATTTAAAATACTTTGTCAACATAGCCAAATTCATACTCCGAAATTCAAAGAGCCATTTTTTTTTAACAATTCTAACTATCAAAACGGTATCGATTGGTATGCAAATACTTACTACGATGATGTAAGAAATGAGAAATGGGTATTGGACTTTACACCCAGCTATTTATACTCTGATGAGGCACTTTTTAGAATTAATGAATATTCAAAAGGAAAAGATTTAAAATTTATTGTAATGCTAAGAAACCCTGTTGAAAGAGCATATTCTCATTATCTTCATACTTTGAGAGATGGATTAGAAGACTTAGATTTTAATGATGCTATACAAGCTGAGTCTGAAAGGTTACTTAATCATGAAAATAATTTATTAAGTCAATTAAAATATTCATACATGTACCAAAGTTTATACCACAAACATTTAAGTAAATACTTTGAATTTTTTGGAAGAAATAATTTTTTTGTAATTAATTACGATTCACAATTTTTAGATAAAAGTGAGTTTAAATTAATGATTAACGACTTGCAAAATTTTTTAGAAATTAAAATAGAGAATCTAAATATTGAGATTAAAGAAAACTTTGCATCAGTAAGTAGGTTTAAAATTCTACAAACTTTAGTGAATTCAAACGGATTGCATAAAAGGCTAGCCAGATTACTGTTTAAATCCAAATTAAATAGGCAAATATTAATTAATAAATTAAGAAAACTTAATGAAAAGAAGATGGTAAAAAAAGATATAGGAGCTGAATTTAAAAAAAATCTTTACGATAAATATTTTCATGCTGATGTGTTAAAACTCGAAAGTTTATTGGAAAAAAAATTAAATTGGAATGATTAATAAAAGCTTTGTAATTGATTCAGCTATTGTTACTCTCTTAATTTTAAGCACTGGCGGATTAATTTTTGTTTTTAACAGAAATCTAATGCATGCAATCTATTTTGGGTTCATAGCTATTATTCTAATTACTTCAAAAGTAAGTCCAAGAAAAGATATTTTTAATGCATCTATTTATTCAATTTTAACAATACTTATTATCTATGTAGTAAATTTTGTTTTTGCTATAAATGATCAAGCTATCGAAAAATTTTTATTTAATTTTTTGATTACTACTATTTGCATATTAGTTGCGTATCACTTTATAAATAATCGTTTAGTTGAAAGATTTTTAAGAGTATTATACTTTTGTTTACAGCTGATATTTTTTCATTCATTGTTTAATTTTTTAGCTTTTTTTTTAGTAAAAAATAATTTACAAACATTAACAAGTGCTTTTCATGAGTGTCAAACATTCTTTAATATTTTTTTCTACGATATTGAGAAGAGCTCTGTTTCAATTTTTAATATTGATTTTTGCAGAAATCAAGGTCTTTTTTGGGAACCAGGTATTTTACAAGCTTATTTAAACTTACTTTTTTTTCTAGAAGCATTTTACTTTAAGAAAAGAAAAGTTTTTTTGGTGTTAATTGCATTTTTAGTTATTACTACATATTCTACTGCTGGTTTAACAGTATTATTAATACAAAGCATCGTATATATTTATGAAGAAGTTAAGAAGAGCAAAATTTTTGGATTTATAGCCTTAATTTTACTAATTCCAGTATTTATTATCTACTCAAATAACATTGAAAATAAGATTAAAGGTGATTATGAAAGTTCTTTTCAAAAAAGGTTATTTGACTTGACTCAACCCTTTTTTATAGCTTTGCAAAATCCGATCACAGGAGTAGGGCTGGACGTTATTCAATTTCAAGAGGTTAGAAAAGAATTTTATTTTAATTCTAAAAGATTAAATTTTCTTCAGGATCAAATAGGAATACAATCTAAGTCAAAAACAACAGAAAAGGGAAGTTCTAATTCTGTAATGTTCCTATTTGCAACACTTGGATTTCCTTTTACAATATTTTTACTTTATTTTGTGTTTAAACAGAGTTTTTTTGAACAAAAAAAGGTTTTATTTTTCATATTCTTTTTCTCAACAATAATGTCTCAACCATTGTTACTTAGACCTTTCTTTTTTATATTTATTATCTCAGGAATGATAAATATTTATAGTAAGTTCAGAATAAATACTGTTTCATGAAAATCTTAATTACTGGAGGAGCAGGTTTTATAGGTTCTAATTTAGTGAGCCTATTATCAAATTTAAATTATGAGATAACAGTGATTGATAGCTTGCTGAAACAAGTTCATGGTAAAAGACAAGAATCTTTTTCTTATTTTCAGATTTTGGGTAAATGTAAATTCGTTAAATCAGATGTAAATGACAATTCAGTCTTTAAAAGATTACTTCTTGATTCGGAGATATTAATTCACCTTGCATCGCAGACAGGTACTGGTCAATCTATGTATGAAAAAGATCTTTATGAAAAATCAAATGTAATTGGCACAGAGAATATCTATAAATTATTAAATGAGAATAGAAATAACATTAAAAAAATAATCTTAACCTCTTCAAGATCAGTCTATGGAGAAGGGGAATATGAGTATCTTGATGGGACTTCATACACCAATTCAAAATTTAAAAGAAACAAACTTGATTTAAAAGAAGATTTTGATTTCTATTGTCATAAAACAAATAAGAAATTAAGGCCTATTGCAACCAAAGAAACTTCAAGATTAGCTCCCAAGTCATATTATGCTGAAACAAAATTAAGACAAGAACATATTGTTAAAAAAATAAATAAAGAGCTTGGGATTAATTGCATAATATTAAGGCTGCAAAATGTCTATGGTGAGGGCCAATCACTAATTAATCCATACACTGGCATTTTATCTATATTTTCAAATAGAATCCTAACTAGTTCTAGAATTGAAATTTTTGAGGATGGTCAACAAACAAGAGATTTTGTACATGTCTCTGACGTGGTTTCAATAATCAAAAAAATTATTGATGATGAAGTTAAAAACAAATTACTAATCTATAATGTAGGTTCAGGTTCTAGAACAAAAATTATTGATGTTGTGGAAAATCTTTATGAATACTTTAAGAAGAAAAAAAATTATGTCGTAACTGGCAAACACAGGAAAGGTGACATAAGACATAATTTTAGCGATATAAGTAAAATTAAAAATGACTATAAATTTTCTATTTCAGTAGATTTTAATGAGGGTATAAATAGATATATTGATTGGGTTAAAAATCAAGACATAGTTGAAAACAATTATGAAAATACCTTAAATGAGTTGAGGCAAAAAGGTTTATTAGAATGAAAAAAATATTTTTCTTAATCTTAACTATTTTGAACACAAATTTTCTTTATTCTCAAGAAAGAATTATAAAAAATCTTTACGGCTTTGGAACCAATACTACATTTATGTTCAACGATGTTCAAGATACAAGCTTTTTGAGTAATGTCAATATGATATCTCCTAGATTACTAGCATTTCCAGGAGGGTTAGGTAATTTTTATCATCCCAGTGGCATGGGTTATGGAATAAAAATAAGTGAGGTAGATTTTTTTCATAAAGGGAAGCTGCCAAAAAGAATCAGAGGAATAAATAAAATTATTGAAAAAAATAAACATAAAAATTACATTTATCCTTTTATTGATTTATCAAAACATCTAAGATCTGATGTTATAATTGATGCAAATATACTATCGGCTGAAATAGATGAAACTATTCAAATGATTAACTTGATATTAAAAAATGGAATTAATGTTAGTTCTGTAGAGATTGGAAGAGAGCTTACAAATCAAAGTTACCATGAAAATTTCAATATCTATAAGTACTTAGAAAAGTCAAAGGCTTTAACTGAAAGAATTAGAATAAGTTTTCCAGATATAAAAATAGGTGTTGTTGTTGCACCTATATACAAAAGTTATGTAAAGCATGTGGAATGGAATAAACTTTTATCAAAAGAAAATTTTTATGATGCAATAGTAGTACATACATATGCTAAGGTAACTAAAGGAAAAGATGAATATGGAAAAATGGTTACTGAATATCCCGAAGGTAAAAATAAGTATCAAGCATTTAATATCTATAAAAAAAGGTCACTTGATTTTTTTAAAGAATATCCAAAAGAAATAAATGACTATTCCCAAATGTTTCAAAAAAAAGATATCTGGATTACGGAATGGAATCTACAAGTTTCAAAATTAACAGGTAAGACACACATTCAATCATTATTTGTTTTTTGCTACTTAATGGAAGTTGCTTGTAACGAGGAATTAAGAAAAATAAATTTAATGTCGTTTCATAATCTTGCTGGAAGAGATATATCTTCTTCAGTTATAATAAACAGAGAAAAAAGTAGTCTTAGCACTACCTTTGTAGCGTTCAAGTTTTTGTCTGATGTTTTTGTGAATGATAGAATTACTGTTGTTAGTAGAAGCTTTACAAATGAACTTTTTGAATATGAATTTCATAATGAAAAAAATGAAAAGTTTTTTGTTTGTATAAATTGGTCAGAACAACCAACTAAAGTAGATATTTCCGAATATGATTACTCAAAGATTTATTACTCTGAAAATTTATATGATAATCAATACTCTAAAGAAAATTTTTCAAGTGATGAAGTTAACTTAAAAGAGTTAGAAATACCAAAGTATAGTTTTTGTATTTTTAAAAGTGGAAAAAACAAATAGACCAAATTTATTTTTAGTTGGATCTCCAAAATGTGGCACAACCTATCTTTGGAGTAAATTAAAAGAACATCCCAAAATTTTTTCTCCAAAATTTCCAGAGAAAGAAATCAATTTCTTTTCTTATGATAATTTAAAAAATAATTCATATTACAAATTTTATGGTATCAGTAAAAAAAATGATTATTTAGATCTATTTAAAAATTCTACTGATGAAAAATATTTAATGGACTCAAGTGTTTCATATTTTACTGATGAAGAAGCTCCAAAGAAAATATTTAAATTTAATTCTAAATCTAAGATAATTATAATGTTTAGAGATCCTGTGAAAAGAGCTCTTTCACATCATTCAATGGATTTTAGAATGGGTTTAGCGAATAACTCTTTATCAAAATACTTGCTTGATTCGCAGTTAAAAAAATTTTATGTTCAATATGTGCATAATAGCATGTATTATAAGTATTCAAAAAATTATATTGATGCATTTCCAAAAAAACAAATCTTAATTATTGATTTTAATGATAAAAAAAGTATATCCGAAAAAATTTCTAATTTTTTATCAATCGATTTTGATAACGATTTTTTTGATTTTAGTGAGCGTATCAATTCAAACAGGGCACCAAAAAATTTGATTTCAAAGTATTTTCAAAGAAACAGACAAATAACAACAGTATTAAAAAAATATTTACCAAAAAAAATAATTAATAAATTTGAGCCATACTTGTACTCGAAAGAGATTCGCATAGAGCATTCAGATGAAGAAAAAAAAATCCTGGAGGAGTTATTAATTAAAGATTGGACAAGTTTTAAAAAAATGATTAGCTAGATGAAAAGCTCTAAAATAGAATCAAAAAAAAATATCGGATTTTCTAGAATTTTAGATAAAGTTCTTCACACTATTGCTAAAAGCTCATTGCTTGGTTCTAAAGCTAGAGTTTTTATTCATCACCTAAGAGGCGTAAAATTCAAAAATAGATCTACGGTATTTATTGGAGAAGATGTCATTATTGATCCGATAAATCCTTCAAATGTTGAAATAGGAGATAGATGTTTAATAACCGCAGGAGCAAAAATATTAACACATTATATCGATACAAAAAATAGATCTGAAAATCCTGAATACTATTTCAGATTTTATGACGGAAAAGTAATCATAGAAGATGATGTTTTTATTGGATCAAATGCAGTTATTGCAAAGCCAGTTAGAATTGGAAAGGGATCAATAATTGGAGCAAATGTTGTTGTAACTAAAGATATTAAAACAAGTTCTGTTTATACAGGAACTAATAATTCTCAATTGTGATTAAAGTTGCTATTATTACAATAACATACAACTCCAGTAATGTAATTATACCTTTTTTAAAATGCCTATCAGAAAGTAGTTTCAAAGACTTTAAGTTGTTTATTATAGATAACAATTCAGTTGATGACACAATTGAGTTAATCTATAAAATTAAAAAAATAGATTTTCAGATCATTGAAAACAAAAAAAATATAGGTGTCGCTGCAGCAAATAATATAGGTATTAAACTTGCCCTGGAGCAGAGCTATCAAAAAATTTTACTTTCAAACAATGATATAGTATTTGATAAAAATATAATAGCTGACTTAGTTAATTTTAGTGAGAATCAATCAAGTAGTATTTCATCTTTGAAGATAATGTATGAACACGATAAAGATAAAATTTGGTATTGTGGTGGCTTTTTCAATTTTAATAAAGGACTGGTTCCTGAGCACTTAGGAATTGGAAAGCCTGATTTCGGACAATACAATCATTTAAAGTATTCAGACTATGCTCCAACTTGTTTTGTTTTATTTGATTCCAAGGTTTTCTCTGAAATTGGTTTGATGGATGAAGAATATTTTGTCTATTTTGACGATACAGACTTTTTTTACAGAGTAAAAAAAATGGAAACCTCAAGTTGTTAATTAACCAAAAAATTAAAATATTTCACAAAGTAGGAAGTTTAACATCAACAAGTAATGCAAGAGGAATAAAAAGCAATTTTTTCATCAGTCAAAATATTCAAAATCATTTTTATTTTTTAAAAAAAAAATGAGCGACTATATTTTTATCTATTTATACCTTTTTTGTTCATTAGATATAATTTGCGTACTATACTGAGTAATCAATATAAATTTAACTTTAATACTCTATTGTTGGTTAATAAGTCAATCTTTAAAGGGATATTAAAATGAAGATAAAAGTTGCAATAATTGATTCAATAGGCTCACACGGTAGTTCACATCATTACTACTTGTTCGCTCAAGCTAAAGGATTAATTGAAAATAAAGTAGATGTAACTATATTCTCTAATAAGAAAACTTATCTCAGTTCATTAGGAAAAATTAAAGTCGAAAATACCTTTGGGGATATTTTTAAAACTAAAGGAAAATTAGCTAATGCAATATATTTTGTTAGTGGAATATTAAAATCATTTTTTAAAGCAAAATTTAGCTCTCATAATTTTTTCCATCTTCATTTATTTGACTTTAACATTCTTAATTTTTTCGCATGTTTTTTCGCGATTTTCTTTAATGTTAGGCTAATACTAACAATTCATGATATTAATCCATTTTCTAAAAAAACTAATCTATTTCTTAAAAGATGGATTTTATTATTTGCTGATAAAGTAATTGTTCACAATGAATTTTCAAAAAAAGAACTAATTAAATATGTAATAAATCTGAAAAAAATATCAGTTGTTCCCCATGGTAATTATTTAGATTTTATAAAGCCAAAAACAAATAAAATAGTTGCAAAAAAGAAATTTGGCTTGCAAAACAAAAACGTAATCTTGTTTTTTGGAATGATTAAAGAAGAAAAGGGTTTAGATATATTAATTAAATCTTTTTATGAAGTAAATCAAAATAATAAAGACGTAGTTCTATTAATTGCTGGAAAGACTTACAAAACAGATATTAAAAAGTACACAAAAATAATTGACCAATTAGACTTAGAAAACTCATGTGTCATACACAACAAGTTTATTCCAGAGGATGCATTATGTGATTATTACGGCTGTGCTGATGTGATAGTTTTACCCTACAAAATAATATTTCAAAGCGGTGTACTTATGATGTCATCTAGCTTTAATGTACCTGTCATAGTTTCAGATTTAGAACCATTTTTAGATATTATTGAAAATCAAATAAATGGATTAGTGTTTAAAGTAAATGATGTTAAATCTTTAGCTGAAAAATTAATTTTTTCTGTTAACAGTACTGAAAAGATGAATTCTTATGCAAAAAATAATTTTGAAAAAATAAAAAATCAATATGATTGGACTAAAATTGGTAAGCTTAATAAGGATGTTTATCTTTACTTCAAATAATTTAACATATGATTATTCAAATTCAAAACATATTACAAGAATCTAAAAACACAATAGAAAAAACAATAAAATCTGAGCAAACAACAAAGAATTTGAATGCAGTTGTTGAAATTATTTTCAATGCATTTAGTGCAGGAAACAAAATATTATTGTGTGGTAATGGAGGTAGTGCAGCAGATGCTCAACATATTGCAGCAGAGTTAACAGGAAGATTCTTTAAGGATCGAACCGCTTTATTTGCAGAAGCATTACATGTAAACTCATCATATATGACTGCTGTGGCAAACGACTATGGTTTTGAAAAAACATACTCTAGACTTTTAGAGGCAAAAGGAGACAAAGGTGACGTTTTAATTGCTATATCAACAAGTGGAAATTCTCAAAATATTATAAATGCGGTTCATAAAGCAAAAGAGATTGGTATGAGTACTATTTCTTTTACTGGTCAAAATGATTCTAAAATTAAAGAATTATCTCAGATTTGTCTACAATCCCACTCAACTAACACTCCAAGAATTCAGGAGATTCATATATTGTTTGGTCATATTATTTGTCAATTGGTTGAAGAGAAAATTTTCCCAAATGTTTGATACTCTATTTCTTGATCGTGATGGAGTTATTAATGAAAAATTAGAAAATAGATATGTTACATGTATAAAAGAGTTTGTATTTATTGATGGAGTTTTAGAATCTTTCACAAACATTAATAAATATTTTAAAAGAGTAATAATCATCACCAACCAACAAGGCATAGGAAAAAAAATCATGACAGTTAAACAATTAGAGGATGTGCATAATTATATGGTATCGGAAATTGAAAATTCAGGTGGAAAAATTAATAAGATTTATTTTTGTTCAGATTTAGCTAGTAAAGAAAATAATTGCAGAAAACCGGGTACAAAAATGTTCGAAAAAGCATTAGAAGATTTTCCAAAAATAGATTTAAAAAAATCATTTATGTTTGGTGATTCAGATTCTGATATAGTAGCTGGTGAAAAAATGGGAATAAAATCTGTAAAAATTGACCATAAATTTAATTTGAAATCGGCATTAAAAAAAATAATTAATATTCATTAGATTTTTGATAATCAATAAGCATTTATGTCTTAATTTTGTAAAAAAAAAACAACGGAAAAAAAAGTTAAAATAAAATCCCTTAAGCAATTGCTTTGGATAGGTATCGGCGGAATGGTAATGTTTTTTGCTGGTCTAACTTCTGCTTACATTGTAAGAAAATCTGAAGGAAATTGGCAAGAATTTGAGCTACCAAACTGGTTCTTATATAGTTTTATATTAGTAATTTTTAGTAGTTTATTTGTTATTATTGCTAAAAAGAGATTTCATAAAAGACTTCCATATCAACAATTGATTTTAGTTTCTGTTGTTCTTGGTTTGTTATTTTCTTTGTCACAGTTTTTAGGCTGGAATGAGCTTGTTCAAAATGGTATTTATTTCACTGGTGAAGGTTCCAACCCCTCTGGCTCTTTTTTATACGTACTAACTCTAGCGCACTTGCTGCATTTAATTGCAGGGCTTATTTCGTTATTAGTTGGATACTTTAATTCAATCTCTAATAAATACACTATTGAGGATCATCTTGGACTTGATTTGATATTTACTTTTTGGCATTTTTTAACAATTTTATGGGTCTATCTGTATTTATTCTTAGTCTTCATTTAAAAAAAATAAAAATTAATAATTATCATAAAGCAAAAAAATTAATTTTGTAATCTATTTATGGCAGAGGCAAATAATACTGATTTTGGGCAAGCATGGAAAGGTGGAGATAAACCATTCGCAGCTAGTTATGGCAAGCTTATGATGTGGTTTTTTCTAGTCACTGATGCGCTGACCTTTTCTGGATTTTTGGCAGCGTATGGATTCAGTCGATTTAAGTATGAGTTATCTTGGCCAGTACCTGATGAAGTGTTTACACATTTCCCTTTTTTCAAAGGAGAATATCCATTGTTTTTTGTTGCTTTAATGACTTTTATTCTAATCATGAGCTCCGTGACAATGGTTTTGGCAGTTAACTACGGACATAAGATGAAAAAGAAGCAAGTAATCCTATGGCTATCACTTACAATCATTGGTGGTATTACTTTCTTAGGTTCTCAAGCTTGGGAATGGGGGCACTTTATTCATGGTGATAAAGGTGCAATAATTACTGAAGAAAAGGAGATTATACATCTTGTCAATGATGAAAAAGAAATTACATCAGTTTATAAGTTTATGGGAGTAGATTCATATTCCAAAGATCGATTCTCGCAGATGAATTATGAGCAGTTCGTTGAAAAGTTTAAATTACAGAATAAGTATAAATTAAAATCTTCTAATAAAGTTATTTTAGAACACGATGACGCTGTTACCTTACTTGAGAGTAAGGGTAAAGATTTTGTTTTGGGAGCAAATTTGGTAAAGAACGAATATGGTCATGCACTATTTGCAGATTACTTTTTTTTTATCACTGGGTTTCATGGTTTTCATGTTTTTAGTGGTGTAGTATTATTAATCATTCTTTTAATAAATGTGATAGCAAATACCTATGAGAAAAGAGGTCATTATGAAATGGTTGAGAAAATTGGTTTGTATTGGCATTTTGTTGATTTAGTATGGGTTTTTGTTTTTACTTTTTTCTATTTAGTTTAAATTTTAGTTATGTCTTCAAAGTCAAATAATAATTGGTGGATTTGGAAAGTTTTTTGGATACTTTTAGTAGTAACTGCTGTAGAAGTAGTGCTTGGAATTATCAAACCACAATATTTGATTGAAACAAAGTTTTTAGGCACAATCTTGTTGAACCATGTTTTCATAGTCTTGACTATTATTAAAGCTGCATATATTGTAATGATATTTATGCATCTTGGAGATGAAAGACCAGCTTTACAATGGACAATCATACTTCCTGCAATAATTCTCATACCCTACTTACTTTTTATACTGCTCACTGAAGGTGGTTACACCCACTTTATGAGATTCTAATTATGTCCAATAGCAAAAAAAATTATTCACTTACTATAACTGACATAATAACTCTAATAGTTTTAGGTTTGTTTCCGATCTGGAAAATATTTAATATTAATGCTGATTTTCCAGTTTTTGTTTTTGTTCTGCCAGTGGTTATCTACATTGTAGAAGAAATTGTTTTAAATAAAAAAACATTTAAACAAATAATATCTGAAGGCGGAAAAAAGTTTATGGGATTATTATTAATTCTAGTAATTCCTGGATTTATTTATCTTTTTATAAGCAAAGCAGACAATAACTTTATGACACTGTCATTTGTTGGACCAAAAGAGCATGTAATTCCTGATTTTTCTTTTGTTAATCAAAACAATGAGATCATAACAAATGATGACTACAGAGGAAATATTTATGTTGCAAATTTTTTCTTCACGTCATGTCCTACTATATGTCCAATAATGACTTATAATATGAGAATAGTACAGCAAAGGTTGAGTGTTTACCCTAACATAAAGTTTTTATCACATTCAATAGATCCAATAAATGATACTCCCGAAAGACTTTTAGATTACGCTAATGAAATGAGAGCAAATTTAATGAACTGGAATTTTGTAACTGGAGAAAAAGAGTCCATCTACGATATTGCAAAAGAATATTTCGTAAACGCAGTTGAAGATTCACTTGCCCCTGGTGGTTTTTTTCATTCTGAGTATTTTGTGCTTGTTGACAAGGAAGGAAAAATCAGATCTGGAATTGATAAGGAGGGAAATATTGTTGGTGTTTATGATGGAACAAAAGACACTGATATTAAAGATTTAATTAACGATGTAAAGGTCTTGATGGCGGAATACAAAAGACCAAAAAAAGATGAGAAATAAGATATTTTTACTTACCGCTCTTTTTATTTTTTATAATCTAGATTTATTTTCTCAATGTGCAATGTGTAAAGCTGTTGTCGAGTCAAATTTAGATACAGGCTCGCAAATTGGCAGAGGTTTAAATAATGGAATTTTATACCTAATGGCTGTTCCTTACATTGCAATATTATCTTTTGCTATTTTTTGGTACTTTCAAAACAAAAAGTACAAACATTCATAGATTGAAGAACTATATAAATTTACTTCTACTACTAGCTTTCAGTTTTAATTCAATTGCTCAAGAAAATTGGGATTTACAAAAATGTTTGAAACAAGCGAAAGAAAATAATCTTGAAATACTAAAACAAAAACTGTTAATTGACATTGCTAAATCAAATTTAAAGTCATCAAAGTTATCAATGCTACCTGACTTCAATGCTTTTTCAAGTCAAGGATATAATTTCGGTAGAGCAATAGATCCTCTTACCAATGATTTTACAATTGAAAATATTAGTTCAAATAATTTTTCATTAAGATCCTCAGTTGATTTATTTGATGGATTTAATAAAATAAATAAAATAAAAAGAGATAAGAACAGTTTAAAATTTTCTGAACTTGAACTAGAAAGGCTTGTAAATAGAGTCTATATGGACGTAATAGATGCTTATTTACAAATAATATTTTGCAAGGAATTGGTTGTTGTGAGTAAAGAACAACTCAGTATTTCAAAACTACAGTATGAAAAAAGTTTAAAACTATATAAACAAGGGGTATTAGCTAAAGATGCACTATTACAAGTTGAATCACAAGTGCTTTCTGAAAAATTAGCTATGATAAGTTCTGAAAATCAGCTAGAATTAGCTAAATTAAACTTACAACAATTTTTAAAAATAGAACAATCTGAAGATTTTGAGATACAATACATAAAATTGAATATTGATACAAATATTACTTATCCTAAAACCCCTGAAATATATCAACTAGCATTAAATAAATTGCCTGAGTTAAGAGCAGCAGAACAAAACATACTAATTAGCAAAAAAAACATAAGCATTTCAAAAAGTAATTTACTACCCAAGTTATCATTTAGCTCATCTATTGGAACTGGTTATTCAAGCGCTAGAACATCATTATTTGGAGAAGAGATACCATTTAAAACTCAAATAGAAGATAATTTGAGTCAATCGATTTCATTTAATCTGTCATTTCCTATTTTCAATGGAAACCAAATAAGAAATATGATTACTAGCAGTAAAATCGATTTGCTGAACAGTGATTATGTTCTTGAGGAAACAAAATTCTTTGTAAGAAAACAAATTGAGATTGCATACTCAGATTTTAGAACAGCAAAAAAACAGTATCAATTTTGTATGAAGTCTGTTGTTTCAAATAAGCAGACATTTCTGATATCAAAAAATAAGTATGATCTTGGTATTATTGATACTTTTTCATTTCTAGACACAAAGAGCAGACTAAACAAAGCTGAGTCAGAACTTGTTAGAGCTAAATATGATTATGTATTTAAATCAAAAATATTAGATTACTATATGGGTAAAAATCTAAATTTGTAAAATGATCAACTTCATTATCTTAATATTAATCTCAATTTCAATTTTCTTTGTTGCTAATAGAAACAAAAATAATTTACTAAGGAAACTATCCATTTTCCTTTTTGTAATCAGTGTAGTTTTATTTGTTCTTAGTAAGCTTGGTATTATTTCTTCAAAAAAATCACTTGAACTTAATCAGTCAGTTGTGTCTTTAAATGATATTGTAGAAACAATCTCAGCAACAGGAAAAATTCAGCCACAAACTGAAATAAAAATTAGTGCTGATGTTTCTGGAGAAATAGTTGGGCTTTTTGTTAAGGAAGGTGATGATGTAATGAAGGGAGATTTATTGCTAAAAATAAAATCTGATATTTATCTATCTATATTAGAAAGAGCTGAGGCATCTTTGAATAGTTCACTTGCAAATTTGCTAATGGCAGAAGCCCAGTTTAAAGAAATACAGCAAAACTTTAATAGAAATAAAAAGCTTATTGAAAGTGAAGTAATTTCAATTGCTGACTTTGAAAAGATAGAGTCACAGTATAAAGTGTCAAAGCTAAACGTGGAAAGTGCTAAATATGCCATAATTAGTTCAGAAGCATCTGTAAAAGAAGCAAAAGAAAATTTGGCAAAAACAAAAATTTATGCACCTAAAAACGGAACTATTTCTAGGTTAAATATCGAAATTGGTGAAAGAGTTGTTGGCACTGCTCAGATGAGTGGAACTGAAATTTTAAGTCTAGCAAATTTAAATGAAATGGAGGTTGTTGTTGAGGTTAATGAAAATGATATTTTAAATGTAGAAATTGGAGATAAGGTTGATATTGAAGTAGATGCATTAGCTAATCAAAATTTTAAAGGAATAGTCTCTGAAATTGCAAATTCTGCTGATTACGTCGGAATTAGTGCAGATCAATTAACAACTTTCAAAGTTAAGATTGAAATAGTTGATGTTGCTAATTTCAAGCCAGGTATGACTGCAACGGTCGACATAATTACTGAAAAGCTTGATAATGTATTAAGTGTTCCGATTGAATCAATTACTTTAAGATACGACTCCATCTCTAATAAAAAAATTGAATGTGTCTTTTTGATATTGGATGATGAGGTAAAAAAAGTAAATGTTAAAACAGGTATTCAAGATATTGATTTCATTCAGATAAAGGAAGGGCTTTCATTAAATCAGAAAGTTGTTAGCGGGCCTTATGATATTTTGAATGTAAGGCTCAATTCACAGTCAAAAATAGAAATCTTAGATTAATGGCTCTTAGCTTATGTATTGACACTTCATCAAAAAATTGTTCAGTTGCGATTTTTGAAAATTCAAAACTAATTTCAGTGAAAGAAAAAAAATTCGATAAGCCTTCTCACTCAGAAAAAGTTAATGTATTTGTAGACATTTTACTAAAAGAAAAAAAAATATCATTTTCAGATTTTGATTTTTTTGCAATTAGTAATGGTCCCGGTTCATTTACTGGCCTTAGAATTGGAGTTGCTACTATTAAAGCTTTTTGTTTTGCTAATAAAAAACCTTTAGTGAGCGTATCGTCAATGAAAATAATGTCTGAACAAGTTATCAGAACAAATAATAATTTTGATCTTTATTGTGCTGTAGTTGATGCAAGAGGCAATGAAATTTATTATTCACAATTTGACAAAAAAAATAATATTATTTCTGATACTCGTCTTATTTCATCTGAACAAACCAAATCAATTATTAACAAAAAGCAGAAATATATTTTTTTTGGAGATGCTGCAGATAAAATTAGAAGTATTGTTAGTCAAAAAAAAATAAATTCTTAAAAGAAATTTATCCCTCAGCTTCTGATATGGGGGCAATCGCTTACGAAAAATTCAAAAACAAAAATTTTGAAATTTTAGAAAATTTTGAACCGAATTATCTAAAGGCTTTCATAGTTAATAAAAAGTAAAAAATCAATAAAAAAAAATGGTATTAATCTATTTTACTATTTGAACAATATTTAATTTTGTAAAAAAAAATGAAATTTTCAGATAGACACATTGGTCCCTCTTTTGATGAGCAAAGAAAAATGCTTGATGAAATTGGAGTTAGTAGCATTCAGGAACTAATTGATCAGACAATTCCCAGTCAAATCAATTTGGATAAGAAAATGGACTTGCCAAATGCATTAAGTGAGAGTAGATTTATTGAACATTTTTATCAAATTGGCAAAAAAAATAAAAACTACAGATCATATATAGGGCTAGGATACTACAATACCATACTTCCTGGCGTAATTCAAAGAAATATTCTCGAAAATCCGGGATGGTATACTGCTTATACACCTTACCAGCCAGAAATTGCACAAGGAAGATTAGAGGCATTGCTAAACTATCAAACAATGGTCTGCGACTTAACAGCTATGGACTTAGCTAATGCTTCACTATTGGATGAGGCAACAGCTGCCTCTGAGGCAATGGTCATGCTTTATAACTCTAGAGACAGGCAAAAAAAGAAATCAAATTGTAATAAGTTTTTTGTTTCATCAGATTGCTTCCCTCAAACAATTTCATTACTTGAAACAAGATCAGAGCCTTTAGGAATTGATCTTGTGATATCATCAACAAATGAAGTTGAAATTGATGAAAGCTTTTTTGGCTCTATTATACAATACCCAAATAAAAACGGTGCAGTATTAGATAACAGTGATTTTATTTCTAAACTGAAAAATTTTAATATCGGATTAGTTGTTGCGGCTGATTTATTATCATTAACACTATTGAAGCCACCTGGTGAGTGGGGCGCTGATGTAGTTATAGGAACAACACAAAGATTTGGAATACCACTTGGTTACGGGGGCCCTCATGCTGCATATTTCGCTACAAAAGAAATTTACAAAAGAAGTATTCCTGGAAGAATTATTGGTGTATCACAAGATATTGATGAAAATAAAGCACTAAGAATGGCTTTACAAACCAGAGAGCAGCATATTAAGAGAGAGAGAGCAACATCAAATATTTGTACTGCGCAAGTTTTACTTGCAGTAATGGCCGGAATGTATTCTGTATATCATGGCCCTAGCGGACTTAAATCAATCAGTAATAAAATTCATAGATTAACTCTTATGCTCTCTGAGGGATTGAAGCAGCTAGGTTTCTTACAAAAAAACAATGTCTTTTTTGACACTCTACATATCAACTTTGGTAATATTTCAATTGAAAATATCAGAACATACGCTGAAGTAGCTAAAATCAATTTTAATTACATTGATGATAAAAATCTAACAATATCAATCGATGAAAAAGATGATGAGAAAAACATTGCAGACATATTAGATATTTTTGCGAGAAGTTGCAAGCACTCTGATTCTCAAAATCTAATTAATGAACTACCAAATATTAGAACAAAAAGTGGATCTATTTCAGAAAGTATATTTGAGAGAAAAAGTGAATTTTTATCACATCCCGTTTTCAATATTTATCATTCTGAAACAGCTCTAATGAGATATATAAAAAGTCTTGAGAATAAAGATTTAAGCTTAACTAAATCAATGATTCCCTTAGGCTCATGTACAATGAAGCTCAATTCTGCTACTGAGCTTTTTGCGTTGAGCTGGCCTTCATTTAGTAATTTACATCCATTTGCTCCGTTAAACCAAACTAGAGGTTATAGTATAATGTTTCATGAACTTGAAGAGATGCTATGTGAAATTACAGGCTTTGATGCGATGAGTTTACAACCAAATTCTGGTGCTCAAGGAGAGTATGCGGGCTTAATGGTTATTAGAGAGTTTCATAAAAATAATGGAGACAGTAATCGTAATATTTGTCTTATTCCTTCATCTGCCCATGGAACTAATCCTGCCTCTGCTGTAATGGCTGGCATGAAAGTTGTAGTTATTAAATGCGATGAAAAGGGGAATATTGATTTTGAAGATTTAAAAGAAAAGGCAGAAGAGCATTCTCAAAACTTAGCAGCTCTAATGATTACTTATCCATCAACCCATGGTGTCTTTGAAGAGAAGATAATTGAAATCAACAATACAATTCATGAAAACGGAGGGCAAGTTTATATGGATGGAGCAAATATGAATGCACAGGTTGGATTAACTAATCCTGGTATAATTGGCGCGGATGTTTGTCATTTAAATTTACACAAAACTTTCGCTATTCCTCATGGTGGAGGCGGTCCAGGCATGGGGCCTATAGGTGTAAAAAAACATCTGAAAAATTTTTTACCAACAAATCCTATTGTTAAAGTTGGAGGAAAAAAACCGATTAAAGCCATTTCTGCTGCACCCTGGGGCAGTGCCTCAATTTTGACAATTTCATATGCTTATATAAAAATGTTAGGTGAGGAAGGTTTGAGGCAGTCAACAGAGATAGCAATTTTAAATGCTAACTATATTAAGAAAAAATTAGAAAGTTCATATGACATTTTGTATCTAGGAGAAAAAAACAGAGTTGGTCATGAGATGATAATAGATTGTAGACCATTCAAGGCACTAAATATTGAAGTTTCTGATATAGCAAAAAGGTTAATGGACTATGGTTTTCATGCTCCAACTGTCTCATTTCCTGTAGCTGGCACAATGATGATAGAGCCAACAGAAAGTGAAAATTTAGAAGAAATTAATAGATTTTGTGAAGCAATGATTAGCATTAAAAATGAAATTAATGAAATAGCTGAGGGTATTGCCGATAAAGTTGATAATGTAATTAAGAACTCTCCTCATACAATTAATATGCTTACCTCAGAGGAATGGAATCATTCATATTCAAGAGAAAAAGCTGCCTTTCCAATACAATGGGTCAGAGAAGATAAGTTTTGGCCCTCTGTTAGAAGAGTCAATGAGAGTTATGGAGACAGAAATTTAATATGCTCATGCATTCCAATAGAAGAATACAATTAATTAGCAATAATTTATAAATTAGATTTATATTTGTTATAACATAAAAATCAATCATGAAAAAACTTTTACTGACTACATCTCTAATCCTATCAACTCTTCTAGGTCATGCACAAATTTTAAATGGTGATGACATGAGAATTGAGGAAAAAAATTTTCTAAGTGTTCACCCTACATCAATAAATAGTGCTAATTCAGCAGCACCTGCTCCTCCTTTTTGGTCCAATACATTTTCTAATCCATCAGAATGGACAATGGTAGATTTAATTTATGGTGGACTGCAAAACTGGGTAATCTCAACTACTGGTCCGACAGGTTCTTTTTCCGCAGGACTTGGTGCTATTTCATCTACAAGTGCTAGCGATGGATTTGCTATGTACGATTCTGATGCATTAAATTCTTCTTATTCTCCACAAGAAGCATACATACAATATAATGGTACAGTAGATTGTTCGTCTTATCCATATGTCAACATAGAATTTGAATCTTACCACAGAAAATTTAGAGATTCAATTTTTGTTGAGGTAAGTATTGACGGCATAAATTGGGATAGATATGAGGTTCATGCTGGACAAGCTACAAATACAACCACTGCCAACCCAGAATTCGTTTCAGTAAATGTGTCTGCGACCGCGGGAAGTCAACCAGTAGTTTACTTTAGATTTAAATACGAAGGAGAATGGGATTATGTGTGGATGATTGATGACGTTTCATTTGCTGAAACCCCAAATAACTATGTTACAATTGATGATGAAGTTTTTGGTGGTTGGTGGATTGGTTATAATATTTCTGGAGGTATTGGCTGTGATTATACATTCAATCCTTTAAGTCAGCTAGCAGCTAATCCTTACAAAATAGAAGCTGTAATAAGAAATGCAGGCGTTGCGCCGCAAAATATGACTTTACATGCTGAAGCATTTGATCAGATAACAAATTCTGTTTATACTTCAACCTCTAATTCTCAATATCTGTCAGCATCTCAGCAAGATACTTTTGCAGTTAATAATACATTTAATCCAACAACTCTTGGATTATATGAACTCAACATGTGGGGCGTCGGTGACTCAGCAAATACTGATACATCTACTAAACAAACCGTAGTTACTCAGTATTCCTACGGAAAAGATTTGAACAACTATCAGGGTAGCTACGTTTTGGGTAATGCAACAAGAGAAAACCATGTAACGTCATTTTTTGATATATATGCTAATGAAAATCTTTATTCTGTTGATTTATACATTGCACCTTGGTCAATTCTAGGTACTAAAATTTATGGTGTGCTATACGAGGCTGATCCAACAGCTGGTGCTAATCCTATCTATCTCGATCAAACTGACGATCATACAATAACAAGTTCAGATTTAGATAGTTGGATTACTTTGAGCTTTGCGAATCCAATATCACTCATTGCTGGTGTTGGTTATGAGATGGGAGCTGCTGGTTATCAGCATCCTTCAGATTCAGCTGGAGTTGGGTATTCAGGCTTAGCTCTAGGTACAGAAAATTCATTGTTTGATGCAAATGGAGGAAGCACAAACTCAGCAGGAACACCAACATGGTATTACATTACTCAAAATCCGATGATAAGAATGAACTTTGACCCGGCATCCTCTGGTAGTACAAGCTCTAAAAACTTAATAAAATCAGATCTCAATGTATATCCTAATCCAGCAAATAATGTAATCTCTATTTCTAATCTTGATAATTTTGATTTATTACAAATTAAGGATTTACTTGGGAAGGTAGTTCATGAGAAGAGTATTTCAAAAGTTAACAATACTAAAATTGATATTAAAGGCTTTTCAACTGGAACATATTTATTGAATTTAGTTGGTTCTGCAAATAGCATTAGTAGAAAAATAGTAATTGAATAAATAGAATATTCACTAATTTAATAGGCCGAGTGAAAACTCTGCTTATTTTAAATGAAAAAACTATTATTCACATTACTATTTTCAAATGCGATTGTGTGCTACTCTCAAACTCAGACTGTAGGCTTATTCCATTATGACTCAAGTGCAGTTAATGGCTATACTCTTTTTTCAGCCGATGAAAAAACATATTTGATAGATAATTGTGGCTACTTGATAAATGAGTGGCAGAGTAATTATAACGCAGGAAATTCGGCATATTTACTTGAAAATGGTGATTTGTTAAGAACATGTAGAATACAAAGTAGTATTTTTAGTGGTGGAGGTAGTGGAGGTAGAGTTGAACTAAGGGATTGGTACAATAACTTGAAATGGAGTTATAATTTCTCAAATATTTATTATCATCAACATCATGATATTGAGCCGTTAGCTAATGGCAACATTTTAATACTATGCTGGAAAAGATATTCATCAGCTGATGCTATTCTCGCTGGTAGAAATCCTAATGCTTTAATTGATAATGAGTTATGGGCTACTTATATCATTGAAGTGGAGCCTATTGGAACTGATTCTATGAAAATTATTTGGGAGTGGAATTTATGGGATCACCTGATTCAAGACTTCGATTCTACAAAAAATAATTTTGGAGTTATTGAAAACCATCCAGAGCTATTAAATATAAATTATTTTAATGGTAATGGAAAGAAGGATTGGATGCACTGTAACTCAATAGACTATAATGAGTCTCTTCAGCAAATAGTAATAGGATCTCGTTCTATATCAGAGTTTTATATTATAGATCATAGCACAACATCTGCACAAGCATCATCTAGTTTTGGAGGTACTTATGGAAGAGGTGGTGATTTTTTATATCGGTGGGGTAATCCACAAGTATATAATAAAGGAAACTCATCAAATAGAAGATTATTTGGTCAACATGACGTTCAATGGATTGGAGACGGACTCGTTGATGAAAAAAAGATATTAATTTTTAATAATGGACAGTCAAGAGGATACAGTAGTGTAGAAATTGTTAATACTCATTTTCAAGGTTCAGGTAATTATCAACTAAGTCCGTTAGGGAAATTCGTCCCAGATACATCTGAATGGATTTATACAGCAAATAATCCAACTGATTTTTTTTCTTCTTATATCTCTGGAGCGCAGAGGCTTAAAAATGGTAATACTTTAATTTGTGATGGTGCACATGGTATCTTTTTTGAGATTGATAAAAATAAGAACCAGGTGTGGAAATATATTAATCCAGTTGTAAATAATCTTGTTTTAAACCAAGGTGATAGTATTCCAAATTCAAGTAACG
Organism: Flavobacteriales bacterium TMED84; assembly: GCA_002172655.2. Lineage (GTDB taxonomy): Bacteria > Bacteroidota > Bacteroidia > Flavobacteriales > BACL11. Next base: position 58,822 of record NHEL02000033.1, on the reverse strand, counting down.
GATGGGCTAATAACGTTTTTAGAGCAGAAAGGTATTATCCTGAATATTCAGCTTTTAATGGAAAAAATATGATACCATTTGGGCCAATTGAGGGGTATCCATTTTCTTATTCTTGTTCCATGCCAACAAATATTATTAATCAAAGTAATTCCTCTACTAAATATATATCATCAGTTTTTGATATTCTAGGAAGAAAATCTGATTTAGACGACAATAAATTACTTCTTTTATTTTATTCTGATGGAACGGTTGAAAAAAAGATAATTTTAAAGTAGTTTTTTTATATTTGTTTGTACTTTTTATGAAATCAAATATTATGAAAAAAATTTTACTATCAATTTTAGCATCAATTCTCTTTTTATTTTCTCATTCTCAAGTTTCTAATTTAAAGTTTACTTACGAAAAAGAAAAAGCGGGCTATGCTAATCAAGTTTCTGATAATTTAAGACAATCTGCACCTTTTTGGTCTGAGGATTTTCAATCTGGAATTCCAACATCATGGACAAATTCCACTGCTCCTTGGGCATATAGAGGTCCTGGTATACCTCCTGGAGCTGGAGTTGGATCGCAAGGAGCATATGCATCAAATTCGACACCAATTGCATCCCCAACTGCCAACAATGGATTTATAATATTCGATTCAGACTACTATGACAACAACGGAGTTGCAGGCGCATTTGGAACCGGGATGTATCCTTGTCCTCACATAGGAGATCTAAGGACTGATATGATAGATATGAGTCCATATTCAGATGTAACTCTAAAAATGAATTCTTACTATAGAACATTTGCTGGTCAAGCTTTTGTAGATTTTTATGTCAATGGAAATTTTAATTCAAGAGTTCAAGTTCACTCTGATATCGCAACAAATGATGCTACATTTACTGATCAGGTTGCACTAGTTAGGGTTCCCTTTTCTGTTGTTGGTAATTCAAATGTTCAATTAAGTTTTGTATTTGAGGGAACAAGTAATGTTATTAATGCATTTTCAGGATATTACTTTTGGATGATTGATGATTTAGAGTTAATGGAAACACCAAGCTTTTTATTGGAGACTGTTGATGCTAATCATGGAGGCTGGGAGGTTGGTTATGCTACAACAACAGGATTTGGAATAGACTATACATTCAAACCATTAACTCAATCCGCTGCAAATCCATACATGTTTGAACTTAAAGTTGCAAACGCTGGAGCTAAAAATTTAAATGGAATTAAAATGAATGTTTCAATCAATAATGCTATTGGATCTCAGGTTTTTTCTTCCTCAAGTGATACAACGACACTCGTAATTTTAGATACAGCCACTTATTTAGCTAATCAAACTTACGATCCTGCAACAATTGGAGTATATGACATTTCATATTGGGCTACTAGCGATAGTGTGTTAAGTTCTGACACAATTCAAATGCAAGCAGTAATTACTGATTCAGTATATGGAAGAGATTATGGAAGCCCCGATGGGAATTGGAGAGTAGCTAGAGATTGTGGAGGATTACAATTATTAAATATTTTTGATATCTACAGCAATGAGCAAGTTAGTTCTGCATCAGCACATATTGCGGATTATTCAAGGCCTGGGACACCAGTTTATGCGGTATTGTATGAAGTTGATACAACTCAAAGTCCCTGGGCATTTATTCAATTAGCTCAAACAGACGATTACAACTTGCAAGCTCAAGATATTGATAATTGGATTAATCTTGCTTTTAAGCCTGCATACAATATATTTCCAGGTCCACATGCGATTGCTATAGGAGGATACGCACATCCACTTGATACATTTGGAGTTAGTACATCTGGTGATGCTGAAATTCTTATGTCAAGAATTCAGGACAACGGATGTAATTTAGGTACACAAGCTTTTGGTTATTGGTATTACATATCAACCACACCAATGATTAGAATGAATTTTGGCTCTACATGGCCTTCAGCCGTTAGTCTCGAAAAAAATAAAAATTTAAGAATATTTCCCAATCCCGCTCAGAATTCTTTAAATATTGAACTTCTTGATTCTAGTTTAGGAGAGATAGTTTTAGAAATTTTTGATATTACTGGCAAACTTGTTTTAAATGAAAGGATTGAAAATTGTCAAATTAAGACAATTGATGTGAGTCATATAGATAAAGGAAACTATATGTTGTCTCTGAAAAATAAAAATTACTCAACAAAAACAAAAATTACAATTAAATAAAAACTAAAAATGAAAAAACTTTTATTCTCAATTTCAATAATATGTTCAATCTTAGCTTTTTCTGAAGAAGAAAAAAATCAGTTTTGTCCAGAAGACAAGGCAATAGAAAATTCAAGCTCTAGTATTGTTCAAAATAATTACAACAATTCTCAACAAAATTCTACACAGACTGTTATTTGGTCTGAGGATTTTTCATCTGGATTTCCCTCCGGATGGTCAAGCTCGAGTACCAATACTGTTGGAGGAATCGCTACTGCGCCTTGGGTATGGAGTAATGATGGTTCTTGGGGATATTGGAACAGTAATCAAGGAAGTTCAGCCGCTGCAGGAATTAGTTCAACAACTGCATCAAATGGATTTCTAATATCAGACCCAGATTCAGCAAATCATACAGCCTATGGTCAGCCGTCAGGAACAACATACCAATATATTAACTCACAATTTACAACATCAGCGATTAATACCACAGGATTTCCTGCAGTTACACTAGAATTTGAACAACTCTTTAGATTTAACAATAATTTAAATTTAGTAGTTTCAGTTAGTAACGATAGCATTTCTTGGACAGACTATTTTGTGCAAGGAAGCATTACTAATAATACTCAATCTGCAAATCCGGAGACTGTTAGTTTAAATGTTTCCTCAGTTGCTGGAAATCAAACGAATGTATACGTCAAGGTAAGTTGGGAAGCTAGGGTTTATTATTGGATGATTGATGATATGAGAATTATAGAAACTCCAAATAATTTAGTAACAATGAGTGATGAGGTTACAGGAGGATGGTGGAAAGCTTATCAGTTGGCTGGCGGAATAGGTTGTGATTATACTTTTAACCCACTTTCACAAATCTCTTCTAATCCATATAGCATAGAAGCTGTTTTAACTAATAATGGTTCTGCTCCACAGAACATGACATTACATGCTGAGGTAACAGATGCGATTGGAAACATAGTGCATACATCTACATCTAATTCAGTTTATTTATCTACATCACAGCAAGATACTTTTATGATTAATCAGCCATTCAGCCCAACTACGATAGGTCTCTACAACATTTCTATGTGGGGAGTAGGGGATTCTGCATACACAGATACTACAACTAGAGAAACAGTTGTTACAGATTATTTATATGGCAAAGACTTGAACAATTATCAAGGATGGTATGATGTTGCTACTGCAGTAAGACAAAATCATATTACATCATACATGGATATTTACTCACCTATTGATTTAACAGCTGTTGATGTATATATAGCAGACTGGTCTGTTCCAGGAGCGGAAGTATACGGAATACTTTATGAAAATGATCCTTCATCTACAACACCAATTTATATAACTCAGACAGATGATTACACAATAACGCCTGCAGACAGAGATAATTGGGTGACTATAAACTTTGATCCACCAGTTCCACTTTTTTCTGGTACTGGATATGAAATAGGTATAGGTGGTTATCAACATCCCTCTGATTCAGTTGGTGTAGGTTACTCTGGAACAGCTCTAGGAACTGAAAACTCACTTTATGATGAGATAGGTACTTCACCAAATTCTAACGGAACACCCACATGGTATTACATTACTAGAAATCCTATGATTAGAATGAACTTTGAGCCTCCTGCTGTTAGCAGCATTGTTGATGAAGAATTTGATAAATTGTTTAAGATTTATCCTAATCCGTCAGATGGGAAGTTATTTATAGTCAGCTCTAATGATTTTTCTTCTAATGACTTATTCAGCGTAAAAGATATTTTGGGTAAAAATGTTTTTGAAACTAACTTTACTAATCAAGCTAGTACTCAGTCAATTGATTTGTCATTTCTTGAGCCTGGTTCATATTTAGTTTTTTATGAAACTGAAGAATTCAAATTAAGTAGAAGTTTGATTATAGAGTAGATTGAAGGCATTAGTATTACTATCGGGCTGCGGAGTTTTTGATGGCTCTGAGATTCATGAATCAGTATCAACCTTGATTTGTTTGTGCAAGAACTCTATTGAATATGAATGTACATCACCAAATATAGATATGCATCATGTCCTCAATCATACCAACGGAAATGAGATAAACGAAAAGAGAAATGTTTTAATTGAATCTTCAAGAATTTCAAGAGGAAAAATCACAGATTTATCAACTATTGAGCATGAAAAATTTGAATGCCTTATAATTCCTGGAGGTTTTGGATTAGCTAAAAATTTAAGTTCGTGGGCTTTCAAAGAAGTAGATTGTACAATTCATCCTGATGTAAAGAAACTTATTTTACACTTTTTTGATCTAAAAAAACCAATTTTATCTCTATGTGTTTCACCAACAATTGTTGCTAAATCTCTTATTAATAAAGCTAAAGATTTAAAACTAACTATAGGATCAACTCAACATGCTTCTGAATATAACATTTCAGAGTTTCAAACTGCTTTGAAACAAATGGATGTAAATACTATTAATTGCTCAATAAAAGAAGTATGTGTTGATAAAAAAAATAGGGTAATTAGTGCTCCATGCTATATGATGGAGGCTAATATAGATGAGGTTTTTGAGAATATTTCTTTAGCTATTATTGAGCTAAAAAAGCTCTTACAAAAAAACCCACTAATGTAGTGGGTTTTTTGTGGTACCTCCAGGAATCGAACCAGGGACACATGGATTTTCAGTCCATTGCTCTACCAACTGAGCTAAGGTACCAATGGGGTGCAAATTTAATTGTTTTTTTTATTTGAATACACTTTTTAATTATTTCTCCAATACAAAAACATTATAATTAATAAAAAATGAAGTGAAAATGAATCTTATAGTTGACATTGGAAATACTTTAATAAAGGCAACTTTTTTTAATAATTCTAAAATTGAAAAAAAATATTCATTTAAAAAAAATCAAACTAAAAAGCTTTACAAGCTATTAGATGCAAGTAATGTTGAAAAAATATTTATTTCAAATGTGGGTAGTCAAATTGATACTTTAAAATTAGCTAAGTATAAGAATCTATTACATTTTAAGGAAAATCTCAAAATTCCATTAAAATTAAATTATCGGCATAGCAACAAATTGGGAAAAGACAGAATTGCTGCAATGGTTGGTGCTAGAAAATTATTTCCTGCAAAAAATTTACTTATTGTAGATATTGGCACATGTATAACCATGGATGTTTTAACAAATGATGGTATATTTTTAGGAGGCAGAATATCTCCTGGAATTCATCTCAGATATAAAAGTCTTTCATTTACTCATCAACTACCACTTCTTAATTTTGTTCACAACAAAGATATTTTCGGAAATGATACAGAATCTTCAATACATACTGGAATTCAAAGATCAATTATTTCTGAAATAAGAGATTTTAATTCTGAACTACTAAAACAATTAAATACTTTATACGTTATTGTTAGTGGAGGAGATATGAATTTTTTGTTAAGTGAGCTAAAAAACACCATATTTGCAAGCGAAGAAAATCTAGTTGCAATAGGTCTACATGAAATTATGAACTTTAATGATGAATGATAAAATAAAGAAAATAATAGCAATTTTTTTGTGTTTATTTACAATTGATTCCTTTAGTCAATCAAACACCTTTTCTCCTTACAGCAGATTCGGTTTAGGAACATTTACTAATAATTTTTCATCATATTATCAATCGATGGGGGGTGCTTCTACAGCTTCTTTAAATAGCGTTTACGTAAATCCATCAAACCCTGCATCATATTCATTAATTAAGCCAAAAAAATTTATATTTCATACATCTTTAAAAAATATTACAACATTTCTTGAAAGTAGTTCAGAAAATGAAGTTTATAATAATGCACAATTATCTAGCTTAATTTTCGGTTTTCCAATAAACAATAAAATTGGTTTTAGTTCAGGTTTTTTACCTTACACATATAGTGGTTATGATTTGTTTGAGAGAGATGTTGAATTTGAAGCTGATAAATTTTACAAAGGAACTGGGGGTTTAAGTAAGCTATATTTTGGGACCTCGTTAAAAATATCAAAATCACTTTCAATAGGTGCAAATGCATCATATTTATTTGGAGCAATCAACAGAGAAAAAAGAATAATTTTTGATGACGAATCAATTTTTCATTCAAGATCAGTTGAAAGAGTAAATATCAAAGGATATGACTATGAAATTGGCTTATTATTTAAAAATGAAATTAATCAAAATGATTTATCATTAGCTATAGTTTTAAATAGTCAAAGTAATATATCATCAAAAAGATTTGAACTGGCAGAGAGCTTTGAATTCTCTGGATTCAGCGAACAAGTAAAAGATACTTTCGTTAATTTAACACAAAGGGGTGAACTTACATTGCCACAGTTTATTAGTTTTGGTTTATCATACAAACTAAAAAACTTGAACTTGATAGGTGAATATTCAATCCAAGATTGGAGTAAATATCAGTTATTTGGACAAACTGATGATTTAATAAGTTCTGAAAAATTAAATATTGGTATAGAATATCACAATCAGAATAGCAATTCTACAGAATACCTCAGCAAAGTTAAATACAGATTTGGATTTTATAATTTTCAAACTCCAATACAATTAAACAATAATAAAATAAATGAAACAGGACTTACATTAGGTATAGGTTTCCCTAATCAGAGAAGTAGAACAATTTACGATTTGTCATTATTGTTTGGAAGAAGAGGAACTACAAATGATAATTTAATTGTAGAAAACTTTGTTGAAATAGGTCTTTCAATTAACTTTGACGCTATATGGTTCTTAAAAAGAAAATATGATTAAAAATTTCGTACTTATTTTAATTTTTGCTTTAAGTTATGTAGAAAGTTTTTCTCAATCTAAATATGGTGTTGATAGCGTAAGTTGTATAACTAACTTATCTCTTTTTAGGGAGTATTATAAGCAAAAGAATTATATGGAAGCTCTCACCCCATGGAGATGGACGTTTCAAAATTGTCCAAAAGCGAGTGGTAATATTTATAAAAATGGCCCCATCATAATTAAATCTATGATCAAAGAAAGACCTGAGCAAAAGAAAGAATATGTTGACACTTTAATGTTAATCTATGATCAGAGAATTGAATATTTTGGAAATCAGGGTTATGTTTTAGGTAGAAAAGGAGCAGATTTACTTAGATATGACAAATCAAAATTTTTAGATGCAAATGAAATTTTAGCAAGATCAATTGCAATACAAAAAAATAGATCAGATGCTGGTGCTGTTCTAGCATATTTCAATACTTTGGATATAATGGTTAAAAATGAAATAATCTCAGAAGACTCATTACTAAATAGATATTCATTTCTAATGAGTATCATTGACTACAATCTCAAAAAAAATGATAAAAAATCAAAATTTTATCAAAAGACTTCTGATGCAATAGATAAAAAAATTGTTAATTATATTGACTGTGGAAAGATTGAAAATATTTTTAAACAACAATTCACAATAAACAATAACGACACTGATTTTGTAAATAGGCTCTACAACATTCTTTCAAAACAAAATTGTACAGAAACAGAATTTTATTTTCAAGTATCTAAGAGATTATATGAGATGTTACCATCATCAAGCTCTGCAAGTAAATTAGGAAAAATTTGCATAAAGAGAAAAGAATTTAATGACGCTATAGAGTATTTTGATATGGCTATTGAGAGTGAAGAAGATAATGATAAAAAGGCAAAATATTTGCTTGAAAAAGCTGATGCCTACAGAATTTCAAAAAACTATAGCAGTGCAATTTTAACCGCGAAACAATCAATTGAACTAAAGAAAAACTGGGGAGAGGCATTTATCACTATCGGCAACACTTATGTAGCAGGTGCTGGTAATTGCAGTTCCGATTTTTTGAAGTCAACTGTTTATTGGGTAGCAGTTGACTATTTCACTAAAGCGCTTTCTGATGAGTCAACAAATGAAAGAGCAAGAAAAAGTATAAATACATATTCAAAATACTTTCCAACTAAAGAGGAGTGTTTCTTTAATGGAAGTTTGCAAAGCGGAGACTCATACACTGTTGAATGCTGGATAAATAAAAGAACTATCGTCAGAACAAGTGACTAGATTTTTCTTATTCATATTGATATTTTCATGTAACAATGAAAGTATAATTAAAGACTTTTCTAATGATGAGAATTATTCTATTGAAACTACAACTAATGCAAGCATCACCCATACTATAAATGGAAAACTTAAAGCAAAAATTGATGTTGGAAAAATGGAAAGATTCAATAAAAATCAAATCATTTACTTATCAGAGGGAGTTAAACTTAATTTTTATAATAACAATACAATAACATCAACTCTTACTTCAGAAAAAGCTGAGATTGATGAGGAAAAAAATTTACTTAAAGCTTTAATAAATGTAACATTAACAGATAAAGTTGAAAAAATATTAAATAGTAGTAGTTTAGTATGGGATAGAAATAGTGATGATGTTTACACAAAAGAAAATGTAACAATTAAAACCAATGATGAAGTTATATATGGAAGTGGATTCAAATCAGATTCAAAATTTGAAAAGTATCACATTAATGATGTTAAAGGAAATTTTAGTTTTAATGTTGAAGATTGAGTTTTATTTTAATAGAAAAGACAATCAAATAGCAAAAATAAGCTTTAAAAAGTCAATAAGATAAAATTGCTTTCATATTTATTAAAACATTTGTAAATTCGCAATCCTTCATATGGCAGCTTTAGAAAATATTAGAAAAAGATCGGTATTACTTCTTTCAGTTATAGGTATTGCTATGCTTGCATTTATACTTGGAGATTTCATGCAGTCTCAAAGGTCTGGTGGTCCAAGTTCAAGCACAGTAGGTGAAGTCTTAGGTGAAAAAATTAATATTCAAAACTTTCAAATTAAAGTTGAGGAAGGCATTGAGAACTTTAAGACACAGAATCCTTCATCATCAGTAGACCAACAAACTATAGTTCAAATCAGAAACCAAATTTGGGATCAATATATTAAAGAATTAATTTTAAATAATGAGTTTTCAAACCTTGGGATTGATGTTACCGATGATGAATTTTTTGAACTTCTTCAGGGTTCAAATGTTCATCCTGAAATATCAAAAGTACCGGCTTTTCAAGATCCTAATACTGGGAGATTTGATAGGTCAAGGATTGTGGGGTACTTAAAAAATATTGATACTGATCCTACTGGTGAAGCTAAAATCAGATGGATATCCTTTCAAAGATATTTATTAAATCAGATTAAAGAAAGCAAGTATAATGATTTACTTCAAAACTCAATGTACGTAACAAATCTAGAGGCAATTGAACGTCATGCTGAGAAAAACTATGATGTTAGTTTTAATTGTATAGCAGTTCCATTTTCATATATTAATGATAGCCTGGTTTCAGTTAGTGAAAATGAAATTAATGATTATTACAAAGAAAACATTGAAGATTACAAGCAGGAAGAATCAAAAGATGTCGATTATGTTGTGTTCAATGTAGTTTATTCAGCTGAGGACGAACTAGAAACTCAAAAGTCAATAACAAATATTGTAAATGATTTCAAAAATTTAAGTGATACAGATGTTGATTTGTTCGTAAGAAGAAATACTGATAACACTATTTCAAACTTTACATACAAAAAGGAAAGCGAATTTGATGATCCTAAGTTCAAAGAACTTTTAACCGTTAATGAAGATTTCATAGGTCCTTATAAAAACTCTGAAAATAGTTTCAGGATCGCAAGAATATTTAGTGCTGAATTCAGGCCTGATTCCGTTGAGGCACAACACATTTTGATAACACCTAAAAACGATGTTCCACTTGATTCAGTAAACAAAATTGTTACCAATATTAAAGATAGAATTGATAAAGGTGAAGACTTCGGAACTCTTGCAAAGCTTTTTTCAGATGATAAGGGCTCAGCTATCAAGGGTGGTGATTTGGGCTGGTTTAAAGAAGGTGTCATGGTAAAGGAATTTAATGATGCTTGCTTTTCAAACAATTTTGATAAACTTTCTCAAGTAACTACTCAGTTTGGTGTTCATTTAATAAATATCGTTAGCAGAAGTAAGCTTGTCAAAAAACATAAAGTAATCTATATTGATAGATACGTACTCCCAAGCTCTGAGACATTTAACAAATACTATTCCCAAGCAGCTCAGTTCGCCAATGAGATATTAAACAATAATGTCGAGTTTGATTCTCTTGTGTTAAGTTCAAATTTGGCAAAGAGAAGCGATTCTAAAGTAAAAAAAGACAAAGAAAATATTTCCGGTTTGCCAAACTCAAGAGAGATGGTTAAATGGCTTAGTGAAGCAAAAGAAAATCAGATTTCGGAAGTATTTCAGTTCGAAAACTCCTTTGTTGTAGCATATGTTAAAAATCACCACAAAAAAGGAAATATTGATATTGCAAATGTGGAAAATTCAATAAAATCTATTTTGAGAAATATTAAAAAATCTAAACAAATCTTATCAAAATTTGAAAACATTGAAAATTTAGCTCAACTCTCAAACGAAACATCTTTAAAAACTTTTTCTGATAACATTGCTAACATGACAAAACTCAATATTCCAGGAATTGGACTTGAGCCGGAACTAACAGGTCATATAATTTCAAGATCCGAGAGTAATTCATTAAACAAATTACATATGATATCTGCAAAAAATGCTGTTTATTTTTACGAAATTCAGTCCTTCACAGATGTTCCAGTTTTACAAGACTATTCGACTGAGGCCAAAGAATTTTCCAGTGAATACACAACATACTCATCGAACTCAGCATATAAATCTTTAAATAAAGAAGCAGATGTTATCGATAATAGATCATTATTTTATTAGCTATCTAAGTATCTGTAGTCTATAAGAGTCTAAATTTAGAAAGACAAAAAGAAGTATAGTAAAGCTTATCAGTGATGATCCTCCATAACTTATAAATGGAAGAGGTATTCCTACTACTGGAAATAGGCCTATGGTCATTCCAATGTTAATCAGAAAATGAACAAAGAGAATACAAGCAACACTATAACCGTAAACTCTAGAAAAGTTTGATCTTTGTCTCTCTGAAAGAAATAAAATTCTAAGAAGTAAAGCTAGGTATAACGATATAAAAATTAGGGCTCCTGAAAAACCCCATTCTTCTCCAATTGTACAAAAAATAAAATCTGTACTTTGTTCTGGAACAAAATCAAATCTTGTTTGAGTTCCTTTAAGAAATCCTTTACCAATTAAACCTCCTGATCCGATAGCAATCTTTGATTGTATGACGTTGTATCCAATTCCGTATGGATCTTTCTTTTGACCTAAAACAACCATTATTCTGTCAGATTGGTGTTTTGGTAAAATATTTTTTACAATATAGCTAACAGAATAAGAATAGGCAATACAAAAGACAAATAGAACTAAGATATTGATTATATTCTTCTTCTTTTTCTTAAGAAAATAGAAAATTACAGAAACAATAAAAAATAATATAATTAGAAAAACAAAGAAATCAAGAATCAAACACATTATCGTCAGTAAGAAAATAGAAAGTCCAAAAATTAATACATTTTCTGTTAAACCTTCTCTATATAAAACAAGAACGAAACTAAGAAAAACTAAAGCGGTTCCAGTGTCATTCTGAATGGTTATTAGTAGTAATGGTATAAGAACTAAACTAAAACATAATATTGTTTTTGAAAAGTTGAATTTTTTAATACTAAATAAGTTAATGTACCTAGCTAGCGCTAATGCTGTTGCGAATTTTGCAAATTCTGAGGGTTGAATTCTGAAATTTCCGAAATCAAACCAAGAAAGGGAGCCATTAGTGATTTTTCCAACAAATAAAATTAGAATTAAACTGCTAATACTAATAGCGTATATTATAAAAGATAATGAGAAAAAAAACTTCCAATCTATTATTATCAGAAAAAAAGCAATTAAAGATGATATGAAAATAAATAAAAGTTGCTTGCCGTGTCTTTTTGATAGATTAAAAATTTCATTTGCATCATCATTAAATTCAGATGCATATATATTAAAAAAGCCAATAAAAACTAGCACTAAATAAAATATAACTGACAAATAGTCTATATTTTCAAATATATTCTTGGCTTTTCTCATTTATCTTTAAGTTCAAAATATTTTTGAATCAAATTATTCCCAATTGGTGCAGCCCATTTAGATCCCCAGCCAGCATTTTCAATAAAAACAGCAATAGCAATTTCAGGATTATTTTTTGGTGCAAAAGCTATATAAATAGAATGATCATCACCATGTGGATTTTGTGCTGTACCTGTTTTACCGCAAATATTAAATCTCGCAATTTCAGCATTGTAAGCAGTTCCATTTTTTGAGTTAACAACATCAAACATGCCTTCAATTACATATTTGAAATGTTCTTTATTAACAGAGCAAAATTTTTTATTTGTAAAATTAGAATCAATAGACAATTCATTTTCAATTGTTTTTATTATGTGAGGAGTATAAAAAAATCCTCTGTTAGCAATTATTGCACTAACATTTGCCAACTGAATAGGAGTTATCAATAATTCACCTTGACCGATTGACATAGAAATAATTGTGCTTGAATTCCAATTATTTTCACCATAATAATTATTATAATAATCAGCTTTTGGTAACAATCCTTTTCTACCAGAAAAAAAATCATTATTCATCCAATCACCAATACCAAAGCTAGTCACATGAGCAAACCAATTTTTGTAAGCTTTTTCTGAAGTATCAAATTTATTAAAATACTTCTCAAAATTTTCACAAAAAAAAGGATTACAAGAATATTTTATCGCATCTGAAAGATTTACCTTTGATGTATGTTTATGACATTTTACAGATCTATCTTTTTCAAAAAAATATTTACCATCGCAATTATAAAAGTTGTTTACATTTAAAGTCTTTTCTTGTAAACATATTAAGCTATTAATAACTTTAAAAGTTGATCCAGGAGGATATTCTCCTAACAATGCTCGATTAAACATCGGTTTGGTTCTGTTGTTAATTAATTTTTTATAATTCTTAGATCTATTTTTACCAGATAATTTTTCAGGATCAAAGTTAGGTGATGATACCAAAGAAAGAATTTCTCCATTTTTTGGATTAATAGCTACTATTGATCCAAGTTTATCGTATAGCAATTGGTTGCCATATTTTTGTAATTCGATATCAATTGTGGAAATAAGATTTTTACCTCTGATAGCTAGAGTATCATACTCACCATTATTAAATTTTCCCTGAGTCCTATTATGTACATCAACTAACCTTATTGACATTCCCTTTTCACCTCTTAGTTTATTTTCATAAGAAGCCTCAATTCCACTAACACCAAGTAAATCACCTTTGATGTAAAAATCATCTTCTTTCATCTTTTTAGAATTTACCTCCCCCATAAATCCAATTAAATGTCCTAAGTTTTTGTGGGGATAAATTCTTTTTGTAACTTTTCTGAGATAAAAGCCTGGAAACTGGTAAAGTTTTTCTCTAAAATTTGCAGCGGTAATTGCATCTATCTGTTTTTCGAAAATACTTTCTCGATATTTAGAATATTCAATAGCACTATTTAATTTCTCTATGAAATCCACTTTTTGAATATTTATACTGTTACAAAAAACAGTTGTATCGATTTTTGTGACCTCTCTTGGAACAACAATTATATCAAAAGCAGGCTGATTAGATACAATAAGGTTACTGTCACGATCAAAAACTAATCCTCTTACCGGTTGAAGGACATCGTATCTTAAAACATTATTTTTAGCAGAAAATTTATATTCTTCATTAAGTACTTGTATATAGAATAATTTTACCAGAAATATTAAACTAACTGCTATAAAAAATAGCGCAACAACATTCTTTCTTAAAGCGTTTTTCATTGTTTGTTCATATAATAAAGTTCATTAACAAAAATTAATAGAAGAGTAGCTAATGTGCTTAGTATCGTCTTAATAATTAAATTAAAAATATTACCAATTTCAAAATCAACAATAAAAAATAAGATTAGTGAATGAAAAAATATTAATGTCGACGAATAAACTAAAAATTGAACTCCACCAAGATTGTTTAATCTTATATTGTCCTCGTTGCTCAAAGTTTTAGAATTTGATAAGATTGAAAGAATTTTTGGTCTTAAAAAGGCAATAAATATGCAAGATGTTGAATGAAGACCTAATTGCCCTTCGAATATATCTATTGTTAGGCCAGTAATAAAAGAGATTATCATTAGAAATAGAATAGATTTTCCTTTAGGTATACTTAAAATTATTGTCAAGTATAAAAATGGAATTATATAAGAACTAAAAATAACCTCATTTAAAACAAAAATTTGAATCAAAATGTAACCTAAAAACAATTTCAATAAGTAAAAATTAATCATCTAACGATTTTTCTAATTTTCTAATTTCTAATTTATTTTTTGCTTCCACTACATATACAAAGTCAATCATATTTAAGTCTTTCAAAAAGTTAACTTCAATTTTTTGATATCCTGAGTTATCTCTATTTCTTATTTTACTAACAACACCTACTTTAATATCTTTAGGGAAAATTGTTCCATATCCAGATGTTACTATTGTATCACCGACCAAAATGTCAATGTGATTCATTACATCTTTAACTTCCCCTTTCTTATAATTATATCCATTCCATTTTAATGAACCCACATAATTATTTTTTTTAAACTTTATACTTACGTTTGTTTTTTTATTTAGTACGGACATTACTAAAGAATAATTTTGACTTACACCTTTTACTATTCCAACAATACCATCGTTGATTACAACTCCTTGACCAATCTTAATGCCGTCTTTACTACCTTTGTTTAATGTTAAAAAATTATTTCTTTTGAACACAGAATTATTTATAACTCTTGCTGAATTAAATAAATAATAGTTGCCGTAATCAACAAAATTTATATTTTTTTTTAAACTATATTTTGATAATTGATTTTTAATTCTAACATTTTCATTTAATAGAATTTTATTTTTTTCTTTTAATGATAAGTATTGATTTATTGAACTAATCTTTGACATAGAATAGCCCCTTAATTCACTAAATGTTTTTTTATTTAAAAAACTATGGTAAGAGTTATTAGTAAAAAGTAGATAAATTGAGAATGAAAAAAAAATAATAAAATATATTGTGGACTGATATATTTTAAAAAACCGAATTAGGTTGTACATTATTATCTAATAAGAAATGTATAACTTTCGGTATTTTTTAAAGCAATTCCAGTGCCTCTAGCTACTGCCCTTAGAGGATCTTCTGCAACATACACTGGTAATTTTGTTTTTTTAGATATTCTTTTGTCGAGCCCTCTTAACATTGATCCACCACCTGTCAAGTATAAACCAGTATTGTAAATGTCTGCTGATAGAGCTGGAGGTGTTTGAAATAGAGCACTCATTATTGCTTCTTCAATTTGTTCAATGGAATTATTAAGAGCTCCAGCTATTTCTTTATAAGTTACTATGATTTCTTTGGGAATACCACTCATTAAATCTCTTCCATGGACTGGATAGTTCTGTGGAGGATCGTCAAGTTCAGTCAAAGCAGAGCCAACATTTATTTTAATCTGCTCTGCCATAATATCACCAACAGCTATATTGTGTCTGGTTTTCATATAGTTTTTAATGTTATCAGTAAACTCATCACCTGCTATTCTAATTGATTTATCTGTGACGATACCTCCAAGAGATATAACTGCTATTTCGGTAGTCCCTCCTCCAATGTCTATAACCATATTCCCATTTGGCTCAAGGACATCAATACCAATTCCAATTGCTGCAGCCATAGGTTCATGAATTAGCCAAACATCTTTTGCTCCAGCATGCTCTGCTGAATCTATTACGGCTCTTTTTTCTACTTCAGTTACACCTGATGGAATACAAACTACCATTTTAAGTGATGGGGAAAATAGAGATCTTTTTTTTGGAATCATTTTGATAAATCCTCTTATCATTTGCTCTGATGATTGAAAATCGGCAATTACTCCGTCTTTCAGTGGTCTCATGGTTTCAATTTTTTTATGAGTTTTTCCATGCATTTGCTGTGCTCTTTTGCCAATAGCAACAACTTCACCAGTTCGAATATCTTTTGCGACAATTGAGGGTTCATCTACTACGACTTTATCATTATGAATAATTAAAGTATTAGCTGTTCCTAAATCGATAGCTATTTCTTCTTGCATAAAATCAAAAATCCCCATATTTTAATGTTTAAAGTGTCTTATACCAGACATTACCATACTTAAATTATTTTCGTTACAATAATCAATAGATAAATTATCTTTGATTGATCCGCCAGGTTGAATAACAGATGTAACACCAGCTTTTTTTGCAATTTCTACACAATCAGGAAATGGAAAAAATGCATCCGAAGCCATTACTCCACCACTAATATCATTTTTAAAAAACTTTGCTTTTTCAACAGCATGATTTAATGCATCAACTCTTGACGTCTGTCCAACTCCGCTTGAAATTAGTCTCTTATTTTTTACTAAAACAATTGCATTTGATTTTAAATTTTTACAAACTTTAGATGCAAAAATTAAGTCATCAATTTCATTTTTCGATGGCTTTTTAATCGTAACTATATTCTTTTTTTCTATGGTATCTATTTTTGTATCTTTTTCTTGAGATAATATACATCCTAAAATACTTCTGTGTTCTATAGAATCAAATTTGAACTTTTTTTGTTTTAAAATTATTCTATTTTTTTTCTCCCTTAAAATATTTAAAGCATCCTCATCGAAGTTTGGCGCTATTAGTACCTCAAAAAAGATTTTATTGATTTCCTTTGCTATTTCTGAGTCAATAGTTCTATTACATATTAATACGCCACCAAAAGCTGAAACAGGGTCGGATTTTAATGCATTTTTCCACGAATCAATCATATTTTCTCTGGAGGCAATTCCACAGGCATTATTGTGTTTTAATATTGCAAATGTAGGTTCTTCAAATTCAGATATTAACTGGACAGCAGAATTAATATCAAGTAAATTATTATATGAAATTTCTTTTCCATTAAGTTTTAAAAAAGTTTCATCAAGATTGCCAAAGAATACTGCATTTTGGTGAGGGTTTTCACCGTATCTCGTTTTAAAAGTTGTATCAATATCTTGCTCTATTAAAAAGTGATTGTTTGAAAAATATTTGTATATCGATCTGTCATACAAAAAGGTGTTTTTGAATGCATTTGAAGCAAATTCTTTTCTTGTTTCAATAGTATTTAAAAGCTTACTATTTGATAAAATTTTCGCTAAATCATCATATTGAGACTTATTAGAAATTACTAATACATCTTCATAGTTTTTAGCAGCTGCACGTATTAAAGAAACACCGCCGATATCAATTTTTTCAATAATTTTTTTCTCATCATTAGTCTCTTGAACTGTTTGATAAAATGGATAAAGATCAACAATTATAAGGTCGAACGGAAAAATTTTATATTTATTTAGTTCTTCAGTGTCTAATTTATTTTTTGATCTAGCTAATATTCCACCAAATATTTTTGGGTGAAGAGTTTTAACTCTACCTCCAAGAATTGAGGGATAGTCTGTTATGTCCTCAACTTTGGTCACTTCATACCCTTTATCTTTAATATAGTCATAGGTTCCACCAGTTGAAAAAATATTAGAATCATTTTTTTTCAGCACGGAGAGTATGGTTTCGAGTTTTTCTTTATTAAAGACGGAAACCAAAACATTATTTATATTTTTCCCATTAAACATTCTTATACAATTTTACCCAAAAGCTAGAATAAATTGTAGTTTAAAATGAATTAATATTCAATCTGTTAATAACTTTTTATTTTTGTTAAATAATCTAAAAATCATGAATTATAGATTTCTAAAGGAATCATTTAAATTAAGTTTAAACACACTATTAGAAAATAGATTTCGTTCACTATTATCGTTATTAGGGATTTCAATTGGCATAATGTCAATTGTCATTATATTCAGCGTTGTAAATTCTTTAGAAAAAACATTAAATCAAAGTGTAACGACTCTAGGAGAAAATGTTATATACGTTCAAAAATGGCCATGGAGCTCTGGAGAAGAATATGAATGGTGGAAATTCTTTAGAAACCCTAAAGTAAATTTTGAGGAGTTCAAGTTTATTAATGAAAAATCAAGTTTATCACAAAATGTAGCTTTTGTTTTCTCTGACGAAATAAATTTGGAAAATAATAATGTAAAAATGAGAGGTGTTGATGCTCTCGCTGTTACAGATCAAATCTTTAATATTTGGGATCTGAAGCTTCACTCTGGTAGGTTCTTTACAAAAAATGAAGTTGCATCATCTAAAAAATATGTTGTGATTGGATATGAGATTTATAAAAATTTATTTAATGAAGAGAGTGCAGTAGAAAAAACAATTTCAGTAGGAGAAAACAATATGATAATTATTGGTGTGTTAGAAAAACAGGGTGAAAGTGTTATTGGAGTTTCAAGAGACTATTCTGTTTTAATTGGAAATAATTATGCAAAAAAAATAATGAAAGTTAATGATCCAATGATTTTATGCAAAGCTAAAAGCAACGTAAAAAACTCTCAATTAAAATTAGAGCTAAAAAATTTAATGAGAAAAATAAGAAAAGTTAGACCACTTTCAAATGATAACTTTGCCTTAAATGAAAGTAGCATTATTTCAAATGGTCTTGAAAAATTATTTGGAACAATCAATTTGGCAAGTTGGATTATTGGAAGTTTTTCTATTTTAGTAGGTGGTTTTGGTATCTCAAACATAATGTTTGTTTCTGTTAAGGAAAGAACTAAAGAAATAGGAATTCAAAAATCTCTTGGTTCTAAAAATCAATTTATTCTTACACAATTTCTTTCAGAAGCAGTTGCTCTTTGTATAATAGGAGGGGTAATTGGCATCCTACTTTCATTTTTTCTAATACAATTAATTTCCTCAATAATTCCTTTTGATGTATATATTTCATTTAAAAATATATTTTTGGGGCTAATAGTTTCTTCGCTCATTGGAATATTTAGTGGATTTTTTCCTGCTTATAATGCTTCAAGATTAGATCCAGTTGAAGCAATTAGGAGTTAAATTCAAAAATTGATTTTAAGCACTTAAGGGTTGATTCGAGATCATATATCTTTCTAATAGTTAGAATTAGAAATTTGTCTTTTTGTTTAATCTGTGTTTTGTCAATGTTTAAAGTAACAAAGTTTAAAATTTTATCAGTCTCGGTATTTTGGTCATCACTCCAAAAAATTGATAGATTATTGTTTCTCAGCCTTATTTTTTCAGCAAACAATTTTTTGCCTAAATTTTTAACTTTTAATCCAACAATAAAGTTACTAAGTTCAACAGGCTTTTTACCAAAACGGTCTTCAATTTCTGAAATATATTTTTTTATATCAATTTCATCATTTAAACTATTTAGTATTCTGTAAGTTTTTAACCTCTCATGATCATTATACATATATTTCTTTGGAATATACATTTCAATATCACTTTCAAATTGACATTCTTTATAGTTAATCAAATTTTCTTCATTTAACCTTTCTTTTTTAAGTTCATTTATAGCATCGTTTAAAATTCTTTGATACATTTCAAATCCAATTTCATTAACAAATCCACTTTGATCAGCCCCTAGCAAGTTACCTGCTCCTCTAATATCTAAGTCTCTTAATGCAATTTTCAATCCACTTCCTAAATCAGAATATTTCATCATTGAATTAATTCTTTTGTTACTTATGTCAGTTAAAATTTTTGAGTTTGGCGCAATCAAATAACAATATGACTCTGTATTGCTTCTACCAACTCTTCCTCTCATTTGATGTAAATCACTCAGTCCGAAATCATGAGCATTATTTATTAAAATAGTGTTTGCATTGGATACATCTACACCATTTTCAATAATTGTAGTTGTTACTAAAACATTAAAATCATTATTAATAAATTCAGTCAAAATATTTTCAATTTCAGAGGATTTCTTTTTACCATGAACTATTTTTACTTTACTAGAAGGACAAATTCTTCTTATGAAATTTGCAATGCTTTCTATGCTTGAAACATTATTGTGAACAAAAAAAACCTGACCACCTCTTTCTATTTCAAAGTTTATAGCATCTTCAATAAGTTCTTTGTCAAAGCTAATCTTGTTTGTAATGATTGGTCGTCTATTTTTAGGAGGAGTATTTAAAATTGATAAGTCTCTTGCCCCCATTAGCGAAAATTGTAAAGTTCTTGGAATAGGAGTTGCTGTCATAGATAAAATATCTACATTTTCTTTTTTTAGTTTCATTTTATCTTTTACGTTGACTCCAAATTTTTGCTCCTCGTCTATTATTAGAAGTCCAAGATCTTTAAAATTTATTTTATCACTTGATATTGAATGAGTACCAATAATAATATCAATAGATCCATCATTAATCTTTTTAAAAATCTCGTCTCTCTGCTTATTTGTTTTTAATCTGCTAACAAATTCAATGTTACATCCAAGATTTTCTAGTCTATTTTGAAAAGTATTATAATGTTGTAAAGCCAATATTGTTGTTGGTACCAAAACAGCAACTTGCTTATTGTCTAAAACCGCTTTATATGATGCTCGAATTGCAAGTTCGGTTTTGCCAAAGCCTACATCTCCACAAATCAGACGATCCATTGGTACGCTACTTTCCATATCTCTCTTTATTTGCTGTAATGATAATTTTTGGTCTTTAGTTTCTTCATAAATAAATGACGCTTCAAGTTCATCCTGTAAATAATCATCTTTTGAGAAACTAAATCCCTTTGCTTTTTTTCTTTTTGCATATAATTCGATTAAGTTAAATGCAATTGATTTTATTCTTTTTCTTGTTTTTTCTTTTTTAGTCAACCAGCTTTTTGAACCTATTTGATTGAGTTTTGGAATTATCCCTTCAGAGGATGAGTATTTTGATAACTTGTGCAATGAATTTATATTTAAGTAAATAATATCATCGTTTTTATATTTAATTTTAAGTGCTTCCTTTTTTATCTTGTTGTTGACTATAGATTTCAATCCATCAAAAATTCCTATACCATGGTCTATATGAACAATATAGTCCCCTACATTTAAATTATTAAAATCTTCAAGAGAGATTCTCCTGTATGTAGAAAATCTATTTTTTCTAAACTTTAAGTATCTATTAAAAATTTGGTGATCGGTGTAAATTACAACTTTGTTATTGTGATCGATGAATCCTTCCTTTACTACTGCTGAATAAAAGCAATATAATTTGTCTGAAACTTTATTTTTTAAAACAGAATCAATTCTGTTAATTTGAGACTCTGAAGAACATAATATAACATTTATGTATTTTTTTTTACTCCACTCTTTTATGTCTTTTGATAAGAGTTCAAAACTCTTATTGTAATTTCTGTTGTCTTCAAGGTTAGAATTTATTATTTTGGAATTACTAAATAAATTAGAATTTATTTTTTCAATTATTTTTTTTTCTATTATATGATTTGAAAATTCCTTTACACCTAAAATAGGTAAATTTTCGTCAATCTCTTCTTTATGAAGATTAGAAATTAATTGTTTAGTATGATGAATATCATTGTACCAAATAAAATCTTCATTATTTAGATAATCAAAAATGGAAGATGTTTTATTTATTTTAATACTATCGTTAGAACTACTATTAATATTAACAAAATCAAGTCTTTTTTCTGAGAGTTGGTTATGAATTTCGAATTCTCTAATCTCAACTAAGATCTCATTGTTAATTTCAAGTCTAACTGGATTTTCGTTATTGTGTGAGAAAATATCAATAATTGACCCTCTTACTGAAAATTGGCCAGGCTGTGAAATAAAATCAATCATTTCGAATCCAATTTTCTCTAATTTTTCAATTAAAGAATCATATTCAATAATTTCATTTTTTTTAGTCTTAATGTTTGATTTAAATAAGTTTTTTTGTTTACGATTTTTTGTATCACTGCCTCTGAGTAACTGACTACTATGGTTGATTCTTTTTCAATCAAAAAATTCAAAACATTTGATCTTTCTTTTTTAATTTGAGATCTAGCTTCATTATCATCGTTTGCATCCATATGAGGGAATAAAATACAGTCACTGAAATTTAAAGATTTGATGTCATTTACAAAGTATGCTGCCTCTTTGAAATTTGAAAAAATGATAAGATTATTATTACTTAGATTAGCTAAAATGAATGGTAAATATGAATCAATTTTAAAATCAAAAAATATTTTTTTTTGATTTTCTTCAAAAGGATTTTTTTCAGAAAATAAATAGTTTTTAAAAAGCTTTAAAAACTTATTTTTACCGATTATATTTTTAAGATTCAAAGTCTTGACTCATTTCTTTGAACCATTTTGAAGAAGTTTCAAAAGGTCTATCTCCTTGAATTCTATTAAAATCTATGCAAGTTAGTTTATTTTCATTTTCAATATCTTCTCCTATAACTCCATTTTTCTCAAGTATGGCACTTTCAACTGCAAAATCGCAGAGTTTAAAAATTAGATTTAAATCTTCTTTGTTGGGAGATGAGCTTCTCGCGAAGTATCCACTCTTTTGAACTAGAACTTTATCAGCTAGCAACTTTGATTTGAAATATTTTGCAAACCATTTACCTGGATTGAGCTCATCTAATCTGTAGTGTCCAAATGCGTCTTTTTTGATTTCAATATTGTTTTTTAATTTTTCGTTTATTATGATATTTGTGCCTGCCCCTTCGCTTAAAAAAATATTTACACATCCGAATTCATCCATTATTTTTTTTAATCTTAATGATTCCTTCTCAATGTTAAATTCAACCTCTGGTATTAGAACAGAGTGAATATCCCACGCTTCCTTGCGTAAATTTACTGATTCAAAGAATTTTTTATTTTTTAATCTTTTTTTATAGATATGTGCAGATTTTGCTGTTAGCCATCCACAATTTCTACCCATTACTTCATGTATAATTAGGTGTCTGGAACTTGTAGTATTTTCGTTAACAATATTTTCAAAAAAAAATGCAGTTTGCTCTGCTGCAGTTATTGCTCCAAGTGTTTGGTTTATTGGTATTACATCATTGTCTATGGTTTTTGGTAGTCCAATTACTATCAATTTATAATGATTTTTTTTTAAAAAGTTCGATAGATCACATGCAGTTGTGTTCGTATCATCTCCTCCAATGGTATGTAATATGTCTATTTTATCTTTCTTAAGCTGTTCAGCTGCAATTTTAAGAGGAATTTCATTTTTTTTGATGTATCCTTTATCTATGCAATCGTTTATATTTGTTAGCTTCACACGGCTATTACCAATTAAACTACCTCCAAATTCATAAATGCCATCACTTTTATTTTTATCAGGCAGTTTTAAAAAAATTTTATTGTTAGTTAGTAATCCTTTGTAACCGTTTAAGTATCCAACAAAATTTACATTATCAAACTTTTTTTTGTATTGAAACATTAAACGAACGATACACGAGGAAAGACAAGGTGCAATTCCGCCAGAAGTTAAGAATGCTATATTTTTCACAATACAAATATCGTTTTTTATTTTTCAACCTTTGTTAAAGAATTATAACTTTGTTAAAAAAGGTTTTAGTGTACGAAGTTCATAAATTCGGAGGAGCATCAATCGGTTCTTTAGAGAGAATTAAGAACACCATAGATATAATTAAAAGTTTCAGATCTGATTCTAAAATTATTATTTTCTCAGCTATGGGAAAAGTAACCAACATGCTTGAGGAAATTATAATAAGTTCTTATAAGGGAGAAATTTTTTTTAATCAATTTGAAAAAATGAAGAATTATCATTATAGTTTGATTGATAAATTTTATTTACGGGAATGCGACTTATTATCTGAAATAGATTTACTCTTTGAAGAATTAAAAAAAACATTGAAAAATAAATCTGATAATTACCAACTATATTATGACCAAAATGTAGTTTATGGTGAATTAATTTCAACAAAAATAATGAGTATTCTACTAGATTTAGAAAATTTTGATAATCAACTAATTGATGCAAGGGATATCATTATGACTGATGATAATTACTGTAATGCTAAAATAAATTGGACTAAAACAAAGCGTAAAATAATTAAGTATTTCAAGAAGAAAAATATTATTACGCAAGGATTTATTGGTTCTGATGAGAATTATAGTACAACGCTGGGAAGAGAAGGTTCTGACTTTACTGCAGCAATTATTTCTAATTGTTTAGAGATAAAAAAATTAACAATATGGAAGGATGTTCCTGGCTTAATGAACTGTGATCCAAAAATATTTAAAAACTCAATTCAGTTTAAAGAGGTCCCATATGATGAGGTTATAGAGCTTGCTCACTATGGTGCAAAAGTTATTCATCCCAGAACCATAAAACCACTCAAAGAAAAAAATATAAATCTAATCATAAGAAGTTTTGAAAACTTAAAATCTGAAGGAACATCAGTGTTTAATCACTCAAGTATTATACCAATGGTTCCGTCTGTAATTTTAAAAAAAAACCAAGTTTTAATTTCTGTTTCAAATGCTGATCTTAGTTTATTTCAGCAAAAAAACTTTAACGAAGTGCTTGAACAAGCTAATGATCTAGGCATTAATTTAAATATAGTTCAAAGTTCTGCTATAAGTTGTTCATTCACTATAGATCAAAATTTTTCCTCAGAAATCTTTTTAAAGAAATTAGAAAAAAAATTAAAAGTTAATTACAATAATAATTTGTCATTAGTAACTATAAGACATTATAATCAGCAAATTGTAAAAAATGTAATTCTTGAAAGAAAAATTTATCTGCAGCAAAAGTCTAGAAATACTGTCAGTTTTGTTTTAAAATTTTAATAATCTTTTTGAATAATACTTCGGAAATTCTCTCATCACTCTCATAAGTTAATCCGGCAACATGTGGAGTTAAAATAATTTTGTCACACGCACTTAGAAAATTTAAATCTTTAGAATTTTTATTTAATTCAAAATTAGAATTTTCTTCTTCAAGAACATCAAGTCCAGCTCCAACAACTTTACTTTTTTTTATATTTAAAATTAAATCTTTAGTACTCAAACATTTACCTCTAGATGTGTTTATAATATATATATTTTTCTTGAAATTTGAAATAAAATTATTATCGCAGAAGTGATAGTTAGATTTATCATAATTGATATTTAAAGAGATGATATCTGATTCATCATAAATTTTTTGTAGTATCTTATCACTATTATACTTTGCTTTATTTTTATCATAAATAATAATTTTGCATCCAAATAGTGACAAATAATTTGCGAGCTTTTTGCCTACGTTCCCATGTCCAAAAATGCCAATAGTTTTTTTATTTATCTCAAAGCCTCTATTTTCTTCTCTTAGCCAAATTTTTGATTTTATTTCTAANGAACTTTTTGTAATATTTTTTAATAACGAGATTATTAAGCAAATACAGTGTTGAGCTACNGCTTCGCTATTTCCCTCAGCTGTGTTAAAGCACTGTATGTCATGTTTTTTTGCATATTNTGAGTCAATATTTTCCATGCCAGAGCCAGCTCTTGCAATGAACTTTAAATTTTTACAGTTATCAATAAATTGCTTGTCAATTACAAATCTACTTCTTATTACAAGTCCATCAAATTTATTAATTAACTTATGTATTTTAGATTTAGGTTCATATAAATTTACTTCATAATTGATGTTAGCTTTTTTTAAGAAATTGTTAAACGAATGATGGATTTTATCTACTATTAAAATTTTCATAAAAATAATTTAATCATAAAAAAGTAAATTAATAAGCCAAAAATATCATTAACAGTAGTTATGAATGGTCCTGTTGCCAATGCCGGATCTATCTTGTACTTATTTAAAAGTAAAGGAACAAATGTTCCAAAAACTGAGGATAATATGATTACTGAAAAAATTGAAATGCTAACAACTAAGCTAATTGATATTTGATATGCAAGTAAAAGTGTCATTAAAAATATTATTAATGAGCATGCCAAACCATTTATAATCGATATTAAAAATTCACGTGATAGTTTAGTTATTATGTCCGATTTTTTAATTGTCAAATTAGCTAGTCCTTGAACAACAATCGCAGATGATTGAACTCCGACATTACCTCCCATAGCTGCAATTAATGGGATGAAAAAAGCTATTTCTAAATTATTTTTCAGATCAAATAATCCAATTATTTGTGCACCAATGATACCGCCAATTGTTCCAATTATTAACCATGGCAATCTGGATCTAGTTATTGCAAATATATTGTCGTTAATGTTTATATCTTCAAACAAGCCTGAAGCCATTTGATAGTCTTTATCAGTTTCCTCTTTAAATGTAGATAAAACATCGTCAATAGTTATTCTTCCAATAAGTTCATTTTTATTATTTAAAACAGGTAGAACTACTAAATTATACTTGTCCATTAAATTAATTATTGACTCTTTAGTGTCATTGACTTTTACACTAATTAAATTTTTTTTATTTACAATATTGCTGATATTTTTATTATCGCTAATAAGTAATTTTCTAAGTGATAAAAGCCCAATAAAATTTTCATTTTCATTTACTACATAAATTGTATGAACTTTTTTAATATTTTTTGCTTGCTTTCTTATTTCATCTATACATTTTTTATTTGACCAAGAGTAATTAACTTTAATTAGCTCTGTTGCCATTAGCGAACCGGCAGTGTTACTTTCATATTTTAGAAGGGTTTTTATATTTTTTAGTACGGATTGATTTTTTATTTGTGAAAGTACTTTTTCCTTCTTATCATCTTTGAGCTCAAGAATAATATCAACAGCATCATCGGATTCTAGTTGATTAATTAAATCATTAGCAATTGTATCAGCACTAAATTTTGAAAGAAAAATATTTTTAACATTTTCATCTAGTTCAATAATTGCTTCTGCATACTTTTTATTTTCGATAATTTCTTTTAATTTATCATTGTCTTTTTCATTTAATATCTCCAAAATATCGGCGATGTCTGCAGGATGAATTTCATTTATTATTTTCTCAATTTCATCAACTTTTTTTAGTTTCAGTAAATTGATAATTTTTTCAGAAAGTTTTTTATGTGTCTGTTTATGAATTGACATTTTGGGCAAGAAGTTCGAAGTCATTGATAGATAATTCTTCAGCTCTTTTATCTAATATTGAATCGAATTTTCTATCAAAATTAAAGTTTTTTAATGCATTCCGCAATTTTTTTCTTTTTTGCTTGAAAGCATGCTTTAGTAATGATTCCAAAATTTGATTATCACAGTTTAATTTTTTTCTATTGTTTCTCACCAACTTAATTACAGTTGATGTTACTTTTGGAGTTGGGAAAAAATTTTCTTTTTCTACATCAAAACACATTTCACAATCGTAGAATGCCTGAATCATAATACTGTTATATCCCCTATTTTTACCCTTCTTATTACAAATTCTTTCAGCAACTTCTTTTTGAAACATACCAATGAGTTCAACTATACAATCCTTATCATTTATAATCTTTGAAAATATTTTATTTGAAATATTATATGGAAAGTTTCCTATTATACTTAATTTTTCTCCAAATGTTTTTTTTAAGTTAAGTGATAGGAAATTCTCATTTTTAATTTTCTCATTTAGTTGAGGGAATTTTTTTTTTAATAAATTCACACAATCCAAATCTATTTCAACTAAATGCAAATTTTTATGTTCAAATAGATTTTTTGTTAAACATCCAGTGCCGGGGCCAACCTCAATTAAAATATTTTTTTTCGAAACTAGTGCAGCAATTTTTTTCGAAATTTCATTATTTTTTAGAAAGTTTTGACTGAATCTTTTTTTAGGTAAAATTTTCATTTCTTAATGTTTTGAACAATTTTGATGCAAATACGAAATTATTTAGTTCATTATTTTTTGATTTTGTTAAATCATTTTTATTTCCTTTCCACAAAATTTTTCCATGATGAATGAATAAAATATTTGATCCTATTTGTATTACTGAGTTCATATCGTGGGTATTTACTATTGTTGTAATATTAAATTCTTCTGTAATCTCTAGTATTAAATTATCAATTAGTATTGCTGTTTTTGGATCTAGCCCAGAATTAGGCTCATCACAAAATAGATATTTTGGATTTAATGCAATTGCTCTGGCTATCGCAACTCTTTTAGTCATTCCACCACTAAGCTCCGATGGAAATAAATTATTAGTTTTTTCAAGATTTACTTTAGAGAGGCAAAAATTAACTCTTTCTCTTTTCTCTTTTAAGCTCAGTCTAGTAAACATGTTCAGAGGAAACATAATATTCTCTTCAACGCTTAAATAATCATATAATGCTCCACCTTGAAATAAAACTCCGATTTCTTGTCTAAATTTTCTTATGTTTTTGTCATTCATTTTAGAAAACTTTCGATTGTCAAATAATATTTCTCCATTGTCAATACTATGTAAGCCAATTAAGCATTTTAAAAAAGTTGTTTTTCCAGATCCACTTTCTCCAATAATCAAATTTGTTTTCCCCCTCTCTAACTTGACTGATATGTTATCTAGGACTAAATTATCTTTAAATGATTTTGATAAATTTTGTACCTCAATCATGTTAAAAGTAATTCTGTTATTATGAAATTAAAAATAAGTATCAAAATACTACTATTCACAACAGCTGTAGTGCTTGACTTCCCTACTTCCAAGGCTCCTCCTTTTGTAAAATAGCCATAGAAAGCTGATATTGATGTTATTAGAAACGCAAATACTACAGTTTTGATTAGTGAGTATGAGACATAAAATGGTGAAAATTCTGTTTGGAGCCCAAGAACAAAATCAGCAGTTGTAACTCCAATTGAGATTCCTCCAATCCAGCCTCCAAAAATTCCAATAAAAATACTTAGTATTACTAGTATAGGAAAAAAAAGTATGGATGCTATTATTTTTGGTAAAACTAAGTATGATGCAGAATTTACTCCCATTATTTCTAGAGCGTCTATCTGCTCAGATATTCTCATACTACCTATTTCAGATGCAATATTTGACCCCACTTTACCGGCTAAAATTAACGCAATCATTGTTGGAGAAAACTCTAATATGAGTGCGTCACGTGTTACAAAACCAATCAGATATTTTGGTATTAATGGGTCATCGATATTTATTGCTTGCTGAATAGTAACAACCCCACCCACAAAGAAAGATATGATTAAAACAATACTTAGAGAGCTTAATCCAACTTTTTCAAATTCATTAAATAGCTGTTTAAAAAAAATATCTTTCTTTTCTGGAAATGAGAATACTTTTTTTATTAAGATGAAGTATTGACCTATTTCTTTAAGGTATTTAAGCATTTTATAAAAATAGACAATTACTTTATCTTTGCACAAAAAATCAAATGAGGATATTTTTTTTATCAGTCATAACTTTTGTTTTAATGCTTACCTCTTGTTCAAGTTTAAAAAAGAAAGATTGTGATTGTCCAGATTTTAAAATGCATAAAAAAAAATAATTAGTTATTTTTAACTAGAATAATTCTAAATAAGTTTAAATTTGTTTTGATTTAATTACAAAAATATTCAAAAATTATTTTGACATAATCATATGAATTTTGAATTCAAAGCTTTTTTATTTGAAAATCTCGAGGCTGCTGGCTCTATAGCTGGCTACGTATCGATTTCTATTATTGCATTTGCACTATTAACATTATACTCAAAAAAAAAGCACAAAAATTTTGAAAGTCTATTTGGCCCCAAATGGGCTCAACCTATAGTTGGGGCTTTTTTAGGAGCAATTCCTGGATGTGGAGCAACCATTGTTGTAGCCTCACTCTACAAGCAAAAAAAAATAACATTTGGGGGTTTATTAGCCACATTCATTAGTACATTAGGTGAGGGGTCATTTGTTTTGTTAGGGGCTTCAGCGGAAGCAGATGTAGTTGGTAATATAAAAGCTTATGCCATTATTACAATATTTGGATTAATTTCTGGAATAGTCTTTGGATATATTTCTGATACTATTGGATTTAGAGATAACCTTAAAAGAAGTGATAAAGTGTCTAATAAAGGAGGTCAAAATAAATCTAGATTCTTTAGTTTGAATATCGAATTTGTTGAAGAACTAAGACTTTATGTAGTTTTGATAATAACTATTTTTTTAGCACCACCTTCAATTATGGCATTGTGGGGAGGAAGTATTGAATCAATTGCTGAAATAGTTTATTGGTTTTCAATAATTTTCACAGTTAGTTGCATTATTTTTTATTTATTGGAAAAATTTCTTTTTACAAATCATGATTGTATTGATGATTACAATAGTGTTCGTTCAACCATATCTCACGCAACTTTAGATGTTTCAATGGTTGTAACTTATGTTTTTATTGGATTATTTGTTGCAAACTTTATTATTGATGTTGTTGTAGGTTCAGAAACTTTTGATTCATGGATGATGTCATCAACTAATTTAGTAATATTTATAGCTGCAATAATAGGTGTATTGCCTGGCTGCGGTGGAATGATATCAGTTGCTGTAGCATTCATTGTTATTCCTAACTTCCCTATCTCAGCACTAATTGCAGCTGGTATTGCCACCAGTGGGGATGGACTTTTCCCATTGTTAGCTGATAACAAAGAAGATGGATTGATTGTTACTATTGCTAGTTTTTTTATTGCCTTATTGGTTGGATTTAGCTCATTATTGTTAGGTTTTTGACGAAATAAAAAAAATATTTGATTTAAACTCTTATTTTTTATTAGATATCATTACATCTAAAAGTTTAACTTTACAATATGAATAAAAATAATTATGCCATTATCATGGCCGGTGGAGTAGGTACAAGATTTTGGCCAAAAAGTAAGAAAAGTTTACCTAAACAGTTCATTGACATAATGAACACTGGTGAAACTTTAATTCAATCAACTTTTAAAAGATTATCCAATTGTGTGAGAGCAGAAAACATATATATTGTAACCAATAAGAACTATTCTCAATTGTGTATTGATCAATTAAAAATTAAAAAAGAAAATATTTTTTTAGAGCCAATAATGAGAAATACAGCTCCATGCATTGCATATTCATCTTTTAAGATTAAACAAAAAAATCCTGAAGCTAACATATTGGTTTGCCCTAGTGATCATATTGTTCATGATAATAATTTATTTTCAGAAGTCATTAAAGATTGCTTAAAAATATCTTCAACCTCAGAAATCATTGTTACATTAGGAATAAATCCCACAAGGCCAGATACTGGTTATGGTTATATTCAATATGAACAAAGTGAAACTCTTGAAAATAGTGAAATTAAAAAAGTAAAAACTTTTACCGAAAAACCATCGCAATCTTTAGCTCTCCAGTTTATAGACTCAGGAGATTTTTTATGGAACTCTGGCATGTTTATATTTAACGTCAATACAATAATTAATTCATTTAAAACTCACTTAAATGAAATTTATGAGATTTTTAACGATGCATCTGATATTTATTGGACTACAAAAGAGGTCAAATATATTGAGAGATTTTTCCCAGCTTGCAAAAACATTTCAATGGATTATGGAATATTGGAAAAATCAGACAACGTTTATGTTCACCCATCAAATTTTGGTTGGAGTGATTTAGGAACTTGGGGATCTATTTATGCAATCTCAGAAAAAGACGAAAGTCAAAATATAGTTAAAGGAGAAAAAGTTATTGCTTACGATTGCACAAACTCAATTTTTAATATTTCCGATGACAAATTATTAATTGTTCAAGGCCTAGACAACTATATTGTAATAGAGTCAAATAATAATATCTTAATTTGTAAAAAGGAAGATGAACAACAAGTAAAGAATTTTGTCAATGACATTAAAGTAAAGTTTGGTGATGAAAGAATTTAGCACATAAGTTTTGGATTTACCAATTTTTCATATTCACTCTCATCTAAAAGCCCTGTTTTAAGCGCCTCTTCTTTGAGTGTTGTTCCATTTGCGAAAGCCTTTTTTGCAATTTTAGCCGCATTATCATAACCAATTTTTGTATTTAATGCAGTAACAAGCATCAGTGAGTTTTTTAAATTATTTTCAATCTTTTCGAAATTTGGTTCAATTCCTGAGAAGCAGTTTAAATTAAATGAATTTACCGAATCAGATAGCAATGTGGCAGACTGTATAAAATTACTTGCAATAACTGGCATAAAAGTATTTAGTTGAAAATGACTTTGCATTGCAGAAACGTTTATTGTCGAGTCATTTCCAATTATCTGAGAACATACCATACTTAATGATTCACATTGCGTTGGATTTACTTTGCCTGGCATAATTGATGAACCAGGTTCATTCATTGGTAGTTTAATTTCGGAAATTCCAGCTCTTGGACCTGAGGCTAAAAATCTAATGTCATTTGCAATCTTATTTAAAGATACAGCGATTAATTTCAAGCATGAATGAACATCAACAAATGCATCTTTACTGCTTATAGACTCAAATTTATTTTTAGATGGTAAAAATTCAATTCCAATAAATTTAGATATGTTTTTACACATAATTTTGTCATAATTTTTTGGAGTATTTAAGCCTGTACCAACGGCAGTTCCTCCAATGGGTATTTCTAAGAATCTTTTCATACTACTTTCTAGACTTTTAATTCCATTTTCTATTTGAGCTCCAAAGGCTGAAAACTCTTGACCTAAACTTATTGGAGTTGCATCCATTAAATGTGTTCTCCCAATTTTAATTACCTCTTTGTATGTCTTACTCTTTTTTTCAATAGTATTTTTTAAATCTTTAAGGGCAGGCAAAGTATGTTCATTAATAATTTTATAGCATGCTATATTCATTGAAGTGGGAAATGTATCATTAGAACTTTGGGATTTATTTACATCATCATTAGGATGTATAATTTTGACATCATCATCTAATTTACCTCCACTGATTTCATGAGCTCTGTTTGAAATCACTTCATTGATATTCATATTTGTTTGCGTACCACTTCCTGTTTGCCAAATAACTAAAGGAAATTGAGAATCATGCTTTCCTTCAAGAATCTCTTTACAAACTTTGACGATTAAATTCTTTTTGTTTGAATCTAGAATTTTTAGCTCGTTGTTAGATACTGCAGCAGACATTTTTACTATGGCATAAGCGTAAATTATTTCTTTAGGCATACTTCCAATTGGACCAATTTTAAAGTTTTCTATTGATCTTTGGGTTTGAGCTCCCCAGTATTTTCCTTCAGCAACTTTTACATTACCTAAAGTGTCTTTTTCAATTCTATATTTCATAATTGAATATGTTTGATAATTTATTAGATTTGTACAAAATTACTAAATATGAAATTGATCGGTTTTATAGTGTTCTTACTAATCTTTTTTATGGCTTTTTGGTGTTTAATTTTCTTAGCATCAGTGGTCCCATTTTTTATTTTGGTATGGCTTAAAGAGGGAAAATTAGATAAGGATCAAATATTGCCCTAAATATCTTTTTCATCAGCTAATAAATAAGACTTTAGAAATTCATTAATATCACCATCTAGTACAGCATTTGGGTTAGTTGATTCTACGTCAGTTCTCAAATCCTTTACCAATTTATAAGGGTGCAGGACATAGTTTCTGATTTGCGATCCCCATTCAATTTTCTTTTTATTATTCTCAGCTTTTTGTTTTTCTTCTTCAAGCTTTCTCATTTCTAGTTCATATAGCTGAGATCTCAGAAGTTGCATGGCCTTTTCTTTATTTTCTAGCTGAGATCTAGTTTCGGAATTTTCAATTATAATTCCAGTTGGTTCATGTTTTAATCTTACTGCTGTTTCAACTTTATTCACACCTTGACCACCGGCACCTCCAGATCTAAAAGTATCCCAACTGATTTCGCTGGGGTCTATTTTAATTTCGATAGAATTATCAACTAGTGGGTATACAAATACAGATGCAAACGATGTATGTCTTTTTGAGTTAGAATCAAAAGGTGATATCCTAACTAATCTGTGGACTCCGCTTTCTCCTTTTAAAAAACCAAATGAGTGATTTCCCTCAAATTCAATAATAACGGATTTAATGCCAGCTACATCACCTTTTTTTAAGTCAATAATTTTAGTGTTATAACTATTTTTCTCTCCCCACATTAGATACATTCTCATAATCATTTCTGCCCAGTCTTGACTTTCAGTTCCTCCTGCTCCTGGATTAATATTAAGAATTGCATTCATTTTATCCTCCTTTTTATTCAACATTTTTTTAAATTCAAAATCTTTTATACTTTTTTCAAATTTTGATATATGATTAATCATTTCATTTTCCGAAATTTCCTTGCACTCAAAAAAATCATACATTACTACCATATCATCGAACTCATCATTTAATTTCTTGAAACTGTTTACTAGACTTTTGAGCTCTCCTTGCTTCTTCAAGATTTTTTGAGCTTTTTCTTGATCATTCCAAAAGTTTTCATCACTTGATACTATGTCTAGGCTTTTGATTTTTTCGATTTTATTATCAATTTCAAAAATTTCTTTTAGATTATCTAGTCTATTTTTAAATTCAGAAATAGTGTTAGAGTTCATTATTAGTTAAAATTTTTTATTAATTATTGAAATAAATTTTTCAGGCTCATATCCTTTGCTGTATAAGTATCTACTAACTAATTGTTTCTTCTCAAAGTCACTTCTGTTTTTGATTCTTCTTAATTTTTTTTCTACTAATTCTTTAATTGTTTCAGCATATATATCATGTTCAATTTTATCAATTTCTTCTTTAATGATTGAATCTTCAATCTTGTTTTGAAGAAGCTTCAATCTAATTTTAGTTTTACCCCACTTACTTAGATTAAACTTTGATCTGACAAAAGCACTTGTATATCTAGTGTCACAATAAAATTTGTCATTTTTTAATTTTTTTAAATATTCTTTTGCATCGTTCGCGCTGATATTTTCCTTTTTTAATCTATGAATGATTTCACTCTCGCACCTTTCTCTAAAGTTGCAAAAAATCTCAATTTTTTTTAAAATGCTATTGTCTACCAAAAAATTAATATTAATGATTCAAAAGTAATTATAATATTTAATCTTAGTTTTGCATTCGTGAAAAATAAGAATGCTGTTTATCTTTTGTTTCTTGCTAATATAATATCTGGACTAGCTCAAGGAATTAGTATGATTGCAATTCCTTGGTATTTTATTGAAATAATTGAAAAGCCAAAGTTTTTTACATATTGTTACTTCATAATTACATTCTTGACCTTTTTTTGGGGAATGTATGCAGGTACGTTAATTGATAGATATTCTAGAAAAAAATTATTCTTAATTACAAATTTTATTTGTGGGACAATAATTGCATCAGTTTCTGCTTATGGATTTTATAATCAATCTACCAGTGAGTATTTAGTCATATTAGTATTTCTGATAACAATTTTTAATTATAATGTTCATTACCCTAATTTATATGCTTTTGGACAAGAAATAACTGAGAAAAAAAATTATGGAAAACTTAATTCCTATATAGAGATACAAGGACAATCAACAAGTATGTTTGCTGGAGCTATTGCTGCTATACTACTAACAGGCTCATCTAATGATATTATTTCCTTTGGTGGTTTTAATTTTAATTTTCCGTTGAATTTTAAAGCTTGGGATATTCATGAAATATTTTTGATGGATGCAATAACATACTTTATTTCACTATTAATTATAATGTTAATCAAATATGTCAAAATAGAAAAATTAAATATTGAAACGGGCTCTCTATACAATCGTTTTATTTCAGGATTAAATTTTTTAAAGAAAAGAACTTACATCTTTTATTTTGGCTTATTTAGTTACATGCTATTTGCATTTACACTTGTACAAATTCATATAATATTACCAATTTATGTAAAAAACTTTTTACAAATGGGAGCCGATGTATATGCTTCATCAGAATTTTATTATTCAATAGGTGCAATTTTTTCAGGAATTTTTGTAATTAGAGTTTTTAAAAACAATTACAAGCTTTTGGGAGTTATAATATTTTTCACAACAATATCAATTTTCTTTTATCTCATTTCATTTATAAATTCAGTTTATTTATTTTTTATTACTTGTCTTTTACTTGGCATAACAAATGCAGGTGTGAGAGTGTTAAGAACAACTTTTTTATTTAATGCAATTCCTAACAATATAATTGGACGTGCAACTTCTGTATTCAGTTCAATTAATATCATAGTAAGACTTTTTTTAATAGGAATTTTTTCAATCTCATTTTTCCAATCAGGTGATAATATTAAGTATTCATACTTGATTGGTGTAGTTTTGTTAATGTCTTCTGCTGTACCTCTAGCGTTGAATTATAGAAAAATTATTGAAAGTGAAAATTAGTTTTTTAGAACTGAGTATTGAAGTAGATGCAAGCGATCATCTGAGCTTACAATTATTTTTCTGCTGTATTTTCTCTGCCATTTACTTTTTATTGAACTAAAAAACCATCCTTTGTTTATGTGGCTACAAATAAAAGGGTGAGTTGCTATTTGAATTTCACCTTTAATTTCTTTTGTAAGTTCTAATATTCTGTTTTCGATTTTATCAATAAGTTGTAGGCTTGAATCAATTTTTCCATTGCCCGCACACATTGGGCAATTTTCTTGTGTTTCAATATGCATTACTGGCCTAACTCTTTGTCTTGTAATCTGTATTAAGCCAAACTTTGTTGGTGGTAGAACATGATGCTTTGCTTTATCATCCTGCATAAAATCTTTCATTTTTTGAAATAATGTTCTTTTATTTTTTTCAGATTGTAAATCAATGAAATCAACAATTATTATTCCCCCCATATCTCTTAATCTAAGTTGTCTAGCTATCTCTTCTGCAGCTTCTAAATTAACATTTAATGCATTAGATTCTTGATTCTTTTTTGAGTCTACTTTTTTGCCACTATTTACATCTATAACATGCATAGCTTCTGTGTGCTCAATTACCAAATATGTTCCATTTTTAATAGTTACATTTTTTCCAAACGAGGATTTTATTTGTCTGGTTATGTTAAATTTTTGAAAAATAGGACTTTTCCCTTTGTATAATTTAACAATTTTCTCCTGGTCTGGTGAGATTGAAGATAGATATTCTTTTAACTCAAGATGTAAATCTTTATCATTAACGTAAATATTATTGAATTTTGAGTTCAATAAATCTCTAACTATTACAGATGATCTGTTTATCTCAGAAAGTATTGTTTCTCTTGATTGGGCAACTTTTAATTTCTTGGTTACAAGTTGCCACTTCTTATATAAGTTCTTTAAATCTTTATCAAGTTCAGCTACTTTTTTATTTTCAGCAACCGTTCTAATAATCACTCCAAAGCCTTCAGGTCTTATGCTTGTGATTAGTTTTTTTAGTCTTTTCTTTTCTGAACTACTACTAATTTTTTGAGATACAGAAACCCTATTTGAAAAAGGTATTAAGACCATAAATCTACCTGCAAGTGAAATTTCTGTAGTTAATCTTGGGCCTTTTGTTGAGATAGGTTCTTTGGTTATTTGAACTAAAACTTTCTGATTTTGTTTAATAATATCAGAGATTTTACCTTCTTTATCTATATCTTTTTCTTTTTTGAAATTTTTTAATGAAGAGGTATTTAGTTTTTTATCGAAACATTTTTGTGTATACTTTGTGTAAGAGTTGATTTGTGGCCCTAGATCTAGGTAATGTAAAAAACCATCCTTTTCATGGCCTACATCTACAAATGCAGCATTGAGACCTGGAATAATTTTTTTTATTCTTCCAAGTAAAATATCACCAACGGAATAGTTGTTATCTCTTTTTTCTTTATGAAGCTCAATAAGAAGATCATTTTTTAAGAGCGCTATAACTACTTCGTTTGGCTTTGAATCGATTATCAGTTCGAATTTCATGCCTTTTAGCTCTTAATCTATTTATTCTTATGTCTATTTTTTCTTGAACGTTTCTTGCGCTTGTGTGTGGCAATTTTTGTCCTCTTTTTTTTCTTATCTCCTGGCATCTAGTATATTATTTGTAAATAATGATTTACCTGTTTTTAACTTTATCGACAAAAGATTTAGCTGGTTTAAAAGAAGGGATAAAATGTTCAGGGATTATAACTGCAACATTTTTTTTAATATTTCTACCAATTTTTCTCGCTCTTTTTTTTGGCTTAAATGTGCCAAAACCTCTTAAGAAAATAGATTTATTATCTATAACGTTGCTCTTTACTTCACTCATGAATCCTTCTACTATAGAAGCAACAACAATTTTTTCAACTCCAGTTTTTTCAGAAATATTGACTATAATTTCTGCTTTTGTCATATTAAGTATATTTTTAGCGCAAATATACTAAATTCAGTTTATATTTTGATAATCAGCGTGATACATAGTTTTAGTCATAAATTAATAAATTGGTATAAGTCAAACAAAAGAGATTTACCGTGGAGAAACACTGAAGATCCATACAAGATTTGGATTTCAGAAATTATTTTACAACAAACCAGAGTAAGGTTTGCAATTGATTATTACAATAAGTTTATTGAAAAATTTCCAACAATAGATGCTCTTTCAGATGCAAAAGAGGATGAAGTTTTAAACTCATGGCAAGGGCTTGGGTATTACTCTAGAGCTAGAAATATTCACCATACTTCAAAAGTACTTAAAGAAAAACATTCATCTATTTTTCCAAATAAATATGATGAAATAATTAGCCTAAAAGGAATAGGAAGATATACCACAGGTGCTATTTTATCTTTTGCATTCAAAAAAAAAATTCCAGTTGTAGATGGGAATGTATTTAGATTTTTCTCTAGACTTTTTTTTATCGATAAGTTTATTGATACAACCAGCGGACAAAATTATTTTTATAATCTTGCTGAAGATCTAATTTGCAAAAAAAACCCTGACTTATTTAATCAAGCAATCATTGAGTATGGAGCAATGGTTTGTAAGCCCAAAAATCCCACTTGCACAACTTGTATTTTCAATCATCAGTGTGAAGCGTATAAAAAAAATAAAGTATTTGAACTTCCCTTAAAAAAAAATATTGTTAGAACTACTGATAGATTTCTGATATTTATTTTAGGAACAAAAAAGAATATTTTTTTGAAAAAGAAAAAAGATGGTATATGGAAAGGATTATATACTCCTCCATTATATGAAGCCAAAAGTAAAAAAGAGCTAAACAATATAAAGAAAAATGAAGAGTTAAATATATTCAATAATAAAATTAAAATTCTAAAAACTTCAGA
Source organism: Flavobacteriales bacterium TMED84 (assembly GCA_002172655.2). Taxonomy (GTDB): domain Bacteria; phylum Bacteroidota; class Bacteroidia; order Flavobacteriales; family BACL11. The sequence goes on along the minus strand of NHEL02000033.1, from coordinate 19,650 downwards.
AATGATTCATCATAAATTAACACATCAAAATTTATCAATCAAATTCTGCTATTCTGATTTAGATTTAGACAATAAAAATGAATTTGTTAAAGTCAAGTTAAAAAACTTTGATGATTTTCCTGTACCAAGAATAATTGAAAAATTTTTAAAAAACTTTTACGATGAACAAAAAAAATAATAATACATTTGTTTAATGTCTGGTGTTAACAAAGTAATATTAATTGGTAATTTAGGAAAAGATCCTGAAGTCAAGTACTTAGAGTCCGGTGTTGCAGTAGCAAATATCACATTGGCAACAACTGAAAATTATAAAAATAAAGAAGGAGAGAAAGTAAGTCAAACTGTCTGGCATGATATTGTTTTGTGGAGAGGCTTAGCAGAAATAGCTGAAAAATATCTAAAAAAAGGCAGCTCTGTTTACATAGAAGGTAAAATAAGAAATAGAAAGTGGGAAGATAAAGAAGGTATCACTAGATATAAGAATGAAATTTTAGCTGATAATATGACAATGTTAGGTTCAAGGCCATCAACTGAAAAATCAAATGAGAATGAGTCTCAAAATCAAGAGAACCCCAACGGTCTTGATGACTTACCATTCTAATGTTCAGTTACTCACCTAGTCTGTTGTATCAATAATTATTAAAGGCTAAGAATACAAATTAGAAATTAGATCTATAAAGCCAAGAATCTTAATTTTGAATCTTCTAAATGATAAATAATTAACCGAAAATTAAATTGCATTGAGTACTAGATTAATTCCAATTTGTTTTTTGATAATTTTAATTTCTTGTAAGGAGGATAGCACTGTACCTAGACCAAAAGCATTTGTGAGCATTCAATTTGATGATAAACAATATTACAAACCAAAATTTCCAAAGAAGTTTCCATTTAGTTTTGAAGTCCCAAAGTATTCAGAGCTTGAACGAATCGATAATCATGTAAATCTTAACTTCAAAAAATATAAGGCTAAGTTACATATTTCATATTTTTCTCTTGAAAACGATCTTAAAAGACACACAGAAAATTCAAGAAGACTAGCATTTAAGCATACAAGTAAAGCCAATTCAATTTCAGAAATTATTTATCAAAATGATGAAAGAAATGTATATGGTGTCAAGTTTGATTTTGATGGAGGTACTGCTACATCAACCCAATTTTTTTTAACTGACAGCTCTAATCATTTTTTTCGAGGAGCATTATATTTTAATACTCATAAAAGTGACTCTCTTGCTATTATTGAGGAATACTTAAAAGTTGATGTGACAAGAATCATTGAAACTTTTTGTTGGAAATAAAAAATATCCTCAGCGTCTGTGTAAGTAATAGTACTGCCAAAATTTGATGTATCAAGGCTATTTCTATTTTTACTCTACTAATTATCGTTATGATTCCTAGCAGAATTTGAAAAGAAACCAGAATTAGAATTCTTTTTGAAACATCTTGTGCAAATGTATTTCTACAAATTTTATAGACGTAAAGAGAGGTAATTAAAACAAGCCACGCAAAAAGTCTGTGAAATGCTTGAATATCAATCGCATTGTTAAATATATCTAGGCTTTTTTTAGTTGAGTCAATGCCAAAAATTGTCTTTATTAAATTGTTTTGATCAAGCATGAAGTAGCCAGCTTTTAGTCCAGCTACAAATCCGCCATAACAAATTTGAATCAATAAAAAAATCAGCAATATTAGTGAAGCCCTATTTATTTTCTTTGAAAAGTTTTTTTCAACTCCTTTAAGTTCCATTAAAATCCAATATATATATCCAATTATTGAGAATGCTGTAATTAAGTGAAGAGATAGTCTAAAGTGACTAACATCAGGAACATCTGCAAGTCCACTTTTAACCATGAACCATCCAAAGAAAGCTTGTAACGCACCTAAAAGCAGTAGAACTATTAACTTTTTATTTAGTTTTTTATTTATGTAACCTTTTAAGAGAAAAAAACAATAAGGTAAAATGAAACATAATCCTATTAATCTACCCCAAACACGATGTAAGTATTCCCACCAAAAAATGAACTTAAATTCACTTAGTGACATACTTTTGTTTATCTTTTTGTACTCAGGAAATTGTTTATACTTATCAAAAGTATCTATCCAATCTTGATTGTCAAGCGGGGGAATTGCCCCAGAAATTAGTTTCCAATCAACCATTGAAAGTCCAGAGTTTGTAAGTCTTGTTATCCCACCAATTGTTATCATAATTAGTATTAGCAAAATACCTAGATTTAGCCATCTTTCTATATAAATCATTTCTAACTTAGATTCTTTCACATTACAAAATTATGACATATTTATTTATATAATATTACAATTCTCTAAGAATATAATTGATATAAGTTATAATTTTATAAATTTGCATTCCAAAATAAAAGAAATGTTTGCAGTAGTAGATATAGCTGGACAACAATTTAAAGTTAGTAGCGGAGAAAAAATTTATGTCAACAGATTAGACGAAAAAGAAGGTTCATCAATTAAAATTGACAAAGTTCTTCTGATTAATGACACAAAAAAAACAACTCTTGGGAAACCGCATATAAATAATGCGAGTGTTACTGCAAAAGTGGTTAATCACCTTAAAGGTGAAAAGGTTACAGTTTTTAAGAAAAAAAGAAGAAAAGGATACAAAGTCAAAAATGGTTTTAGAGCTAGTTTGACTGAAATTGAAATAATTAAGATTTCTGAAAAAGCTGACAAAAAAAAAACAACAGCTAAGACCAAAGCAACAAAAACATCAACAGCTAAGACCAAAGCAACAAAAACATCAACATCTGAGACCACTGCCAAGAAGGCTGCAGTCACCAAAAAGAAAGTTGTAAAAAAAGTTGCAGCAAAAAAAGGCACTAAAGCAACAAAAAAATAAGATAAATGGCTCACAAAAAAGGCGCAGGAAGTACAAAAAACGGAAGAGATTCACACAGTAAAAGACTTGGTGTAAAAATCTATGGCGGTCAGTCTGTAAAAGCTGGTAATATTATCGTCAGACAAAGAGGTACTGTTCACAAGCCTGGAAAAAATGTAGGAATTGGAAAAGATCATACACTATTTGCTTTAAAGCATGGAATAGTTTCTTTTAAGAAATCCCAAAACAACAAATCTTTTGTTTCTGTAGTTGAATCATAATTAACATTTTCAAATCAAATTCTATTTAGTTTACTCTGTTTCTTATTTTTGTTAAATGATTGAAATAAAGAACTTAAGCTCGAATACTTCACGTATTGTTGAACTACTCAAAAAAAGAGGAACTGATTTTTCTACAGATATTGATACTCTTTTAAGCTTAGATCTTAAAAGAAAAAGTATTCAAAAAAATAGTGATGAGAGACTAAATAAATCGAAACAAATTGCAAAACAAATAGGTGAATTATTTTCAAGCGATATAAAAAGTCCTTTAATTCAAAAATTAAAAAAAGAGTCATCAAATTTAAAAGAGGAAATTAAATTGCTTCAAGCAGAGCTAAAAGAAATAGAGGCTCAAATAAAAGAGGGTCTGCTTAAGGTGCCTAATATACCTGATCCTTCAGTTCCTGAGGGGTCAAAAGAATCTGATAATCAAATCATTAGGTCCGTAGTTAATGAAAAAACACACAATGAAAAAATATATCCACATTGGGATTTATGTGAAAAATACAATCTTATTGATTTTAAAAATGGAACTAAAGTTACAGGCTCAGGTTTTCCAATTTACAAAGGAAAAGGTTCAAAGCTGCAACGATCTTTAATTTCATATTTTTTAGATAAGAATACAAAAAATGGCTATGAAGAATTTTTACCACCTTTTTTAGTAAATGAGGATTCTGCTTTTGGGACAGGTCAACTTCCTGATAAAGACAGTCAGATGTATCATATTAGTAACGATAATCTATATTTAATTCCTACTTCTGAAGTTCCCATTACAAATATTTATAGAGATAATGTACTTGCCTGTAATGACTTGCCAATAAAATGTACCTCCTACTCACCCTGTTTTAGAAGAGAAGCAGGATCTTATGGTAAAAATGTTAGGGGACTAAATAGATTGCATCAGTTTGAAAAAGTAGAAATTGTAGAAATACAAGAACAAGAAAAATCTGAGCAAGCCTTAAACAATATGATCAAGCATGTTGAATCTATTTTAATTGAACTTGGGCTTTCATATAGATTAGTAAAATTATGTGGGGGAGATTTGGGATTTACATCGTCTTTAACATATGATTTTGAAGTATTTTCACCAGGCCAAAACAAATGGCTTGAAGTAAGTTCCATTTCAAATTTTAAGACTTACCAATCAAATAGATTAAAACTTAGGTATAAAGATACTTCTGGAAAAATAAAATTATGTCATACGTTAAATGGTAGTTCTTTAGCCCTGCCAAGAATATTTTCTACAATAATTGAAACTTTTCAAAAAAAGAATTTTGTTGAAATTCCAAAAGTACTTCAAAAGTATACAGGCTTTAGTAAGATAGACTTATGAGGTTTATCATACTTTTAGCACTCATGCCATTTATTTCTATTTCACAAAACAATGATGTGCAAAAGGCTCAAATTTTTTTTTCAAAAGGTGAATATGAGAAAGCTATTCAGATTTATGAGAATTTGCCTGCAAATAAAGCGCCAAGATTTTATAGCTCATACTTATATAGCTTAAATGCTTTAAGTAAGTACAAAGAAGCAAGAAAAGTTGCTCATAAAATGTATCTGCGAGATAAAAAGAACCTGAGATATCTTTCTGATGTTATTATTTTCGAAAGAAAAAATGATGATAAGTTACAAGCGAGTAAAAATCTCAATATTTTAATCAAAGAATTAAAATCAAAGCCTAGTCAAGCATTAACAATTTCCAATAATTTTAATAGAAACGAAATGTATGATTTTGCAATTAAAGTTTTGGATGCAACGGAAAACGATAATAATAGAACTAATTATTTGATTCAAAAAGCTGAAAACTATTCTTCTTTGCAAGACTATGAGAAAATGATTACCAGTCTGCTAGATCTTTTAGAATATAATGCTTCAAGAGAATTGTATGTTCGAAATAAATTTCAAAAAACAATCTACAATTTTGGTATAAAAAATGAAATTTTTAATAAATCCTTAAAGAAGTTACTCATATCTTACTCAAACAAAAATTCAAAAAATCCAATTTACTCAGACCTATTAGTTTGGTATTTTATCCAAAATAAAAATTATCAAATGGCTTACAGGCAAAGTGTTTCTATGGATTTAAAGTTTGGAGATTACGATTTTACTTTGCTTGATATAGCAAGTCTTTTTCAGCAGGAAAAGAAACACATGCAAGCTAACAAAGTTTTCAATTATATTATTTCAAAAAACAAAAAAGATAAGCTTTTTTATCAAGCACATGCTCAGAAGATAAATCTTGCATTTATCTCAGATAATCAGCAATTGATTAAAGAGGTTAGAGAAAATTATGATAATTACGAATTAGATTTTCCTTTAAACAAAATCACAATTAATTTTTATTCAGCATATGCAAAATTCCAAGCTTTACATAACAATGATTATGAATCATCGGAAAAAATATTTTTAAAAATTCTAAATCTAGAAAATATCAAAGATGAAGTAGATATGGCTGAAGCAAAAATAAATTATTCTGATATTTTAGTTTATGATGGTAGAATATGGGAAGCTTTAATATACTATTCACAAGTAGAAAAAAAATTCAAAGAAAATCCCATTGGACATAAAGCAAAACTTAAAATTGCAAAAGTATACTATTATAATGGAGACTTTGAAGTTGCTCAAGCTCAACTAGATGTATTAAAAAGATCCACATCAAAATTAATTTCAAATGATGCAATAGATTTATCGCTTCTAATTACAGATAACTTGTCTTTAGATACAACTGACATAGTTATGAGAATGTATGCAAAAGCAGAAATGTTAGCATATCAAAGAAAATATATTGAGGCATTATCTCTGTATGATTCATTAATTAATAAATATCAATTTCATTCACTTGTTGATGAGGCATTATTCGAAAAGTATAAAATTTATTATAAGCTTGAAGATTTTGACAATTGTATTTTTGCACTAAATAAAATACTAGACTATAGCTTTAATGATATTTTAGCTGATGATGCTACTTACTTTTTAGCTAAAATTTATGATGAAAAAATTAATGACACTAATCTGGCACTCTTAAATTATAATATTATTATTGAAAAATTTCAAGGAAGTATTTATTACGATTTTAGTAGAAAAAAAATAAGAAGTATTCAAATAAAACAAAATGATAATTTATAATGTTACGGTTTCTTTAAATGAAAATATTCACTCTAGATGGTTAGAGTGGATAAGATACGAACATATACCTGAGGTTCTATCAACTAGACTATTTAAAAAAGCCGTTCTTTCAAAAATTATTTCTGATAAAGAATTAACTTATGCAATTGCATATTATGCTGAAAATAGTAGTAAACTAGAGTCTTACAAGAAGAACTATTCCAATCAATTAAGACAAAAATCATTTGAAAAATTTGGTGACTCCGCGCTTTCCTTCAGAACAGAATTAGAATTTATTGATGAATTTGTAATATAAAAGGATTCATCTTTTTTTCGATATCTAAGGTTGTGATTGGTCCATGACCACTATATATTTTTACATTTTTTTCAATTAAACAAACTTTTCTAAGTGAGTTGCAAAGAGTTTGATAGTCTGATCCTGGTAAATCATATCTCCCAATACTATTTTTAAAAATTAAATCGCCTGAGAACATAATTTCTTTGTTTTCTTCGTAAAATAAAATGTGACCGGGTGAATGGCCAGGACATGAAATTGTTTTGAATTTTAATTCAAATATTTCAATAACCTCATTTTCCTCAATGAAAAAATCTGGTTTTGGAGACTCTTTAAAATTTTCTATTCCATAGTTATTAGCTATAATTTTAGAATTTTTTAAAAGCTCATTTTCTAATTTATGAATTCCAAATTTTACATCCCAATTTCTTTTAATAAAATTGTTGCCTAAAATATGATCAATATGACAATGTGTGTTTAATAGGTATTTAGGAGAAAGATTATTATTCTCTATGTAAAAATTAATTTCTTTCTCTTCATTCAAATTACTGCAGCCAGGATCTATGATTATACATTCTTTTTTTTCATTACTTATTATATAGGTGTTTTCTTGAAAGGGATTGAAGGTGAATTTTTTTACTTTGATCATTATTGTTTTTATACAAATATATTAAGTTATGTATATTTGTTTAACTCAAACAACGTATGCTCTTATTAGAAATAATCAAAGAAAAGTCAAAAGAAATTTTTGATGAAATTGTATCGATAAGAAGGCACTTGCATATGTATCCCGAGTTATCATTTAAAGAGTATGAAACTTCAAAATATATAAAATCATTACTTAAAAATTGGAATATTTCCTATAGAGAAAATTTTGCAGAGAATGGAATAGTTGTTGTTATTTCTGGTGATATTGAGCATAAAAATGATAATTGTTTAAATACCATTGCACTTAGAGCAGATTTTGATGCACTTCCGATTGAAGAAGAAACTAATTTAAATTTTAAATCTAAAAATCTAGGAGTCATGCATGCATGTGGACATGATTTACATACTGCATCTTTATTGGGCGTAATTAAAATTCTTAATTCTTTAAAACATAAATTTAGTGGCACAATTAAGTTTATATTTCAGCCTGCTGAGGAAATGTTGCCTGGCGGTGCAGCTCAGATGATTAGTGAAGGTGTTTTAAAAAATCCAAATGTTAATATTGCATTAGCACAGCATGTTTATACTGAATTAGATGTTGGAAAAGTAGGATTTAGAAAAGGGCAGTATATGGCTTCCACTGATGAAATATACATTAATGTTGAAGGCCAAAATGGTCATGCCGCAATAGTTGAGGGGTCTAAAAATCCAATTTCAGTGGCATCTCAGTTAGTCTATGAACTAAACTCTTACTTTAAAAAAAAGAAATCCAATAAAAATATTTTTTCAATTGGAAACTTTATTTCTAAGGGCTCTACTAATATCATTCCTAAAATAGCAAAATTGAAAGGTACTTTTAGAGCTATGTCTGAGGATTTTAGAAAAAAAAGCCATGAAAATATTCGAAAAATAGTTTCGGCAATTGAAAAACAAAGTAATTGTAAAGTATTTTTAGAAATCAGACAAGGATATCCGTCATTATTTAATGATGTTGAGATTACACAGAAAACTATAGACTTTGCTGCAAAGTACTTGGGTGAAGAAAATGTGGTTCAACTAGATGAAAGAATGACATCAGAGGATTTTGCATATTTTAGTCAAAAAGTTCCTTCATGCTTTTACAGGCTTGGTGTTTCAAATAAGCATGACAAAAATAGGTACGGTTTGCATAATTCAAAATTTAATCCTGACGAAAAATCATTGCTAATTGGCTATGGTTTGATGAGTTGGATTGCGATAAATCATCTTAATTGCCAACACTAGATATAAATTCAATTCTCAATAGTCTGATTTCATCATCACTGAACTCATCCTCTTCAAACTCTTCACGTGCCTCATCAAAAGAGAAATTTTCTGATTCTTTAAAAAAATCAATAATCTCTTCAAGATCTTCTTCATTTACAAAATCAGAAATAATATGATGTAAATTTAATTTTGTTCCAGACTCGACAATTGATTCAATTTCATTAATAAGTTCACTGCTCTCTAAGCCTATTACTCTAGCAATATCCTCTAAATTAAGTTTTTTATCTAGTGATTGTATAATATGAATTTTGTTATTTCCTTTATTTGCTACACTTTTTACAATCATTTCGTTAGGTCTCTCAATATTATTTTCTTTAACATATTCTTCAATAAGTTTAATAAAAGGAATTCCATATTTTGTAGCCTTTCCGTTTCCAACACCTGAAATATTTGAAATTTCTTCAATTGTAATTGGGTACATATTACTCATTTCTATAAGTGATGGTTCTGAAAAAATTATAGACGGTGGAAGAGAAATTCTAATTGCTTCTTTTTTTCTTAGATTTTTAAGCAAAAGGAACAAATTTTTATCTAACGATTCTCCTTTTTGAACAATATTAATGGCTTGTGAGCTTAATTTGTTATAGTCATGATCCTCAGTAATCTCAAATGATACAGGATTTTCAATAAAATCCTTTCCTAATTGCGTTAGTTTAATTGTTCCATAAGATTCAATTTCTTTATTAATTAGCCCTTTGACATATATTTGTCTTAAAATAGAGTGCCAAAACTGAACCGATTTTTCTTTACCAATTCCAGAAATTTTCGAAACAATGTCTTTATATTGATTAATTAAACTATTACTTTCCCCAACCATTATTTTTGCTATCTCTTTAGATTTAAAACTTTCGTTACATGCTTGTATACATTCAAGAAGGTCAACAATGAATCTTTTACCGTCAATTTTTGGCTTAGGACTTTTACAATTATCGCACATATCATTGCATTTGTTTTCATCAAAATTTTCGCCAAAGTAATGAAGTAAATATTTTCTTCTACAAAGAGATGTTTCAGAAAATGCTATTGTTTCCATTATCATCAATTTACCAAGTTCTTGTTCTGATATTGGTTTTGATTGAAGAAATTTTTCAAGTTTTTCGATATCTTTATAATCGTACAAAGTCAAACAATCTCCTTTACCTCCATCTCTTCCAGCTCTTCCCGTCTCTTGGTAATAACCTTCCAAGCTTTTTGGAATATCATGATGTACAACAAATCGAATATCAGGTTTATCAATACCCATTCCAAATGCTATTGTTGCAACTATAACGTCGCATTCTTCCATAAGAAAGGCATCTTGATTTTGCATTCTCACCTTAGACTCTAAGCCAGCATGATATGGTAAAGCTTTAATTCCATTTACTATTAAAATTTCAGCTATTTGTTCTACTTTTTTTCTACTTAAGCAATAAACAATACCTGATTGCCCTTCACGTTCTTTAATAAACTTTATAATTTGCTTTGCAGGTTCAACTTTTGGCTTGATTTCATAAAATAAATTATTTCTGTTAAACGAGTCAGTAAATAATTTTGCATTTTCAATTTTTAAATTTTTTTTAATGTCATTTCTTACTTTTGGAGTAGCCGTTGCGGTAAGTGCTATTATTGGAGCAATTTTAATTTTTTCAAAAATTTGTCTTAATTTTCTATATTCTGGTCTAAAATCATGTCCCCACTCTGAAATGCAATGTGCCTCGTCAATTGCATAAAAACTTATTTCAATTTTTTTTAATAAATCAATTATTGAATCTTTTATTAGTGACTCTGGAGCTACATATAATAACTTTGTCTTTTTTGAATACAAATCGCTTTTAACATTTTCAGTTTCAGTTTTTGATAATGATGAATTAAGAACATGCGCTATATTGTCTGATTTGCTAAACCCTCTTAGTAAATCAACTTGATTTTTCATTAAAGCAATTAATGGAGATATGACAATTGCTGTACCACTTGAGATAAGTGCAGGTAGTTGGTAACACATTGATTTACCACCACCAGTTGGCATAATTACAATTGAATCTTTTTCTTCTAATAAATTTAAGATTATCTCTTCTTGGCGTCCTTTAAAAGAATTAAAACCAAAGTTTTTTTTAAGTTCTAGAGATAAGTCAGTTTTATTTACTGTTTTCAAACTATTCAAATAAACCTAAAAATAATACTTTTGTTTTATAATTTATAAGTTGAATTAATTTATTTATATGATAAATCATAATAAAAAAATCAAGAGTATTTTAACAGATGTTTTTAATCATCAGATTGAAAATATTGAAAGAAATAAATCTATTTTAAATGAACAGCTGTGTGATATTGTAACTAAAATTTATGAGTGTAAGGGTAAACTTGTAATAACTGGAGTGGGTAAAAATGCTATAATTTCAAAAAAAATAGTCTCAACATTAATTTCAACTAAACAAAATGCTTATTATTTACATGGCAATGATGCTGTACATGGAGATTTAGGAGTTATTAATGAAGACGATATTGTTATGTTAATTTCTAAAAGTGGAAATACTTATGAAATAAAAAAAATAATAAATTTCTTGAAAAAGAAAAATATTCCAATTATAGCTTTAACTTCAAACAATAGATCATTTTTAGCTCTTGAGTCAAATTTTAAGTGTATTTATAATATAAAAAAAGAGTCATCAGCTGGAAACATAGCTCCAACAACATCTTTGATTACGTGCCAACTTATTGGTGATGCAATCGCTGTAGCATTAATGAAACTTAGAAATTTTTCTGCTAAAGATTTTTCTGAGGTCCATCCAAGTGGAGCTTTAGGACTAAAACTCAATAAAGCTGTTTCTGAAATATTTTTGAAAAAAACACAAGTTTGTACAAATGATAGTGTTTTTGATGTCATTCTAGAAATTACAAAAAGTAGATTAGGAGCTACTGTCGTCACAGAGCAAGAAAGAGCTGTGGGTATAATTACTGATGGTGATTTGAGAAGAACTTTTCAGTCAAATAAAAAATTTGAGGAAATGTCTGCAAAAGATATTATGACAAGAAATCCAATAACTATTGCTGAATCTCTTAATGTAAAAGAATCACTTGAAATTATGAACGAAAAAAAAATTATGCATTTGGTTGTAATTAGAGATTCAAATTATTTGGGATTGCTTCACATGCATGATTTGATAGATCTTGGTAAAAATGACTAAAGCTAGCAACATGTCTTTTTTAGAACATCTTGAGGTGCTGAGGTGGCATATTATCAGGTCTATATTTGTAACTCTTGTCTTTACTATTCTTGCATTCATTTTTAAGAACATAATATTTGACAAGATTTTATTTGCGATAAAAAATCCTGATTTTTTAACATATAAGATAATTTGTAAAGTATCTGGATTTTTTGGGTTTAGCGATAATTTCTGTATTCAAGATTTACCATTTAATTTAATTAACATAAGTATGTCTGGCCAATTTAGTGCACATATTACAACATCATTAATTGTTGGTATAATTATTTCATTTCCATATTTTGTTTGGGAAATGTGGAGATTCATTAAACCTGCTCTTCACAGGAATGAAAAAATTAAAGTAAGTGGAGTAGTATTTTTTTCATCACTTTTATTTTTTACTGGAGTTTTATTTGGATATTTTGTTGTAAGTCCATTATCAATTAATTTTTTAGGAGGTTATTTTGTAAGTTCAATGATTGAAAACCAAATTAGCTTTTCCTCTTATATTAATACCGTTTCAATATTGACACTAGCAAATGGATTAATTTTTCAGTTACCAATATTTGTTTATTTTCTGAGCAAAGCTGGTATTTTGACAGAATCATTTATGAAAAAGTATAGAAAACACTCTCTTGTAATTATCTTAATTTTATCAGCTATAATAACTCCACCTGATGTTACAAGTCAAATATTATTATCATTACCAGTTTTGTTTTTATATGAAATAAGTATAAAAATTTCAAAATATGTAAACCCAAAATCATGAAATTAGAAACAGTTCGAATATCAAAAAAATATGGAAGTAGAGATGTTGTAAAACAAGTTTCTTTAGAAATAAGTAGAGGAGAGATTGTTGGATTGTTAGGACCAAATGGTGCTGGTAAAACAACTTTTTTTAATGCAATTGTTGGCTTAGTAAAGCCAAATTCAGGCAAAGTTTTTTTAAACAATAATGATATTACAAAACTACCTATGTACAAAAGAGCTAGAAAAGGTATGGGCTACTTACCTCAAGAACCTTCAATATTTACTGGTTTATCTGTAAAAGAAAATATTTTATCTGTTTTAGAGATGATGGGAAATAATAAATCTTCACAAATCAGAAAATGCAACTTTTTAATTTCTGAGTTCAAACTAGAGAAAGTAAAGGATAGTATCGGGTCAACTTTATCTGGTGGTGAAAGAAGAAGAACCGAAATTGCAAGAGCACTAGCATGTGATCCAAAATTTATATTGTTAGACGAACCATTTGCAGGCGTTGACCCAATAGCTGTTGAAGAAATTCAAAACATAATATTGAAACTCAAAAATAAAAACATAGGAGTTCTACTTACTGATCATAATGTTCATGAGACACTATCAATTACGGACCGATCATATTTGCTATTTGATGGTAAAATTCTAAAGTCAGGAACTTCAGAAGAGCTCTCCAAAGACGAGTTTGCTAGAAAATTCTATCTTGGAGATAAGTTTGAATTAAGATAATTAAGATTTTTTAATATCAAATTCGAAAGACTCCATAATTTCGTTGGCGAGTATTTTTTTGCATGCATCTCTGACTATATCACTAGCTTTTTTTTCATCTGATGCAATAACTTCTAATTCTATATGTTTACCAATTCTAACATTTGAAATCTGAGGTAAACCAACGTTTTTCATATTTGAGCTAACAGCTTTACCTTGGGGATCTAAAAGATTTTTTAGAGGCATAATTTTAATTTCGGCTTTATAAGTATTCATTTTTAACAAAAATAGTTGACAATAAAATGTAGCTTGCCAAAATAAGTGGCACTGCAGTAAATTTAAAAAAAACAATTAAAAATATGCTTAAAACTAACAAGATACTTGAAAAGTAAATTGTGTTTTTGTTTATCTTTTTTATTGAAATAATTTGAAGATTCATGATCATCAAAAAAGATAAAATGAAAACATAGCAAGAGATTATAATTAGATTTATTTCAAATTCAACAAATGGTAGTAAAATAACAGTTAATGCTGCTACTGGAGAAGGTATCCCATTAAAATGAGTAGATTGATTATTAAATAATGAAAGTCTGATCAATGCTGCAACTGAATAAATGAATACAAAGCTAGAAGTAAGAACTATATGTATTTCATTGGTATAATCTAGATTGTTTTTTAATATGCCTTTAGTGATATCAAAAAGTAGTATTGCAGGTGCAACGCCAAAACTTATCATATCGCTGAGACTGTCAGCTTGCTTACCAAAATCGCTAGAAATATTTAATTTTCTTGCAAAATACCCATCTAAAAAATCAAAAAATGAAGCAAAAATTATAAACAAGCATCCAAAATTTACTAATCCATTTGAAAAGAAAACAATTGCAATAAGTCCACACAATAAATTCAAAACTGTGAAAAAGTTAGCGATATTTAATATTTTTGAATTCATCTATACAATATTAAAACATTATTTTATTTAGAACAGATGAAAAAGCTTTTATTGTCTTTATTAACGGGTATTTTTTTATTCATTTCTTGGCCTAACAATGGACTAAGTTTTTTTATCTTTTTTGCATTCGTTCCTTTGTTTATATTGTCAGATATGATTTTAAAAAAAGGTTTAAGTTCATTTTCAGCTATTAAATTTTTCTTTTTTTCTTTTTTTCTTTTTAATGTATTAACTACATATTGGATCTGGAATGCATCTCCTGGCGGTTCGATTTTTGCTTTTATTGTTAATTCACTAATGATGACGTTTGTTTTCTGGATTTTTCAATTTTCAAGAAAAGTAATTTCCACCAGACTTTCATTTTTTTTATTAATTACAGTTTGGATTTCCATGGAGTATATTCACTTAAATTGGCAACTTTCTTGGCCTTGGTTAATTTTAGGAAATGTTTTTAGCAATGATGTTTTTCTTATTCAGTGGTATGAATATACTGGAATTCTTGGCGGTAGCTTGTGGATTTTGCTGGCTAACATATATTTATACAAATCATTTCTTAACAAAAAACTAGATTTAAAAACTTCATTAGTTTTAATTATTCCAATAATTTTTTCTTTAGCAATCAAAAAAAATAAGACACCTATTGATAAATTAGACGTCATTATTGTTCAGCCAAATATTGATCCTTACACTGAAAAATTTACCGCTGATAGTAAGTATCATTTTGAAAGTTTTTTATCAAAAATTGATAGTATAGCAACAAGTGAAACAGATTTAGTTTTAGCACCTGAAACTTTTTTACAAGAGCAAATTTGGGAACATTTGTTTGAGAATTCAGTGAGTTATAATGGTTTACAAAAATTGATTAATAAATATCCAAATTTAAATATACTAATTGGTGCAACTACTTTTAAAATTCTTGATTCTAATAGTTTAACATCAACTGCAAGAAAAGTTATTGGTAAAAATATTTATTATGATGTTTATAATTCTGCAATATTAATTTCAAAAAAATCATATGAATTTTATCATAAAACTAAATTAGTACCTGGAGCTGAATCAACACCATTTCCGAAAGTTTTTGATAAATTAAGCGCTAAAATAATTGAGTTGGGAGGTATTTCTGGCTCTTTGGCCTCAGATAATTACTTGTCTTCATTTAGTATTTCAAAGTTTAAAATAAAGCCTTTGATTTGTTATGAAAGTGTTTACGGGCATCTTGTAAATGAGAGTGATAATCTGATATGTGTTATAACTAATGATGGATGGTGGGGAGATACACAAGGATATAAGCAACATTTCTCTTATTCTAAACTAAGAGCAATTGAAAGTCGTAAATCCTTGGTTAGGTCAGCAAACACAGGAATTTCTGGAGTTATTTTACCAAATGGAAGAGTTTCATCCAGCTTGCAGTGGGATAAAAAAAAATATCTCAGTACTGAAGTTGGGATTTATGATAAAAAAACATTTTATAACAAATACGGTAATTACTTAGGAAGAATTTCAGCTTTTATAAGTGTTATGATTTTACTTATTTTTATTCCAAAAAGAATTATTTTCTCTTCCTAAAGTATTTATCTTATTACTATCTAGAGAATATCCTCTTTCCTCTAAATAAAAATCTATTAATTTTTCGATTTTTATTTGATTTTCATTTTTTGTTTTAAAAATTGAAAATGATGGTTTTTCAGTATTTTGTGTTTTTGTTTGAAAGAAGGTAATTGAAAAAATCATGATCAAAATAAGTACTGAAGTAATTTTTTTTTTCTGATTTCATTAAATTCAAATTAGTTCACCAGGAATTTTGCAAACGGGAATTGGAAGCATTTTATGAGTATTAGACTGATTAAATTTTCTGTAAATTCTTAGTACTTCTCTTTGTCTACTAGTTAATTTGTTTTCACTACTATCGAATGTCATCGCCCATTCTAACTCATCATACGTAGCTCCAATTTGTTGCTCATCTGTTTTGTCATTATCCCATAAACCATCTGTTGGTGGTGCCTCGATGATATTTTTAGAAATATTGAGAAATTCTGCAAGCTCCTTTACTTGAGATTTCATTAGGTCAGCAATAGGACTTAAATCTACTCCACCATCTCCATATTTTGTGTAAAAACCTATGCCAAAATCTTCAACCTTGTTACCAGTGCCTGTGACCAAAACATTTTTTTCTTGAGCAATGCAATATAAAGAAACCATTCTAAGCCTTGATTTTGAATTAACAAAAGAAATTTCTGAATTACAATATTTGCTGAGCTCAGTTTTAAAATGATTGAAACTATCACTTAAATCCAAATCGATGGACACTACGTTTTTGAATTGTTTCTTTAAAAACCTGATGTGTTCATTAGCTCTCTCAATCTGATTTGTATTTTGATTAATGGGCATACTTAAGCAAATTGTTTTTTTTGAAGTTAATGCACATAAAGTAGATGTTAAGGCTGAGTCTATACCACCAGATATCCCTATTACAAAGCCGTCTTTTTTACTTGAAATGCAGTATTGGTTGAGCCAATCAATTATATGATTTTTAACTAATTCATTTTTCATAATGCAAAGTTAAGTTAAAACTATTTATTTTGTAAGATGAAAAGATTATTAATACTAATAATTTTTATTGGGTGCAATGTCGAAAAATCACAAAAGATTAATATAAATGATTTTCATGAAGTAATTTCAGTTAATGATACAATAGCTTTAGGTGATAGTATAAAAGGTTGGGAAGAAAATCATGAAGTTTTTTTAGAGTTTTTTTCTAATTACATAATAGGAAATCATGATGATTTCTTATCAAGTCTAATGTCATTCAAAAATGATACATTAATTAAAGAAACTAATGATTCAATAAGTTTATTTTTAAATAAAAATGAAGACGAGATTTATGATGAGATTTCTTATTCTTTAAATAAGTTTTATGGCCTTTTTCCAAGCTTAACTCAAACAAAATTATACATTTATAATAGTGGTTTTAATTATGGTATAATTTCATATGATGGTATTGTTGCAATTGGATTAGATAATTACCTAAACGATAATTCAAAGTTTTATAAAATGTTATCAACTCCTGATTATTTAAGAAAATACAAGAGCAAGTGCTATATTACTGCAAATTTAATTGAGGTTATTTTTAATTCATACTTTCAAGAATATCACAAAAGAAACAATTTTTTATCTTCATTAATATATAAAGGAAAAATAATGTATGTTATAGAAAAATGTAGCAAAAATTCAAAAGAGGTGAACTTTTCATACACCAATGAAGAATACCTTTGGTGTGAACAAAATGAATTTCAAATTTGGAATTTTTTTATTGAAAATAATCTTATTTTTTCTAATAATCAAAATAATTTAAGAAGCTACTTAGATTATTCTCCATTTGCAAAGGGGATGCCCCAAGAATCACCGGGAAGAATCGCATACTATGTTGGATATAAAATTTTTAAAAAATATGCAGAAAAGTATAAGCATAAAACCTTGTTTGAATTAATTGCTGAGACTGATGAAAATAAAATTTTAAGTGAATCAAAATACAGACCAAAAAAATGAAAAAAACTATATCTTTTGAAATTGAACTAGATGAAAACCATTTAGCGGAAAAAATCAAAATGTCATCAGCTGATAGTGATAAGGATATTGATAAGATTAAATCTATCTTTCTATCAATGTGGGATTCTAATCAGACAAACTCTCTTAACATAAGCTTGTGGACTAAAGACATGCCATTAAACGATATGTTCATATTCTATCACCAAACACTAATTACAATGGCAAAAAATTTGGAAAAAGCAACCGATAATCAAAAAGTGTCAACTGCGTTAGTAAATTTTGCAGAAAAGTTTGCAAAATTGTCAAATATTTTAAAGTGATTCAAGAGTTTTTTTTATCGACGCAAGAATTTCTTTACGACCAATTTTTTTTGAGGATGAGCTTATGAAAATTGGTGGTAGTTTACTCCAATGCTCAAGTAATTTATCTTTAATTAATACAATATTTTGATTCAATTCTGCCTTAGAGATTTTATCAACCTTTGTTAATATAATGTAAAATGGGAGTTCATTTACGCCCATCCAGTTAATAAATTCAAGATCTATTTTTTGAAGTTCTCTTCTGCTATCCAATAAAACGAATGTAAGTTTTAAGTTTTTTCTATTAACAAGATAATCAACAACAATATGCTTTAATTGTTCTCTGTTTTTTTTTGAAGTTTTAGCATATCCATATCCAGGTAGGTCTACTAAATACCATTTGTCATTAATTATAAAATGATTAATAAGTTGAGTTTTACCAGGTGTGCTTGATGTTTTTGCTAATTTTTTTTTGTTTGTTAAATAGTTTATTAGTGTTGATTTACCAACATTGGATCTACCAATAAAAGCAAATTCGAAAAAAGTTGAGTTGGGACACTGTTTAAAATCTGCGCTGCTACAAATAAAAGTAGCTGATTTTATTGTCATTACTATGAACTTATGTGTTTATTCATCCATTTAAGAACAATTTCGCTAAATTTCTTTGGATGTTCCCACATTGGTGCATGTCCACATAAGTCAATCCAATGAAGTTCAGAGTTTGGTAATAAAGAATGAAACTCTTCAGCTACACGAGGAGGCGTCACTTGGTCTTGTTTTCCCCAGATTAATAAGCTTGGCATATTTAATTTTGGTAAATCTTTCGCCATATTATGCCTTATCGCAGATTTGGCATATGCTAATACTCGTATAACTGAACCTCTATTATTTGCCATTTCAAACACGCTGTCGACAAGTTCTTTGGTTGCAGTTTTTGGATCGTAAAAAACTTCCTCAGTTTTTCTTTTTATATAATCATAATCACCACGTCTGGGATATGTGTTTCCCATAGAGTTTTCATAAAGNCCAGAGCTTCCTGTTAAAACCATACCATTAACCATGTTTGGATAAAGTTTTGAAAAAATCAAAGCTATGTGACCTCCCATAGAGTTACCAAGTAATGTTGCCTTTTCAATTTTAAGATGACTCATAAAGCTATATAGATAATCAGCAAGTGTTTTAACAGAGGTTTTAGATAGCGGGGTAGTATATAATTTTAAATCTAGTCCATAAATTTTATGACTTGATGAAATATGTTTAACCATATCTCCAAAATTTTCGATACTACCCATTAGGCCATGTAATAAAATAATTGGCTTTCCCTCACCTGTTTCCAAGTAATTGAAGCCTCCATCTTCTTTAAATATCATTTAAATAATTTCAGANTNACATGCAAAGAAAAGAAATTTTAAACAAATAGATTTTGATGGGGAATCTTCATAAATAAAAATAAAATGTGTTAAAAGTTATGAACAAAGTGGATAAAAGTGGATAAAAGTGGGGTAATTTACTATATTTACAATATGATAAACATAGTTGGAACATATGAATGTAAAATTGATATCAAAGGAAGAGTCAATGTGCCAAGTGCTATAAAAAAACAATTAGCAACTATTATTCATGAAAAATTTATTTTAAAGAGAAGTGTTTTTTCAAATTGTATCGAGATACATCCAAACTGCGAGTGGAAAAAGGTCATGAAACAAATGGATAAGCTTAATAGGTTTAGTA
>NHEL02000018.1:0-27616 GCA_002172655.2 Flavobacteriales bacterium TMED84 | reverse complement strand
TATCTAGACCTGTCAGTGCCGCTACTGCTAGCGGATCAAGTCAAGATTTTTTACAAAAGCAAGAAAATTTATTAAATAAAGTTTTTGAAAATGAGTAAACTATTAAATATGAAAGTTCCAAGCCCGGGTGAATCTATTTCTGAAGTTGAATTGATAGAATGGCTTGTTTCAAATGGTGATTATGTTGAAAAAGATCAATCAATAGCCGAAGTTGATTCTGATAAAGCAACTTTAGAACTGCCAGCAGAAGAGAGTGGAGTAATCAATATTCTTGTTGATGAAGGTGAAATTATAAATGTAGGACAGGTTGTATGCACTATTGATACTTCTGTAAAAAAGAAAGAGAAAAAAAATGTCAGTATCTCAGTTAAAAATAATGATAATAGAATAGAAGATGAAAAAGTAACGAAGTTAGAAAATGAAAAGAAAAAAAATCTAACACCCTTGGCTAATTCAATTGCCAATGTCGAGAATGTGAGTATTTCAGTTAATGATGAGAAAAAAATTAAAAAACAAGATATAATTGATAATTTATCATCAATGTTTCAAAGTGGAGATCGTGGATTTGAGAGTAAAAAATTATCCTCGCTTAGAAAAAAAATTTCTAGTAGATTAGTAAAAGTTAAGAATGAAACCGCTATGTTAACAACCTTTAATGAAGTTGATATGAGTAGTATAATAACTTTAAGGTCAAAATATAAAGAGGACTTTAAAGAAAAGTTTGAAGTAAGTTTAGGTTTTATGTCTTTTTTTGCTATTGCTGTTACCAAAGCTGCAAATGAATTCCCACATGTAAATTCATTAATTGATGGTGATAAAATTATTAGCTATAAGTATGTAGATTTAGGAATTGCAGTTAGTGCTCCCAAAGGCCTAATGGTTCCTGTTCTTAGAAATGCCGAAAAAATGACTTTTTCTCAAATTGAATTAAATATAAAGAGATTAGCCATTAAATCTAGAGATAATAAACTTTCGATTGAAGAAATGCAAGGAGGTACTTTTACAATCACCAACGGTGGTGTTTTTGGTTCTATGCTGTCAACCCCGATAATTAACCCACCTCAGTCAGCAATACTGGGTATGCATAATATTGTTGAAAGACCAGTTGTTGTAGATGGTGAAATTACTATAAGACCAATTATGTATGTAGCACTTTCGTATGACCATAGAATTATTGATGGTAAAGAATCAGTTGGATTTTTGTATAACATAAAAGAGTCTTTAGAAAATCCAGTTGAAAAGTTGTTAAACAATAATGAGAAGAATTTGTTTAGCTAGCTGGGGCAATTTCAAATTCAAGTCCATCTAAATCCTTTGTTATAGAAATTTGGCAGCTCAATCTGCTATTATCTTTCACAAAAAATGCTTCAGAAAGCATTGCTTCTTCATCGTCTTCCATTTCTTTTATTTGATGTGCAGATAAAATATAGCACTGGCAAGATGCGCACATTGCCATTCCCCCGCATGTTCCTATTGTCCCCTCCTCCTCGATTTCGTAGCTTCTAACTAATTCCATTAAATTCATCGCCATATCAGTAGGGGCACTCACAGAATGAATTTTACCTTTCCGGTCTTTTATTGAGATAGAAATATCATCCATTAAGAATTAATAGATTTTACAACAGCTTTTTCCGCTTCTTTTTTTGTTCCATCAAAGCCTTGAACTCCACTAACAGTTGTGTATTTTAGTATTAAGTTCTTTCCAGGGTTTAATATTTTGTAAGCAGATTGACACATTAATGTTGCTTCGTGAAATCCGCATAAAATTAATTTGAGCTTTCCCTTATATGTGTTTATATCTCCAATTGCAAATATACCTGGAATGTTAGTTTGATAGTCAAATGTATCAACTTTGATAGCATTTTTTTCAATTTCAAGTCCCCATTCTGATAATGGACCAAGCTTTGGAGATAATCCAAAAAGTGGTATAAAAAAATCAGTGGAAATTTCTTTTTCTAAGTCGTTATTTATTTTTATTGTTAATTTTTCAAGTTTTTCTTTTCCATGTAATTTTATAATCTCTGCTGGAGTAATAACATTAACTTTATTTTTGTTTTTTAGTTCAATTACTTTATCAACTGAATCAAGAGCTCCTCTAAATTCATTTCTTCTATGAACCAAAGTTACAGATTTACAAATGTCAGCTAAATAAATAGTCCAATCTAAGGCAGAGTCACCACCACCAGCAATAACCACACTTTTATTTTTGAATTTTTGAGGATCTTTAATTATGTAGTTAACTCCATTATCTTCATACCTCTGAAGATTTTCAAGAATAGGCTTTCTAGGCTCAAAGCTACCCAGACCACCCGCAATTGCTATGATTTTTGCGTGATGTTTTGTTCCTTTATTAGTAGTAACAATAAATGTTCCGTCATCTAGTTTCTTAAACTTATCAGCTCTTTCACCAAGTGTGAAGCCTGGTTCAAATTGTTTGCACTGGTTCATAAGATTGTCAACTAACTCTCCAGCTAAAATTTCAGGAAAGCCAGGAATGTCATAAATAGGTTTTTTTGGATAAATTTCTGCGCATTGACCACCAGGCTGTGCTAAAGCATCAATTAGATGGCATTTCATTTTCAAAAGTCCTGCTTCAAAAACAGTAAAAAGACCAGTAGGACCAGCTCCAATTATTAAAATATCTGTTTTAATCATAAAGAAATTTACGCAAAAGTACGAAGCAAAAAATTAATATTGAAATGCTAATAATAAATTTTATTAAAATATCTGTAATTTTGTCAAACTATGGCTATAAAGATAACAGATGATTGTATTAACTGCGGAGCTTGCGAGGCAGAATGCCCAAATAATGCGATATATGGACCTGATGAGCTTTGGAAATATTCTGAAGGAACATCGTTATCTGGAAATGTGAATTTACATAACGGACAATCTGTTGATGCTGATGCATCTAATCAACCTGTTTCTGAAGAATTCTTTTTTATTGTAACGGACAAATGCACTGAGTGTGTTGGTTTTCATGAGGAGCCACAATGTGCTGCAGTATGCCCTGTAGATTGTTGTTTGCCTGATGAAAATAACGTAGAAACAAATGAAACATTATTAAAAAAGAAGGATTTAATGCATACTTAGTTTAGCCATTATAAGCCGTAACTTCTTTAATTTGACTTCCGAGCTTTTGCTTTAAAAGATTCTCTATTCCTTGCTTGAGTGTAATCGTTGATGATGGACAACCACTACAAGCTCCTTTTAAAATTACATATACAATACCATCTTGATAAGATTTAAAAACAATACTTCCACCGTCTGCAGCAACTGCAGGTTGTATATATTGATCGATTATTGAAACTATTTCTTTTTCAATATCACTTAGATTTTCAGTATCAGTTGCTGTACCCTCAATAATATTATCATTTTTAGGTTTTACCTCAGTGTTGGCATAACTTTTAAAGTTATTTACAAAACCATTTTTGTTAAGATAGTTGTTTATGAACTCTCGAACTTCTGTTGATATTTCGTACCAATCAATATCATTATTTTTTGTAATTGAAATGAAGTTATAGCTAATAAAAATAGACTTAATAAATGGGAATTTAAAAAGTTCCATTGCCAACGGAACTTGGCTGCTATTTTTATTATTTAACAGTTCTATACTATCTTCAGTTAAAATCTTATTTGCAACAAATTTCATAACCTCGGGGTTAGGTGTGCTTTCCATGTAAATTGTAAAATTCATATTAATATTTTAGGACTATATTTTAATTTCTTTTAATTTAATTTTTTCTTTAAAAAATAAACTTGCAGTTTTTTCAAACGAATCAGTGAAGTTAGAGGCATAGAAATCATATTTTGGAGATGAATTTAAAGAAAGTAAATCCAAAGATTCTAAGCTGTCTTTTATAAATTCTGAGATTATATCTACTGTATTGATTATTTCAATTTCAGGACATACTTCCGCTATTTGTTTTTCAATAAGAGGATAATGTGTGCAAGCTAAAATAAGTTTATCTATATTTTCAAACTGTTTTCTTGTTAAGTAATTTTTAATTATTGTTTTACTAATTATTTCATTTACAAATCCCTCTTCTATCATTGGCACTAGCAATGGAGTTGACATTTGTTCAACAGATAAATCTCTGTTTAAACTTTTAATTTTATTAAAATATACTTTTGAAGATATGGTTGCTTTAGTTCCAATAATACCAATTTTAAGTTTTTTGAATTTTTTCAAATATTTTATTACTGGATCTATTACGTTAAAAATATTTTGACAATCGTTTGATATGTGTAAATAAGATGAGGCGCTATTGCAAGCAACTATTATAGCTTTACATTTTTTTCTTCTGAGAAAATTTATTATTTGTTCAGAAAAAAAAACTATTGATTTTGATGATTTATCACCGTATGGTAAATGCTGAGTGTCTCCAAAATAAATTAAAGATTCATTTGGTAATTTCCTCTTAATCGCTCTTGCTATTGTTAAACCACCAATTCCCGAATCAAATATACCTATAGGGTTATTGTTTTTCAAAAAAATGAATTATAGACCAAGTTTTTTCTTGACTTTTGAAATTATATTTTCACTCTCTTCAGCATATAGCAATGTCCCCATACTTTTATCAAAAATGTAAGTGTATTTTCCATCCTTTGCAACTTCATTAATTGCATTTCTTGCTTTTTGCAATATAGGCTCAAGCAATTCTTGCTCTTTACTTTGTAAAGCTTGCTGGGCATTTTGTTGAAATGACTGAATCCTTTGTTCCAAACCAGTAATTTCAGCGATTTTATCTTGCTTTACTAAATCAGTATATGTTGATTCATTGGACTGATAATTTTCAACACTTTGCTGATATTCAGAAGTCATAGCTGCAAGCTGTGATTCTAGACTTTTTGCAAATTCTTGCACTTCAGTTTCAGCAGTTTTTCTTTCAGGCATCAAAAGTAGTAGTTCTTGAGAGTCAATGAACCCAAACTTTTGAGCGTGTAATGATGTTAATGTTAAAGTTGAAATTAAAAGTATTAATATTTTTTTCATTTTGTTTTTTTTAGTTAATAACCCATTAGTTCTAATACCTTGTCGCTCTTGTCTAAATTATTATTTGTATAAAGCATAATTAAATCACTGGAGCTATCAAATATAACTGAATATTTGTTGTTAGTTGCTACCTGTTGAATAGCATCATAAATTTTATCTTGTATAGGCTTTATTAGCTCTTGTCTTTTTGAAAAAAGCATACCTTCAGGACCAAAATATTTCATTTGTAAATCTTGAACTTTTTTCTCCTCAGCAAATATCATATCTTCTCTTGCACTTTTCATCTCTTCAGTCAGTAAAATTTGTTCACTTTGGTAAGATCTGTACATTTTTTCAATTTTTTGCATGGTCATTTCAATTTCCTCTTGCCACCCTTTTGAATAATTATCAAGTTTGTCTTGAGCTTGATTGTATTCAGGTATTTTGCTGAGGATATAATCAGTGTCAACATATGCAAACTTTTGAGCAAAAGAGTAATTTGTAATTAGGAAAAATAAGATTAAAAATTTGATTTTTTTCATATTGTAAATTTAACTAAAATTGTTGACCAATTGAAAAATGAAATTGTCCTCCGTTTGCATCAGGGTTATTTAAGATGTCATCAAATCCCCAGCCATAATCTATACCCATCATACCAACCATTGGCAACATAATTCTTACACCAAATCCTGCTGATTTTTTTATTTCAAAAGGATTGTAAAAATCAAAGTTATCCCAAGAATTACCCCCTTCTAAAAATGCTAAAACATAAACGGTTGAAGTGGGGTTAAGACTTAAAGCATATCTAAGTTCCGATGTATATTTTGTATATATTGTACCTCCAGTTTGAGGAGAGACAGAATTGTTACTGTATCCTCTTAAAGAAATCAGCTCTCTTCCATCAAAAACATACCCCATTCCGCTTAAACCGTCACCACCAACATAGAACCTCTCAAAGGGAGAAACTCCGATTTTGCTATTGTAAGCTCCTAAAAGTCCCATCTCTGCTCTATTGTTTAAAACAAGCTTGTCATTAAAAGCTGAAAACCATGAGGAGGTAAATTTCCATTTGTAATATTCTACCCACTTAAATCTTTCTTGGTCTGTCATATTAGCAAAATCCTCATTTTTTGAGAATAGTGAGTAGGGCGGTGTCAACTTTAAACTTAAATTAAACTTAGATCCACTTCTAGGATAAATCAACTGATCAATAGAATTTCTACCTATGTTAACATTAAGATTAAAATTATTAGAGTATCCATTATTAAAACTAAAAAATGATTGTGAATTATTTAAATCATACCTCTGAAATGTAATACCATTATATAGAGTAAAATAATCATCAGGAATCTTTAATCTTTTACCTAAACCCAAAGAAACTCCAGTTATTTCAATTGATTGTCTATCATTACCGGTTTGTCCGTTTGAACTTATTGACTTGTATGCAGACACTGAAAGAGAATTTGGTTTCTTACCTCCAAGCCAAGGCTCTACAAAAGTTAAATTATAGTTCTGATAATAAATACCATTGGATGAGGCCGAGATTGATAAAGTTTGCCCATCACCAGATGGAAGAGGTCTCCAAGCTTCCTTGGTAAAAAACTTTTTACTTGAAAAGTTTGTAAATCTAAAACCAAGGGAACCAACAACTCTTCCAGCACCCCAACCACCTTGTAAATTAATTTGATCTGTTGATTTTTCTGAGACAACATAAGTGATATCCACTGTATTTCTACTCTGATTAGGCTCAATTTTAACATCGAACTTTTCTGGATCAAAATATTGTAAATTGTTCAATTCTCTTTGAGATCTCATTATATCTGATCGCTTAAATAAATCACCAGGTTTTGTTCTAATTTCTCTCATAATCACATGATCATTAGTTTTAGAATTACCAATCACATTTACCTTGTTTACTTTTGCTTTATCACCTTCGTAGAGTTTAATATTTAAGTCAATATAATTATTTTCTTTGACAATTTCTGAGGGACTTGCATTAAAAAATAAATAACCATCGTCTAAATATAACGAGCTAATATCATCTCCATTCGCGTTACCAAAAAGCTTCTCCTCAAGAAATGTTTGGTTGTATATATCTCCTGACATAATTGAAAGCCTTTTTGATAATTCATCATTTGAGTAAATCTTATTTCCAATCCAAAAAATACTACCAAAAAAGTATTTTTCACCTTCATCAACCTTAATATCAATACTAATTGTATTGTCATCATTAATTAAAATAGTATCAAATGAAATTTTTGCATCTCTATAGCCAAGCTCATTATATTTTTTAATTATTGAGCTTTTATCATTTTCAAAATTTTCTTCGATATACTTTGAAAGCTTAAAAAATCTCCACCACTTTTTTTCTTTTGTTTCTTTCAGTAGTCGTTTAAATTTTGAATCGCTAATAATGAAAGTTGAATCAGATTTGTCTAAAAACTTTTTGGAAGAATTTAAAATCTTTTTTCTGCCAGATATTTCAATATTTTTAATTTTTACTTTTTTGCCTTTATCAATCTTAAAAACTAAAACTTTAGAATTCTTACTTTGCTTTTCATCTTCTACTTTACTTTCTATTTTAATGCTGTAGAATCCCTTGCTTATGTAAAAGTTCTTTATTATGTTGGAACTATTTGAAATAGTATTTTTACTTATAACACTACCACTTATCAGTTTTAAGTCTTCTTTTAATGAGCTAATATCTGATTTGCTAATTTTTCCTTCAAATTTAAATTTGGAGAGTCTTGGCAACTCAGTCAAATTAATTTCTAAATTTATTCTATTACTATCTATTTTACTTGCTGAAATCTTAATGTCAGAAAATAAATTCTGATCCCAAAGTTTTTTTATCGATTCAGAAATGAGATCTCCCGGCACATCAATAATTTTCCCAACCTCCAGCTCAGTCATCTTAATTACATTCGATTCATCGATGAATTCTAAGCCAACAATATCTATGCCCTCAATTGTGTATGACTTTTTGTTTGAATAATCAATTATTTCATTGTTTTGTGCATTAGAGGAATAAGAACATGCTAGTAAAACAATTGTTACAATATTCAAAAATAATTCTTTACATGTTATGTTTTTAAGCTGTTTTGCCAAATCTTCTTTCTCTTTTTTGATATTCTAAAATTGCATTTTTTAAGTCTTCCTTTCTAAATTCTGGCCAAAACTTTTTACAGAAATAAAGTTCAGTATATGCAATTTGCCAAAGTAAAAAATTACTCACTCTATTTTCACCGCTTGTTCTAATTAAAAGCTCTGGGTCAGGAACGTTTTTTGTAGCTAAATATTGTTCAATTATTTCTTCACTTATTTCATTTACTTTCAACCTATCGCTAATAATTTTTTTGATTGCATTTTTTATTTCCCACCTACTACTATAACTTAGTGCTAAAATTAGATTTAATTTAGTATTTCCACTTGTAATTTTAATGGATTCATTGAGTTCCTTTTTACATTTTACAGGTAACATATTCATGTTACCAATTGAAGAAAGTTTAATGTTATTTTCCATCAATGTCTTAGTTTCACTTCTTATTGTTGCTACTAAAAGAGACATTAATCCAGAAACTTCTTTTTTTGGTCTTTGCCAATTTTCAGTTGAAAAAGCATATAGTGTTAAATAATTTATTCCTATTTCTGCTGCATATTCTACAGTTTCTCTAACTGCTTTAACGCCATTCTTGTGGCCAAAAATTCTAGATTTATTTTTTTGTTTTGCCCATCTACCATTACCATCCATAATTATTGCAATGTGTTTTGGTAAATTATTTTGATCTAAAAACTGATCCTGTGCCACATTAGTTAATTTTCTAATTATTCGTAATCACAACCTTTGCTATTATCATTAAGTTTAAATGATATTGTTATTCCAAAGTATGAATACCAGTCATTTTTTTCTGAATTACCTCTTTGGTCTCCAGCATTGAAGTTGCCAGTTGGATCCGACATATATACTGATTCATTTCCAAATTCAGGTCTTAACACGTTTTCTCCTGGATATGTTGTGCTGACATCATCTAAGTAATCAGTGAATGTCTTTCTTACAGAGTATTCCAGTATAATGTTAGAAACCTTATTTAATGAAAATTTAAATCCTCCTCCAAATGGAATTGCGAATTGAGCAAGCCTATATTTCTTCCTGTCAGGAAACGATGTGGTTCCCTGACCTTCGGTTGATAGAGGTTGTAGGTCAACCCATTCTCCATTTGCATTTTCAGCTTGAGGGTTAAAATAAAACATTGAAAGTCCGGAAAAAAGATATGGAGTCCATTTATATCTTGGATTTCCAAGTTCATATGGCAAAAAGTTAAACTCAACGTTACCTGAAAGTTCATAAATGTTTGATTTAAAGTGAAGGCCGCGAGCTTTACTTAATGAATCTCTATTTTCGAGTCTATCATCTCCAGAAATTTGTCCCAGCAAAATATTTGCTCTATATGAAACTCTTTTGTCAATATTTTGCTTGTAATTTAAACTAATGAATGGTTTAGATTCTTGAAAATGTCCGCGAGAAAAACAACCATCACATTTGTTTAAATCACCGAGATAATACATGATACCTGTCTGAACTCCCAGCTCAGTGTTTGTTTTAAATTGACCGAAGCAAAGTTGCGAGACAAGTAAGCAGAATATTACTACTATTTTTTTTTCCATTTTTAAATTATTAATACAAATATAAAATATACTAAAAGAAAAAAGCTAATTCCTTTTATCAATTCCCCACATAAGCTTATTTCTTACTGTTGATAAAAAGGAGTTAAAAGGTGGATTTATCAATTTTATATTAAAACTAGCTTTTTTGATTATAATTTCTGTAGATGAGTCAAAAGCTCTAGAGCGAGAATCTAAAGAAATTAGTGCTAAATCGTCACGGTCAACAACTTTTAACTTTATTACTGATTCATCATCAATAACAATGGGTCTTACATTGAGATTATGCTGTGCAATTGGGGTAATAATAATATTTCCAGATTGTGGCATAATTATTGGGCCTCCGCAACTCAATGAATATCCTGTTGAGCCAGTTGGTGTTGATACAATTAAACCATCTGCCCAATATGAATTTAAAAATTCATCATCAACATATGCATCAACTTTAATCATGGATGAAGTATCTTTTTTAGTTACAGCAACTTCATTTAATGCAAAGTTTTGATTACCAAACAACTCGTTCGAGGTCTTAAGCTCTAGTAATGTTCTGTTGTCAATTTTATAATTTTCCCTAAGCAAATCATTTATTGCAGCATCTATTTGATCTGTTGAAATACTTGAAATAAAGCCTAATCTACCAGTGTTGATTCCCATAATGGGAATATTACTATTTTTTACATGAGTTGCGGCTTTCAATAATGTACCATCACCACCAATACTTATTAAAAAATCAGCGTTACCTCTTAAGCTATCATAATCTTTGTAAGAA
The DNA here is from genome assembly GCA_002172655.2 of Flavobacteriales bacterium TMED84. Taxonomy (GTDB): domain Bacteria; phylum Bacteroidota; class Bacteroidia; order Flavobacteriales; family BACL11. Next base: position 17,210 of record NHEL02000018.1, on the reverse strand, counting down.
AGTGGAGGTTTTTTGAAGCTGATATTTTTTTTAAATGTCTTTAAGAACTGCTCCTCAATTATTACTTGAGAATTTTCGTCCTCGATTTTTTTAATTAAGTGTTGCAAATAATTTTTTGAAGTTTCAGGAAATATCATTCCAAAAATTGCTATTCTCATATTTACTTTTTTCGTTTAACGTTTGTGTCTCCAAACGGATTTGAAAAATGCAAAAATATTCCTTTTTCTCCTAATTTATTAACAGAAAACTCAATTCTGAGAATTTTATCATAATAAGTGATAAAATCAAGTGAGAATCCTCTTCCAATTAAAGTAGAGTTAGATAAATTATTACTTTGCTCTAAAGCTAGACTCTCACTTTCCCATACATACCCTACATCAAAAAACAGAGAAATATACATGCTATAATGAGATTTTTTAAATTGATTCTTGTTAAAGAAAGGAATTTCAGCTTTAGTCTTTTCAAATATTTGATATTTAAAAATATTCTTTGAAATTAAATGTTCATTTCCTGAGATAACGTAATACTCATAAGATCTAATATAATCGTTAAACCCAATTGGTAGTGAGTAAAAGTATGGAGTGTTATTATTACTGCTAATTTTACTTTTAAAGCTAGAACCAAAAAAAAGTTTATCGTATATATTTTTGTGTAGCTCTAACTTTAAATTTATTTCAGAATTGTTAATATTTGATTCAATGCCAAAATTTTTTGAGAGTGTAATTTCAGCTAGAGACCCATTAAGAGGATATTCAATATTATCTCTTTGTTCATTTTTAAAACTATATGACAGTTTAAAATAACTACCAATATTATTTTTATTTGAACTATTTAAATACATTCTGTTTAGCATATTAATCTCATTATCGACAACACATCTGTGGTATTTTAGAAAAATTGAATTACTTATTCTAAATTCTTTTTTGCTTATTAACTTTAGTTCAGCAAATAAGTCTGTACTAGTATAGTCATTATCAATATTTAAATACTGTAACTGATTATTTGAAATTAAATAATCAGTTTTTTTTCTTCTAAAAAAATCTATTTCACTCTCTAGGAAAAAGCTTCTATTCTTTCCTAATGACCTGCTTACATAAGTTATATTATAATGTTCTTTATAACCTTTTCTAAATTTTAATTTTATTAACTCATTAGCTCCTCGAAAATTTTGCCAATCAAGCATAATTCCATAATTGATTTTTGACCAGTCTTCATAATGAGATTTTTTAAAATCTCTATACCATGAATTAAAATTCCTATCTGAAATTTCAAAAATAGGATAGGGCCATAAATACCACCTTTCAGTTAAAAAAATTTCTATCTGTATTTCATCTTCTTGAGTGTACCAAAATGAAATTTCAACATCATTGAAAATTTGTAAATTACTTAAATTCTCCTCAGAAGTTTGTATGTTTTTAATTAGTTTTTCTAGTGAGTATACTTGATTTTTTTTTATTGCGATATGTTCTAAAATAGTTTCATTTTTAGTAATATTATTACCATTAATGACAATCTTTTTAATTTTAAGCTTTTCAGTCTCTGCCAAACAAGATGCTGAAAAAACTAAAAAATTTATGAACAAAATTAATTTTCTGAAAGACATCAGGTGTTTAGATATCTCATTAAGCTGTCATATCGATCCTCAATGTTTGAAAGGTCATTTTCTTTGTTAAAAGATGCAGAAACATGATAGTTAAAACGTTCAAAATCTTTTAGCAATCTATCTAAATTATGGCTATTTAATTTTAGAGTAACTTCTATGTTTTTTGATTCATTAAACGAGGTTATGTATGAGCTTAAAATATTAATATTGTTCGACTCAGTTATTGAAGATATTTTGGATAAACTATAATCCTTTTCATTAATTTCTAAAACTATTATTCCTCCATTGTTCCTAACAGCAGAACTTTTTGCCAGAGTAAATAAAATTTTTGAACTAGTAATTGAGCCAATATACTTTTTACTTCTACTCAAGACAGGTAAAACTGACAACGAGTGTTTATCAAAATAATCAACTATGTTAAAAAGATGTTGATCCTCAAATATGTAAATATCATCGCTTGTTTTCAGTAAATCTTTAACAAACAATTTATCTTTTTTCATATTCATTATTTCGTTTTCAGAAATAAGCCCTAGGAACTTATTTTTTTCAACCACTGGAAGGTTATATACATGTAAGTCTTGCATTATTTTTAATGCAATATTTGCGCTGTCTTTTAGCTTTAAAGGTAAAATTGAAGACGAAATTATTTCTTTGGCTTGCATTTGGATATAAACAATTAATTAATTTTGAAATGTGAAAAATTTAAGTGTAAACATAAACAAAATTGCTACAATTCGAAATGCCAGAGGTAGTCAAGTTCCCTCTGTTGTTCAAGCAGCTATTAAAGCTGAAAAGTTTGGAGCAGATGGAATAACAGTTCATCCAAGGCCTGATGAAAGACATATTACAAGAGAAGATGTATATAATCTCAAAAAAGTTATTAAAAAGGAGTTTAATATTGAGGGTAATCCTAGCAAGCAATTCATCGATTTAGTTTTGGATATAAAGCCTACTCAAGTAACTTTGGTTCCGGATGCCCCCGATGTTTTAACATCAAACAAAGGATGGGATATTAAATCTAATTATAAGTTTTTGAAAGAAATTGTTTCTGAGTTTAAAAGATCAAAAATCAGAACATCAATTTTTGTTGACCCAAAAGAAATGATGATTGAACTGGCAAAAAAACTTGAAGCTGATCGTGTTGAGCTTTACACTGAGACTTATGCAAAAAAATTTCCTATTAACAGAGAAAATGCAATAAAAGACTTTTATGAATGTGCGCTATTGGCAAAAAACATAAATATAGGCTTAAATGCTGGTCATGACCTCAATTTAGATAATTTGAAGTATTTCAGCAGTAAAATAGATAATTTACTAGAGGTCTCAATTGGACATGCTCTCATTTCTGATTCAATCTATTTTGGACTACAGAACACAATATCAATGTACAAACGTTTACTATGAAGCTTTTTTCTAGGATTTACGGAAGTGGTAAGGATATAATAATTATACATGGTCTTTTTGGAATGTCAGATAACTGGGCAACATTTGCAAAAAGATTATCTCAGAAATTTAAAGTTCATTGTGTTGACATTAGAAATCATGGCAACTCTCCTCATTCTATTTTTTTTGATTATGATTTTATTTCAGAGGACATTATAAATTATATTAATCAAAATAATATATACAAACCTCACATGCTTGGCCATTCGTTAGGAGGGAAGGTTGTAATGAAGTTGGTTTTAGAAAAGAAAAACATATTCGATAAAAGTATTGTTATTGATATTGCACCTAAAGAGTATGATATTTCTTTTCATCAATTTTTGCTTGAAAAAATTTCAAAGTTGCGTCTAGAAAATTATACGTCGAGAAATCAAATAGAATCAGATTTGTTAAAAAGTTTAAAAAATAAAGCAATCACACAATTTATTCTAAAAAATTTAAAAAGAGATAATGAAAGATTTTTATGGAGATTTAACTTATCAGTTTTGAAGGATAATCTTAAAAAAATTAGTCACGCAAATTTTTGCAAAGGTGTTAGTGATATAGATATTATGTTTGTAAAAGGTGAAAATTCAGATTATATAGACTCTAAAGATCTGAATAGAATTAGAAATCATTTTTCAAATTCAAAATTTTGTGAAATAAGTAATGCTGGGCATTGGGTTCATGCAGAAAACCCTAATGATCTTTACGATGAAATTATAAGTTTTTTATAGATAAAAGTTATCGTCCTCTTTAGCGATTCTAAACCCTTTTGATAAAACTTCTTCATGCTCTTTTGAGCTCTCATCAATCAGTGGATTTGTGTGATTAAAATGTGTGAAAATAATTTTATTCCTTTCTTTAGCTTTTAGATTTGAAAATAATTTTAAACTATCCTTTACTAGAGGATGAGGAATTAAGCTAATATCTCTTTCTATTTCTCTTTCGGAAAAAAAAGTTCCATCAACTAATGCAAAATCAATATTTTTGATTAACTCTGTTATGGAAACATTCCATTTTTCCCAATTATCAATATCAGGAATATAAATTAGTTTTTTTTCAGATGTTGCGATTTCAAAACCAACAGTTTCTGAGTAATCTTCTCTGTGCGGGACAAGAAATGGTTTTATTTTAAGATTAGCGCTAATGTTTATTGTTTTGTTTTTATAGAGTCTTATTAATTTGATATTCCTTTGTTTTAACAAATGGTTCCAAGGACCATTGTTCTCTAAAAATTTTTTCATTTTAGGCATTGCATAAACTCTTAAGTCTCTAGATCCAGCAGCTTCATTGCCATAATACATTAATCCAGTATAATGTCCTATATGGGCATGCGTTAGAAAAACGCCTTCAATGTCTTTGATATTTGTTTTTTCCTTTAGAAGTTTTGTTTGAAATTTAATTTCTGGGGAGGCATCTATAATCCACTGTTTTTTTTCAGATTCGTCAACTACAGCTATGCTAGAAACAAATTTTTTTTTAGGATTTAACCATTGATTTTGACAACATGCTTTATTACAATCAATCTGAGGAAATCCCCCATCTTGAATTGTTCCAAGAACTTTAACATAATTTCTCATTCTTTTATTTGATCATTTTTTCGTAACAATAATAAAATTTTTTATGTGCCTTGAGTAATATCTTACCTTTAAATTTGTACCCTAAACCAATGTAAAAACTATTTGCTATGGTGTTGTCAAAATAGGTGTCAAGGCGTAAAGATTTTTTATTATTCTTTTTTGCTAACTCCTCAGCAAAGCACATTAATTTTTTACCGATTCCAATTCCCCACCTGTTATGCTTAACAACAAGTCTGTGAATTGTATAAAAACAATTATTTTTCCATTTAATATTTTTATATGCTGTATCAATATTTTCATCAATTGTTATACCACCAATTATTTCATCATGCTCTAAAAAAACATAATAATTTTGAGCTAAAATATCCTTTTTTAATACTTCTCTGTTTGGGTATTCATAATCCCATTGGCTAATTTTTTTTAAAATCATTTTTTTTATACTGCTTCTGTAAAGCTTAATTAACTCTTCTAGATCTTCTAATGTAGCTTTTTTAATCATTATATTAGGTTGTTGCACCCTCTTAGTTCAGAACTGCTTAATCTACCAATGATATCAATACCCTCTTTTTTTTGTATTGCAAAATCTTCAGTAGCAATAAAAGGACAGCTATGCTTATTTGCTAAATCAATAACATTAACAAAACCTCTATTGCATCCAATTTTGTAGGGATTATTGATATCTCTAATTAAAAATTTCAACCATTTAGGTGTCATATAGTAACTATCTTTTCTGTAAGCTTGCGACAGCATTTCTGTCATCCCATATTCTGAATAGACATTTTTTGTTTTAAAATTTTTTTTAAGTAGCTCTATAATTTCGATTTTTGATTTACTTAGCTTAGAGTTCTTAGCTCCTCCTGTTTCAATAACAATAGTATCTTCAATTTTGATATCGCAAATTTTAGAAAATTCATACAAAGCAAAAGACACACCAAATAAGATTGTTGGAATTTTATTTTTATTATTATCTGATATTTGAATTTTTAGTTTATCATAATTTTTTAGGTAATAGTTACTTGACGAATACTTACTGTTCTTTATAAAATGATTCATCATGTAAATGAGTGATGAGTTTTTATTATCTAAATAATTGGGAAGTAAAGCCAAAAAACAATAATCTTTGCTTCTGCCAAAAAAACTTTCAAAACAATTAACAAAGCTTTCTATATAGTTGTTTTTCTCAGCTATATAATGTGTACTTCTTTTACCACCAGTACCACTACTGAGAAATTTTAGTTCATAGCTAGTCTTTGTGAGAATTTTTTTAGACTTAAAAAATTGAATTGGCAGAAATGGTATTTGAGTAATTTTCTCAGGAACTTTCGTCTTGTTTATAAGTTTGCAAAAATCAAAATATAGCTTATTGTTTTGTAATTGATAGTGATAAAGATCAAGACACTGATCAACAAAATCTTTATTGTTATTAATTTGATTGAAGCTATGCATACGCTATAATTTTGAAAATATCTTTCCAGTTTACAACATCTTGTTCATAGTTTGCAAAACCATGAATTTCATCTAATTTACCAATAATTTTCTCTAAATCAATTTCCTCTAAATTAGAAGTTAAACAAAAACCATTCTGGCTAATATAGCTACTTAAGTATTCTTGTTCATACTGACCATTTGTTGCAATTAAACATGATTTTTTTTTTCAATTTTGCTAAATCCATAACTGTTGTATAACCAGATCTCGAAATGACATATTTAGATTCTAGAATCAGTTTGTTAAGGGCTTCAGTTTGTAAGTGAGATATAGTGCTAGTATTTCCTTGCTTATTAACTAAATTTAGAGACGGTTTGCATTGTAAAATTATAGACTTTATTTTTAATTTCTTAGTAGCCTCGATTAATTTTTTTTCAAAAATACTACTTTGTGGTTCAGGCCCAGATACTAATACCAAAAGTTGTTTTTTTGTCATTGTTTTAAAATATCTAAACCTAGATAGATTAGATAGGTGCTGAGTTTTTATATATAATTTGGATGAATTTGATAGCGATCCAGAAAGTCGATTTTTTTTGTCATCTACAATCCAACACTCATTAAACCTATTAATTAACCTGGTGTTTACATAGTTAATAAAAGACATAAAATATTTTGAGCGAATTTCAACTTGATGTGTTACAAAAATTGAGGGTATTTTTTTTGATCTAACGCCAAATCTGTTATCAGTAATTATTGCATCTATCTTGAATTGATTAATTATTTTTTCGGTTATGTATATTTCATAAAAATAATTATATATTAGCTTGTAAATCTGTAAAAATATAGCAAAACTTGCACCTATATATTTGCTGTAAAGAATTGGCATTGCCTTCAGTCTTACAAAATCGTGATTAGGAAACTCTTTTTTTAAAAAGTGTAAAGGTTTATTGTCGCATCCAATAATAACTTCATAGCCATATTCATTCAATTTTCTAATTATCTTAACACATCTACTTGCATGACCTAAGCCCCAGTCCATAGGAGTGATTAAAACTCTTTTTTTCATTAGATGAAATGATTATTTTTGAAAAAAAATTTTGGGTAAAAATAAATTAAAAAAATTTGATGATTTAAATAATTTTTCAAATGTGATTCAGCCAAAAATTGAAGAGCTCAAAAAAGATTATTTACATAAAGGATTGTGGAGAAGGAATATCTTTAAAAATAATAATGAAATATGCCTTGAGCTGGGTTGTGGTAAAGGTGAATATACTGTTGAGCTTGCAAAAAGAAATCCTAATATAAACTACATAGGCATAGATATAAAAGGAGCGAGAATTTGGTCTGGTGCCAGCGAATCTAAAAAGTTAAAAAACATTTTCTTTTTAAGAACAAGAATAGAGTTTTTAAACAATTTTTTTGACCATGGAGAAATAAATTTAATTTGGATTACTTTTCCAGATCCTCACATAAAAAAAAGAAGTGAGTCAAGAAGATTAACTCATAAGAATTTTCTTAATATTTACAAAACTATTTTGTCAAGAAAAGGGTTTGTTAACTTAAAAACTGACAGTGAGTTTTTGCATGGATATACGCTTGGGGTTTTGTCAAATTTAAACTATAAGATCATGCAATCAACTCATGACTTGTATAATTCTCAAATTTGCTCAAAAGATTGTGAAATAAAAACTTACTATGAGCAAAAGTTTTTGAAATTAGGTAAGAAAATTACATATATAAAATTTAAATTTGAATATTAAATGTCTAAGTTAACAACAGATAGTGTTTTTAAACTGTTAAATGATGGGTTCAATGAAAATCCGTTCAATCTATCAGCCGATAATATTACTAACCTTCAGCTGTTTGGAAATGATATAATCGTAGATGTTAAAATTCAAAACCCTACCCTCTCTTATAAAAAGAAGCTAGAAAAGTTTATCAATGAAATTATTTTAAGTCAATTTTCAAATTGTAGAATTAAGCTTAATTTCAACCTTGAAGCTTCAAAAAATAATGTTCAAATCAAAGGAGAACGAATAAAAGGAGTTAAAAATATTATAGCTGTGAGTTCTGGTAAAGGAGGTGTAGGAAAATCAACAATTACAGCAAACTTAGCTGTTGGATTATCTGAAAATGGATTTAAAGTTGGGGTTGTTGACGCAGATATTTATGGTCCGTCAATGCACTTAATGTTAGACTTAGAAGGAAAAATCCCTAAATCAATTAATGTTGATGGGATAAATAAGATTGACCCTTTAGAAAATTATGGTGTAAAAGTTTTAAGTATTGGTTTTTTTGCTCAATCAAAGCAAGCTTTAGTTTGGAGAGGCCCTATGGCTACCAAGGCATTGAATCAGCTAATTTGGGATGCTCATTGGGGAGATTTAGACTACCTTCTTGTAGATTTGCCACCTGGTACTGGAGATATTCATCTTTCTTTAGTTCAATCAATACCAGTTACTGGTGCAATTGTTATTTCAACACCTCAGCCAATTTCAGTCGCAGACGCAAGAAAAGGGATAAATATGTTTCAGATGGATAGTATTAAAGTCCCAGTTGTTGGGTTAATTGAAAACATGTCATATTTTGAAGATGAAAGTAAAATCAAGCATCATATCTTTGGAAAAGATGGTGGAAAAATTCTAGCTGATAATATGAATGTAAATTTTCTTGGCGAAATCCCACTTATTGAATCAATTAGAGTAGCTTCTGACATTGGAAGACCTGCTGTTTTGCAAGGTGATACTGATATTGCGAAAAGATTCTTAAATTTGTGTAGAAAGTTAGTGGATTTTGTCGAAGAAAGAAATAAAAAAATTCAAGAAACAGAATCAGTTAAGATAACACATAACAAAGGATGCTCCTAGAATGAAAATATCAAAAAAAAATAAGTTATACTATAAAGTTGATCAAGCATTAGATAATATCAGGCCGTACTTAAAGGTTGACGGAGGTGATATTGATTTAATTGAAGTAACAAAAGATAAAATAGCTAAGGTTAAGTTCACTGGATCTTGTGCGACTTGTGACGTGAGTATGATGACTTTTAGAAATGGTATTGAGACAACTATCAAGAAAAACGTTCCTGAAATCAAAGAAGTTGTCGAAATTATTTAGACTAATTCTAAATAAATAATTCATCAATTTTTTTAGAGATTTTTGCTTTACCAAACAAAAGAAGTGTGGTATATTTGTTATAGAATAAAAAACTGATGAATAAGGTGTTGCATTTAGGAAGAAAAATCTGTTTAGCTCTAACATTTTCGTTTTTATTTTCTAACATACTTTTCGCCCAAATCGATGGTGAAGAGCTCTATAAAACAAATTGTACTGCTTGTCATGTGATGACTGACAAAAGATTAGTAGGTCCGGGACTTAAAGGTGTAACTGATAAGTATTCAAAGGACTGGCTTAAAAAATGGATTATTAACTCTCAGGAGTTTATTGCATCAGGAGATGAAAAAGCAATTGCTATATATGAAGAGTACAACAAGCAAATCATGCCAGCTTTTTATTTTACTGATGAAGAATTCGATGCTCTTTTCGCTTATTTAGAAAATCCACCCGTTGAAGAAATTGCTGAAGCTGTTGTTGCCTCAACAGAGCAAGTTTCCTCATCAAACAAATATCTACCTATCATTATTCTAATATCAATCTTAGCAATATCATACATATTGTTGATACTAAAAAATAAACTAAAATCAAGTTTAGGAGAGGAAACTGAATCAATACCACAGACATTTTATAATCAATACAAACTTTTTATTTCCAACAAAACAAATTTAGTTTTTACTGGTATTATTGCATTTGTTGTAATATCAAATTTTGCATATTCAACAATGATGGGAGTTGGAGTATATACTCAGTATCAACCTGAGCAGCCAATTGCTTTCTCTCACGAACTGCATTCAGGAATTAACGGTGTTGATTGTAATTATTGTCATTCCTCAGCCAGACACAGTAAGCACTCTGGAATACCATCTGCCAACGTATGTATGAATTGCCATACATATATTAACGAAGGAACCGATGAAGAAGGAACTAAAGAGATAGCTAAAATATATGAAGCTGTTGGTTTTGATCAAGACTCAAGAACATACATTGAGGGGTACACACAAAAACCTATTGAGTGGGTTAGAATTCATAATTTACCAGACCACGCTTATTTTAATCATTCTCAGCATGTTGTTGCTGGGCAAATAGAGTGCCAAGAATGTCATGGTCCTATACAGGAAATGGAAGAGGTATACCAGTACAGTGAACTAACTATGGGGTGGTGTATTGAGTGTCATAGAGAATCTGAGGTTAAAATGGAAGGCAACGAATATTATGCCAAATTACACGAAGAGCTCAAAGCAAAGCACGGTAAAGACGTTTTTACTGTTGAAGAAATTGGAGGCTTAGAATGTGCAAAATGTCACTATTAAATTTATGAGTAATAAAAAAACATATTGGAAAGGTGTTGCTCAATTAGAGAATAAGGAGTTTGCAAATGAGATTGCAAGTAATGAATTTTCAGAGCATTTGCCAGTAAACGATTTTTTAAAGCAAAAGAAAACATTAGAAGAATCATCAACAAGCAGAAGAGATTTTTTAAAATTTATGGGTTTTACAACTGCAGCAGCAACTCTTGCAGCATGCGAAACTCCTGTAGTCAAATCAGTACCTTACCTAATTAAGCCAGATGAGATCATTCCTGGAGTTCCCAATTTTTACGCAACAACTATCTATGATGGAAGAGACTATTCCAGTGTGCTTGTTAAAACTAGAGAAGGTAGGCCAATTAAAATTGAAGCAAATCAAAGCAGTACAAGTGCAAGAAGCCAAGCTACAATATTATCATTCTATGATTCAAATAGAGCTAAGGAGCCTATATATGGTGGTAAATCTATCTCCTGGTCAAAATTAGATAGACAAATTAGACAAAAGCTTAGTGAGGTCAAGGACAAAAAAATAGTACTATTAACAACTTCTGTAATAAGTGAAACTACTTTAAATTTAATAAAGAAGTTTAGTTCTAAATATTCAAATTTTGAGCATATAATGTATGACTCTGTTGCTTATGACGCAATACTAGATGCAAATCTTGAGAGTTTTGGACAAAGAGTAGCTCCAAAATATCACTTTGACAAAAGTGATGTAATTGTATCTTTTGGAGCAGACTTTCTTGGAAATTGGCTGTCTCAAGATTACTCTAAAGATTATGTAAATGGCAGAAACCCTAAGAATGGAAAAATGTCAAGGCATTTTCAAATTGAGACTAATATGTCACTCAGTGGTGCGAATGCTGATAAAAGAATACAAATCAAACCATCCGAGCAAGCGTATCTTATTTCCAATTTGTATAAAGCATTAATCGGTACTGATCAGATTGATGAAAGACTAAAAGATGTTTATCAAAATCTCAAAAAATCAAAATCTTCGATTGTTATAACTGATAGTACAAACAAAGAAGTGCAATTAATTGTCAATGCAATCAATTATAGACTAGGCAATTACAAAAAAACGATAAATACCAACAATCCTTGTTTTTTGAAAAAAGGTAAAACTGATGATTTAAGGCAATTAGTGAAAAAAATGAACAGCGGAAATGTACAAGTTCTAATTACAAACGGTGTTAATCCTGTTTATAATTATGAAAATTCAAAGAAATTTGTTTCAGCATTAAATCAGGTTGAGACATTTATTTCTTGTTCACTTTATAACGACGAGACGTCTAGTTTAGCTGATTATCTATGTCCACTTCATCACAATCTTGAAAGTTGGGGTGATGCAAATCCAAGTCTAAACACATACACTTTGATGCAGCCTACAATAGCACCTTTGTTTGATACAAGGCAGTTTGAGACTAATTTGCTTTCATGGTCGGGTGAGAGCAAAGACTTTCACAAATATTTGAAGAATTACTGGAGTAATAAGGGAATTGATTGGAACAAAGCTCTGCACGATGGTTATTTTAAATTCAAACAGTCAATTAATGCAGCTAGCTATAGAAAATCAAATCTTCGAAATTTTGAAAGAGTTGATGATAATCGCTTAGAGTTGTGCTTATATGAAAAAATAGGTCTTGGAGATGGGGNTTTAGCCAACAATCCATGGCTACATGAATTGCCTGACCCAATCACAAGGACCACTTGGGACAATTATGTTACTATTTCGGCATCAACAGCAAGAGAATACGGTTTAATGAATAAAACTGTTGCTAACGGTGCATTGAACGGAAGTCTTGTAAATTTAAAAGCTGATGATGTAGAACTAAAAAATCTACCTGTCATTATTCAGCCTGGACAAGCGAAAGGTACAATAGGTATAGCACTTGGATATGGAAGGAAAAAATCAGGTAAGGTTGGTGATGATGTAGGATTTAATGCTTTCCCACTAACTTCAAAAAAATATGTGGAAATAGAACTAGCTGAAGGAGAGCATGAGTTTGCTTGTATACAGCTACACCACACAATGATGGGAAGAGACATGGTGAAAGAGACTAATTTAGATAAGTACATAAAGAATCCTGGCTCTGGTAATTATAGAGAGAAATATTATACTTATAAAGGAAAGTTACCTTCAGACCAAGTTTCGTTATATGAAGAACATGACTTAGAAACAGGACATTTTTGGAATCTTTCGATTGACCTTACATCATGTACTGGCTGTGCTGAATGTGTAATAGCTTGTCAGGCAGAAAACAATATACCAGTAGTTGGGAAAGAGGAAATGAGAAAAAGTAGAGATATGCATTGGATGAGAATTGATAGATACTACTCATCTGAAATGACTAAAGAGAGTGCTAAAAAACAAGACATATCTTCAATTAAAATGTATGCTCAAATGGAAGAGCCTTCTGAAGATCCTGAAGTTGTTTTTCAACCTGTTATGTGTCAGCACTGCAATCATGCACCATGTGAAAATGTATGCCCCGTGGCTGCAACAACACATAGTAATGAAGGACTGAATCAAATGACATACAACAGATGTATTGGTACAAGATATTGTGCTAACAACTGCCCTTACAAAGTAAGAAGATTTAATTGGTTCTTATATAGCGAAAATGATCAGTTTGATTATCATATGAATGATGATCTAGGTAAAATGGTTTTAAATCCTGATGTTGTTGTTAGGTCCAGAGGAGTTATTGAGAAATGTAGCATGTGCATCCAAAAAATACAAGCATTAAAGCTCGAAGCAAAGAAAAAGGGAGAAACAATAAAAGATGAAGACGCTCAAACAGTTTGTTCATCGGCATGCTCCACTAATTCAATAGTTTTTGGTGACGTTACTAACAAAGACAGCGAAGTATACAAACTAAGAAAAGATGATAGAGCATATGATTTACTTGATCATTTAAATGTGAGGCCATCTGTATTTTATCAAACAAAAGTAAGAAACAAACAAAATGCATAAAGAGTCAAGGATAAGAGACCCGCTAATCGACGGTAATAAAACATTCCATGATATTACTGTTGAAGTTGCATATCCTGTTGAAGGAAAGGCTAACAAGTATTGGTGGACACTATTCGGATTATCCGTTATCCTCATGCTTTGGGGATTCGGTTGTATTGCATACACAATAGGAACAGGAATTGGTGTTTGGGGATTAAATAAAACAGTCAATTGGGCTTGGGATATAACAAACTTTGTTTGGTGGATTGGTATTGGTCATGCAGGAACTCTTATTTCAGCGGTTCTTTTACTTTTTAGGCAAAAATGGAGAATGGCTATCAATAGGTCTGCAGAGGCAATGACAATTTTTGGAGTTATTCAAGCAGGATTATTTCCATTAATCCACATGGGTAGACCATGGCTAGCATACTGGGTATTTCCAATTCCAAATCAATATGGTTCGCTATGGGTTAATTTTAACTCACCTTTACTTTGGGATGTTTTTGCAATTTCAACATATCTAACCGTCTCAACTGTTTTTTGGTACATTGGACTAATTCCAGATTTTGCAATGATTCGTGACAGAGTTAATGAAAAAATTAATCCCCTGAAGAAGAAATTATATTCTTTGTTATCTTTTGGATGGTCAGGAAGGGCCAAGCATTGGCAGAGATTTGAAGAGGTGTCACTTGTATTAGCGGGATTAGCTACTCCTTTGGTTTTTTCAGTTCATTCAATNGTATCAATGGACTTTGCTACTTCTGTTATTCCTGGCTGGCATACAACAATTTTTCCACCATACTTTGTATTGGGAGCACTTTTCTCTGGATTTGCAATGGTTGAAACACTTCTTATAATTGTAAGAAAGGTTGTAAATATGGAAGCTTACATTACAATAAAACATATTGAGTATATGAATGTAATTATCTTATTTACTGGCTCAATGGTAGGAATTGCATATATCACTGAACTATTTATGGCATGGTACTCTGGAGTTGAATTTGAACAATATGCTTTCTTAAATAGAGCAACAGGCCCCTATTGGTGGGCATATGCTAGTATGATGACCTGTAACGTCGTTATTCCGCAGCTTTATTGGATTTACAAGATAAGAACAAATATAATTGCAACTTTTATCTTATCAATCTTCGTAAATATAGGTATGTGGTTTGAAAGATTTGTAATTATAGTAACTTCTTTACACAGAGACTTTCTTCCATCAAGTTGGACTATGTTCTCTCCCACCTTTGTAGATATAGGAATATTTCTTGGGACTATTGGTTTCTTCTTTGTGTTATTCTTGATGTATGCAAGAACATTTCCTGTAGTCGCTCAGGCTGAGATGAAGACAATTTTAAAATCATCTGGATCAGAATTTAAAAAAATAGAAAATGAACAGTAACATAGTGTATGCATTATATGATGATGATGATATTCTTTTAACTTCCGTTAAAAAGATGAAAGAAAAAAATCTAAATGTAAAAGAAGTATATACTCCTTTTCCAGTTCATGGTCTTGATAAAGTTTTAGAACTAAAAGAAACAAGAATGGCTATCACTGCTTTCATCTATGGATGTATTGGGCTTACTTTTGGCTCTGTTCTAATCTACTATATTATGATTTCTGGAGAATACAAAAGTTGGCCAATGAATATTGGTGGTAAACCCAACTTTACTTTTTTTAAGAACTTGCCATCATTTGTACCTATACTATTTGAACTTACTGTAATGTTTGCTGGGCATTTAATGTCACTAACATATTTTTACAGATGTAAACTCTTTCCTGGCTCGCAGGAAACTAGTCCCGACCCTAGAACTACAGACGATAAGTTTTTAGTTGAAATCGAACATGATAATTTTAAAGAAGTTGAAAAATTTTTAAAAACCACAGGTGCAATAGAAATTAAAAAGAAAGATGATAAATAAATTAATTGCAATATTATTTTTTAGCATAATCGTATCTGCGTGTAATAATCAAAGCGGTTATGAGTATATGCCAAATATGTATAGGTCACCATCATTAGAGACATACTCAACAAATACATATTTTAAAGATAGTATAAATGCTAGGCTTCCAGTTGATGGTACAATAGCTAGAAATTATCTTTCTACTTTTTACTTTGATGGAGACTTGGAGGGATATCTACAGTCTGGAAAATTTGCAAAAAACCCATTAGAAATTAATGAAAAGAATTTAAAAGAGGGAGAAGCATTATATGGCATGTTTTGTGCTCATTGTCATGGACCTGAGGGCAACGGAGGCGGAAGTATCGGTCATCCAATTTATTCAAATATTCCTCATTATAATGACAAAAAGCAAATTAGAAGAACAGGAAAAACAATGTCTGAACTCAAAGCTGGGCATATCTTTCACTCAATAACTTATGGAGTGAATGCTATGGGGCCTCATTCTTCACAACTTAGCGAAGACGAAAGATGGAAATTAGTAATGCATGTTCAAAAACTACAAAAATTAGAATAGATAAATGTTTCAGCTAAATAAAAAATTACATTTTGCTTCAATCTCAATGATAGTATTAGGATTACTCTCATTAATAATAGGATTCATGAATGATGCTCATTCAACGTGGACTAATTTACTATTCAATAACTATTTTTTCCTTGGTATTTCTCTTTTTGCAGTAGTTTTTGTTGCTATACAATATGTAGCAGAGGCAGGATGGTCGACAGTATTTAAAAGAGTTCCTGAAGCTATGATGGCATTTTTGCCTTATGCGGGAATTATTATGCTGTTTATTGTTATCGCTGCTGTTATGCACTGGAACCATATCTACCATTGGTTAGAGCCTGGGATAATGGATCCAAATGAACCAAATTATGATAAAATAATTGCGGGTAAAGAACCTTATTTAAATGCACCTTTTTTTCTTATAAGATCTATAATATATGTCATTATTTGGATTTATTGTGCCAGAAAATTAAGACAGCTTTCTATAAAAGGTGATCTTGAAGGAGATATTGGAGAACGATCATTTTTTAAAGGGCTAAGAGTTTCAGGATGGTTTCTAGTCTTTTTTGCGGTTACATCGTGTACTGCTGCATGGGATTGGATCATGTCAATTGATACACACTGGTTTAGTACATTGTTTGGTTGGTATATATTTTCCGAGTGGGCAACAATAGGATTTACAACTATTCTTTTAATTGCTCTTTTTTTACAGAAAACAGGATACTTACCTGATTTAAATGATAGTCATATTCATGACTTAGGAAAATTCATTTTTGCCTTTTCAATTGTATGGACGTACATGTGGTTTTCACAGTTTATGTTAATTTGGTATGCCAATATACCTGAAGAAGTAACATACTTTATGCAACGTATAGAACAATCTAACTATAGTTTTTTGTTCTGGTTTAGTATGGTAATCAATTTTGTTGTTCCGCTAGTAATGCTAATGAGTAGAGATGCTAAAAGGAACAAAACTATACTTGTTATAGTCTCAACTATTATTTTAATAGGACACTGGATAAATTCTTATTTGTTATTTGCTCCTGGAACATTATTTGAACATGGACATTTAGGACTACTCGAGGTCGGTGTATTTTTAGGTTTTATTGGGCTATTTATTCAGATTGTTTCCCGAACTTTATCAAAAACTTCAGTTGTAATAAAGTCGCACCCCTATTTAGACGAAAGTAAAAACTTACATACATAAGCAAAATGATTGAAAAGATTATATATGTTTTAATGCCAATTGCAGTTGTAGCTCTATTGGTACAGATCACCAGAGTAACTGAATTATTATCAAAGATCAATAAAGAAGAACCTAACAAGG
>NHEL02000021.1:0-10381 GCA_002172655.2 Flavobacteriales bacterium TMED84 | reverse complement strand
CCTATATTTAGAAGAGCAGGAAGCTCAAACTCTGATGATCTTTGCTCTACAGTCATTTCGTAATTTGGATCGACATAATTTCTGAATGATAAACCATCTCCAGAAAATGACATTCTTGGACCAACATTCTTTAATGAAATACCAAATTTAAGATTGTCCTTTTTACCTGTCACATACTGTATTCCAGCATCTAGTGCTATTCCCTGGGCAGATAGATTAGATATCTGCTCAGAAACCAATTTGACTGTAACACCACCATAAATGCTATTTGAAAATATCCTTGCATAAGAAAATCCTAAGTTTAAATATTTTGGTGAAAAAGTTCCAATTCCACCATCAGGCAACTCGACTGTTGTAATTTCAATTTCACCGAAGTCCATAGACATAACTGACATTCCTAAGACTGCTGATTCTCCTACTTTTTGAGAAAAACCAAATGAACTTATATTACTAACTGATTCATTAGCATCAAACATTTTACTTCCGTATTGAAGCCAAGATGTCTGTGAAAAGATTAATTCAGTTTTTTCTGTAAATGCTAGACCTGCAACATTAGAATAAATACCTTCTAACCCTCTAACACCTGCAACGTTAGCGGTTCCCCATCCAGAAGATCTTGACCATGGATTTATTAATAACTCAGATGCACCAGCCTGTCCTGATCTTTGTTCATTTCCTGCGTATATGCTAGAAGAATAGAAAATCTCAGCTAAAATTACGGTAAGAACTATAAAGCTTTTAAGTATTATATTTTTATTTAATTTCTTCATAATCTTCTTTTTAGAATGTGTCTAAGTCAATTGGTCTAAGCGCACCAAACCATTTTAGTACTTTTTCTCCTTCAGTTGTTTTCACATGTATTACGTATAAACCACTAGCAATTGGAATACCGTAATCATTTTTTAAATCCCAATCTATTGAGCTGATACTAGAGTCATCTTTTTTGAGTGTTCTTACTAGCGTTCCACTTAATGTAAAAATTGAAATGGTTGCTTTTTGGGGAAGATTGGTTATTTTTATTCTATTGTCCAACTGATTTGTTTCATATTCTGAATAACCATAATATGGGTTTGGAACAACATTAATCATGTCAATAGATGATCTTGCAACAGAGTTGTTACCGATTTCTGCTACTATGTCATCAGTTGAAAATCTATATATTGGATTAAAATTATTTGATGATTCTCCTTCAACAACTCTAGCTCGTGAGTTTCCTGTGAATGAAGTTGTAGTTGCAACGAAAGACTCTCCAGGTTTATAAGTTGTTCCATCATGAGTAATATTAAATCCTCCCCATGTAGTTTGATCATTTTTAAAAGTTACAACGTAGCTGGTTCCAACTATTAAATCATCATCCTTTGATAGAAATCTTGAAGGATCAACAGATTCAAATTGTTTGTAAGGCTTGGATACTCTAAGCTTCACTCTTGCATCAGTAGTAAGCAAATTTCTTCCAGGAGCTAATAAGGGAACTGATGTCCAGGTAACATGCTTAAACACGTTAAACTGAGCAGGCAAACCACCATCGCTTAGTTGTGCATATGCCCATGCTCCCTCATCATAGTTTGGACAATTGTCAACCTCTAAATAATCTCCACTTATATAATCTTCTGTCCCTTTTACCCACGACTCCCCTCTTAAAATATATATAAAGTGCTTACCGCCAAGCAAGTAATTTCCACCTGAAAATTGTTGACCTTGAGGTGCAGTAGGATCGTACTGTGGAAAATCGCTAGTAACAATGTTAGATGTAGGATTCCATATCATATCATTTCCGTTTTCATTAGTCAGCCATGAGTCTTCAGCAAAAATTATATTCAATCTTTCACCTGTTTGTACATCTATGGCATATCCAGGAAACCAACCCATACCAACTCCAGACTCCGGGTTACCATCTTTGTCAACAGAAGGACTTTGTCTTAGTCCCATTTTAATTTGACCTCCGATTGATAATGTTGGATCATCTTGTGCTTCAACGACTGGACATCTTGTCCATAAGTCTTTATTTTGAGTAAATACAACATCAACTGAGTTTAATTTATCAATTTTTACATACGAATTAGTGACGGTATTATTAAACCCAGGACCATCATTAAAATTGGATGCAAATCTGTAAGGAGCCCAAGTTCCTCCAGTTACGTCAATAGAGAAATTACCAAAACCGACAGTTACAGATTTTTCGATTACAGTTTCAAAAACACCATTGGGGTCATCTGTTTGATTGTAATCGCTCAAAGANGCATCATTATCATTTGTGAACGAACCAGCTCTTATCCAGTTAAGACCCCACAGACTGAAGAAAGCTGACTCATCATCTCTATCTGGGACACCAGAAAGCCACCTATCATTAGGGTCATCATAATCAACTGAACCAGATATAAGACCATTACTATTAATATTGTTGGGATCTGCACCAGGATTACTTGATTGTTTAATTTTAAAACTTAGACCAAGTTCATCAATGAACTGATTATCACCAATAGTGATTGACTTTTCTGAGCTAGAAATAATATCNCCATTNTCATCCTCCAAAGTCCATCCATAGTAACTCTCAACAAAATTTTGATTTGAAACTTGTGGACTATCTAACTTTAAAACATANGTNCCTGCAACAACACTAACAGGGTCGACTACAGTAATTTCAATTGGTCCACTACCTGCTTCGTATTCAATCTCCGAGGATCTGTAATCAATTCCATTTAAGATTGCATTTTCAGAATTTTGTGTCATAGTTAATTCCAAACCTCCATTTCCTTGACCCTCCACTCTTGTAATTTTNACTCCATCACCATAGCTTGAGTTAAGTTGAGTACCTCCACCATCAGGGCCAATATTGTGAGGGATGGCCGAGTAAACTTTAATATTTCTTCTNCCTCCAATATAGGGTTGATTTCTTCCATCATAATTTGGATCATTTACATTGTATGGATCAGCATTTTCTTCAGCNTGGTTATAACCATATGCAATACTCATAAAATAATATGTTTTATGGTTAACTAGCTTCGTACTACCAAGTGCAAACTTATCATCTAAAATCTGAAATGAGTACTCTGTACCTTCATCGACTGAACCAATAACTCCTTGACTTAAAACTGATGAAACCTCTTCAACAGGAGTAAATACTCCTAAGACCGGATCTAAGTATTGATTAATTATTCCAGTAACTCCATCTTTCACATCTGATCGATAAACGAGCCTTGCTTTGTCAGGGTTATCTAAATCAGTAACTGAGACTGTTGCATCTACTAGCTGATAAACTAAATAGCCTTGAAACTCGTAATTAGGACTATTTAATAAATTATCGGGCTTTGTTATNTAAGGATCCTTTTCTGAATATGATTCTTCGTAATTATTAGAAGTAACTTTATTAGANAAAGTAATTATTAATTCTTGGTCTAACTCCCTAATTTCAAGGTCTGGGGCATCTGGTCCATTTAAAATATTAAAATTATTATCGAATAGTGCTTGAGCTTCTTTATCATAAATTTTAACAAGTTGCACCGACGCAGTTTGTCCCCCTGTGTTAGCTCTAGCCCATACAACACCAGTAGTAATTTCATTTACTGCTCCAGGTTGCAAAGTAAAGGGACCAGCAGATTGTAAAAATCTTCTATCTGCAGGAGTATTACCGGCAGTTACTTCAGTCCACTCTTGTCCTGGGAAGTCAGGGTCTGATGTNCCTGGGAACATAAAATTACAGAGGTCTGTTGTAGATCCTTGTCCACTTCCGTGACCATCTCCACCATATGTCATTGGAACATTGTCTTTCCAAATTCCTCTTAAATAATTATAAATATGTGTTCCTGTAGAAGGATTTCCTGTAACAGTAAAGTCATTGTTATAGTAAACAAATTTTGACATTATGATTTGCTCTCCATATTCATCTATAGTACCATCTCTATCATTATCGATTCCATCATTTGCATCAGCTAATGGGCCTTGGAAAAAGTCAACTCCGATTGCTGGAGGATTAAATCCGTANCCTGCAGCTCCTTCATCTTCAGCATCTCCGTTATAGCAAAAACCAAGCCCTAGTCCTACATCACAACCTACGTAATCATCAAGATAATATCCTAANTCTGGATCTACCCACTGACCAAAATATGTATCTAATAGCGGAAGAGTAGATCTATTAATAATTTTGTAATTATAGAAAGTCATATCATTGACTTCATTATCAGCAGTGAAACCAAATGCTTGAGCATGAATTTCAAGACCTAAAGCTTCAGCTTCAGATTCTGTATGTATATTTCCTTTATCATTAAAAATCCAAAAAAGAGTTTGATCACCATATAATTTTGAATCATCATTTGTACCTGTCACATTGTAATCAGGATAATCACCGGCGAGAGGATTATAGTTCCCATCACCATTTCTATCATAGAATGGTGCTAAGTAATAATCTTGACCTTGAGAAACATCACCATGAGCTGGCCACTCTAAAATTGATTCTGGAATGTCACTTTGGTTAATAGCTCCATTTGAATTATCATAATCAGAAACAAATTGTTCTACCTCACTTCTATTGATTTTAAAATGCTTATCCCATTCCTCACATTCCTCAGGTGATATAGTTGCAGTATTAACATCAAGAGGACCTGGCCAAAAGTCATTACCACCTTGTCTATATGTCATAGCTGCTACTTTTAATTGACCACCAGCATCAACACCACCAATCCACAAAGCACCAGCNAACATTGAATGTTTATTTCCATCTTTTGGAATTTCATACCTCGCATCATCTAAATTCCACCACATATCTCCTCCNCCCATNATAGTTGTCCTNACATTATTAACATCTAAGTCTGTTTGTGAAGTAGAAGGTGTACATCCAGCTGCAACTCTTTCGTTTTTGACATTAGAAATTCCAGGGTAATTAATATTTTCTTTAGCTGAAACATGAACTGAAATTAGTAATGCTAGAAGGGTAAATTTTATTTTCTCAATTTTAGTCATATGTGTATTATTCAATTTCATTTTATTTAAAAATCTATACTAATTCCAGCTCTCCACATTCTTGGTAAACTGTAATTTGAAGGNTTATTTACAGCCAAAGAGTANANATATCTGAAAGAATCAGGATCATTTTTTGAGTTTATTGAATTTTGTGCTGCTGCATCNGTTAAATATCCGTCATCGTCTGGNTTTCCGGTAGCTCTATANACACTGATGACATTTTTAGCATCAAGTAAGTTTTGAACTTGAACATAAACATTAAGATTTGATTTCTTCTTGTCAGTCCAATTAATAACAAAGTTTTTATTTAATTTCATACTCAATCTAAACTGCCACGGTAATCTTGATCCGTTTAAACTTCCTTCAAGAGTAGAGCGATCATTTATTCCNGATGCTGCTTCTTGNGTAATATTAGATTGTTTTGAATATGGTGTTCCCGAACCAGCNGTCATAATAATATTAGCTCCTGCATCTTGTAAAANTTTCCTNCCAAATAAAATTGGACCATTATATTTCTTTCCNGTTCCATAACTGTAATCAACAGANGCCATTAATGAGTGTCTCTGATCAAANCTAAGAGGAATAGTNGTTCTTANATTTGGCTGNCCTGTATTTACTAAACTTTGTCCTGAAGTTGCAGATGATCCAGTACCATCAGCAAATTGTAATGTATAATTTGCAGTCATACTCACGTTGCTAGTTCTTCTCAAGTCATAATTAATTGACATTCCTTTAACAGTTCCAAAATCAATATTTCCATAAGTAAGATATTGAGCTGGATATGCTCCAAGAGTGTTAACTACCTGTATCATATCTCTCATTTCT
The DNA here is from genome assembly GCA_002172655.2 of Flavobacteriales bacterium TMED84. Lineage (GTDB taxonomy): Bacteria > Bacteroidota > Bacteroidia > Flavobacteriales > BACL11. The sequence continues at coordinate 4,600 of NHEL02000021.1, read as the reverse complement.
TTGTAGAAAGCTGATATTTTCAGAGCTGAACTTAGAGATAATGTCTTTGCAAAACCAAGCTCATAATCTATTGTCTTCTCAGGNTTTAAATCTGGATTATTTAGTAAAGCCCCAACCTTATCAGCCATAAAAAGATAATCAACTGGCTCTAATCTATTATTGCTGGGGGGTCTTTGTGTCAAAACATCGTAATGAGCAAAAAATTGAGCTTCATCAGATATTGGGAATGANAAAGCTACTCTAGGCATGAAAACNATCTCTGGCTCATAATCTTTAAAAGATTCACTAACATTTATATCATTGTTTAATGCATTTTGATCTTGCAAATANGGNGCAATTTTACCTCCTGCTGCATCTGCTAATATTGTTGGATCTGAAATTTGTAATCCTTCAGCATTATACCATGTCTCTCCATTTCTGTATCCAACCGCAGTNGGTGAATTAGCAGAAAANTCATCNACATATACCACATAATCATTACCAATTGTTGATGGTAATCCTCCTGCTCTTTCTGCTGCTTCGGACCCTTGTGTAGTTCCTGCAGTATAAGTTGGATATAATACATATCTATCTTTCAAGACTTGCTGATTGGCATCATATCTATCTACTCTTAATCCAATGTTGAATATTAAATCTTCAACAGCGAACTTATCTTGGATATATCCAGCCATATATATTGGCTCAAAAGGAGCTATTTCTCTAGCATAGCGATTATCACCGAATTGGTCTGTCACTTCTCTGGTAAAGAAATCTTGAAGAGATGGTTTATTATCTAACTTGTTTCCATAAATATCGAAACCATAATAATATATTAGATTACTTCCGTTGTTTAATAATTCATCTTGGCTAAACATACTAATGTCAAAAGTACTTGGACCATACGAATCTATGTCTATATATTCTAAACCATCAATACTAATATTAAGAGCATCCCTCAAACTTTTATCAAAAGTAGAGTGAATTTCAGAGTTATAAAGTCTGTTATAGTTGATTGTATCATTGAAAATACCGTTTTGATTAAATCCAGGTAATGGATTACTTAAATCTCTTTCAAGAATATGATTGTTAGCTAGCTGCCTACCCAATGTCCATAATGATCTTGGACTTGAACCCCAATAATAATCTTGTCTTTGCTCAAACTCAAATCCAAATGAAACTTCGTGAGATCCTATATCTGCNGANCCTGAAGCTTTGAANGTTGTTTGAGTATTTTCTTGCTTTGCTGCACCGTTGTAGTAATANCCATGATTACCAAATAATGAGTANACTGATGTAGGNAATTCACCATTTAGCAGACCTTGACCTTGCAAGTCAGCAGCTGTTCTNATGATACCATCATTTGNACTACCAACATATGATGATAATCCGTAATNCCTGAACATTCTATAATAAGCTGATGTGTAGTTAACCAGACTAGGGTTATGAGCTCCAGGACTGAAAGTCATTAAAGTATCTTGCCATCCATTATGAACTTGAACATTACTCCACCAAACTGGATTACCATTAATAGTATCCAATACATCACCAGTGTTGTAAACTTTTGTTTTAGATGTGCTAAATTTTCCAACATGGCCATATTTAAATAAATCAAATTGATGGTCAGAATCTACAAATGTGTATTTGTTGTTGGTGTAATCCCCTTGAATTGTTATAAACGCATTTTTTACNGTNGATGCACTATTTTCATCATTTGATTCTTCAGANCCAAACTTNTGGGTCAACTTTCCAAATAATCTGAAAGTNTTTTGTGATGACTCTCTGTTATTGTCCCAAGCGAACATGGATCTCCAGTAAGAAAAGTCTCTACTTTTTCTATAATAGTAGCTACCTCCCAAAGTTAAAAAAGTGTTGTTTGATGGTTTGAAATCTAATTTTCCAGAAACATTCAGTCTTNTTTGNTTTGTGTTTAGCTTAGCTTGAANATTTTCAAAGTCTGATTCACTCAAAAAGTCAGANGTACTCANAAAACCAGCTGCAGCATTAGGNGCTATCACAAATGGATTNTTTCTTAANTTATTTAAAACATTATCTTTTACTTTCCAAACTCCAACTGCTGANGGNTCTGTATCATCAACNCTTCTAAGTTCACCAGAAATAAAATAACCTAAAATTGAGCTTCCTTTAGTTCCNTCNGNATTTCTTTTTTTNANTATCGGACCCGANAGAGCAAATCCNAAAAGNTTGTAATCATATTCGTCAAACAANTCAGANGATTCAAACTCNANNTGNCCAAAAAACTTATTAGAGGGGCCTTTAGTTGTTACAGAAATTACACCACCTGTTGCATCACCATATTGTGCAGGAACACCACCAGTTACAACTTTAATTTGTTCAATTCCAGATGTTGGAACTCCTAGAGCTCCCCTAACCTTAATTCCATCTATGTAATATTCAGTGGCATCTGAACGAGATCCCCTTATGTTTACAGCATCACCTTCATCTCTTTGATAAATTCCTGCAGTTGTTGCAGCTACTGAAGCCACAGACCTTGTTGGTAATGCGACAATTTCTTCAGAGGTTTTAGTTTCTCCAGATAAATTTCCTTGGTCAATTAAAGGCTTTGTCCATACAACAACTTCAGCAACTTCTAACTGTATTCCTTCTTGTAATTTAATNTCAACGAATCTAATTTGGTCAGCTGAAATAACAACTCCAGTAATTTCTTTAGTTTGATAACCAACAAAAGTTGCTTTTATGTTGTAAGTACCAGGGTTAATAGGTTTAATAGTATATTTTCCATCAAAATCAGTAGTTGTTCCAGCAGATTGATTTCCATTTTTTGTCAAAACGACATTTGCAAATGGTATTGGCTCATTGGTCATGGCATCTATTATTGTACCTTGTAATGTACCTGTTTGAGAAAAGGCTAAAGCACTATATAAGACAAAAGCTAAATACAAAAGAGTCTTTCTAAGCATAATTGTCGTTTCTATTTGTAGATCTTTTAAAAATGTAAATATATAAATTCTTAATATAGATTTGATTAATTTTTAATTCTTTTGTAAAAAAATGAGATATAGCGTAACCATTATTTTTTTAATTTTTTAATCTCATGCGGAGAAAGAAATAATTATATTCCTGACGTGTTTGTTAATCATGAAATTGACCTAAATTCACCAGAAAATATTTCTTTAAGCGCACTTGGTGGTAGTTTAACTATAGAAAATCAAGGCTACAATGGTCTAATTATCTATAGATTTTCAAATTATGAATATCATGCTTATGATAAAAGCTGTACATATGAACCATTGACAGCTTGTGCAGAAATAGACTCAATAAGTTCATCACTGGCTATTTGTAACTGTTGTAACTCTGTTTTTTTATTAGATCAAGATGGCTCTGTTGCGAATGGCCCTGCAATTTTATCGTTAAAAAGATACTCAACGTTCTTGGACGGTAATATGCTATTTATTTCAAATTAATAACGATAATACTCAGGTTTATATGGACCGTGAACATCTACGCCAATATAATCAGCTTGGTCTTTTCTTAAAACATCTAATTCTACTCCAATTTTCTTTAGATGAAGTCTTGCAACTTTTTCATCCAATTGCTTTGGTAACATATAAACCTTATTTTCATAACTTTTATGATTTTTCCAAAGTTCAATCTGAGCAAGAACTTGATTAGTAAATGAATTGGACATTACAAATGAGGGATGACCAGTAGCACAACCAAGATTAACTAATCTACCTTCAGCTAGCAAGATTATATCATTCCCGTTCACATTATACAAATCAACCTGTGGTTTGATTTCTTGCTTTGTATCACCCCACTTTTCGTTCAACCAACTAACGTCAATTTCATTATCAAAATGACCAATGTTACAAACAATCGTTTTGTCCTTCATGATTTCAAAGTGGTGAGATTGAATAATATCTTTGTTACCTGTTGTTGTTACAACTATATCAGACTCAGGAATTGCATCAACCATTTTCATAACTTTGAAGCCGTCCATAGCGGCTTGAAGTGCACAAATAGGATCAATTTCAGTAACAATTACTCTAGCACCAGCACCTCTTAGTGATGCAGCTGATCCTTTTCCAACATCTCCATATCCGGCTACAACTGCAACCTTTCCTGCCATCATTGTATCCGTAGCTCTTCTAATTGCATCAACCAGTGATTCTTTGCAGCCATATTTGTTATCAAATTTTGATTTTGTTACTGAATCGTTAACATTTATTGCTGGAAGTGTTAAAGTTCCTTTTTCAACACGCTCATAAAGTCTGTGAACACCTGTTGTTGTTTCTTCCGATAATCCTTTGATACCTTTCACTAAATTAGGATACTTGTCTAAAACCATGTTAGTTAAATCTCCGCCATCATCAAGAATCATATTCAGCGGTTTGTTGTCTTGAAATGCAGTCAAAGTTTGTTCAATACACCAATCAAATTCTTCTTCATTCATTCCTTTCCAAGCAAAAACTGAAATACCTTCTTTTGCTATTGCTGCTGCGGCTTGATCTTGAGTTGAAAAAATATTACAAGAAGACCAGGTAACTTCTGCACCAAGCTCAACAAGTGTTTCTATTAAAACAGCTGTTTGTATGGTCATGTGCAAACACCCTGCAATTCTTGCTCCGCTTAAAGGTTTTTG
>NHEL02000003.1:0-26491 GCA_002172655.2 Flavobacteriales bacterium TMED84 | reverse complement strand
GCTCTAGAAGTAATGAAAAAAAATAACTCAGATATGTCAAAAGCAAGTGCAGCGGATAAGAAAATTTTTGATGCTGCAATTGGAGTTGCTGAGTATGATAAATGTGTTGAAATTTCAACTCAAGCGTCAATTAAAGAAATGGTAACGCCAGGACTATTAGCGATAATAGTTCCTGTTTTAATAGGTTTTTTTGGTGGTGCAGAAATGCTTGGTGGTTTGTTAGCAGGAGTTACAACATGTGGAGTGTTAATGGCAATTTTTCAATCAAATGCTGGTGGAGCATGGGATAATGCAAAAAAAATGATAGAGGAGCAGGGCAAAAAAGGTACAGAAGCTCACAAGGCAGCTGTTGTTGGTGATACTGTTGGTGATCCATTTAAGGATACCTCAGGACCATCTTTAAATATTTTACTAAAGCTGATGTCAGTTGTTGCGCTTGTAATAGCTCCTTCAATTTCAATGAAAACCATTTCAACCGTTAGCGAACCTGAGCCAGTAAACAATCTTTTTATTGATGATATGAATACGACATATGATTTTGAAACTGTATCATCAGATTTCATTATTAATAATCAATCAAACTCTGCAATGTATGACGTAAAATTTGTTTCACTTTCAAACGAACTCACTTTTGCTAACTTAGTAAATAATGATAATTCAAAAATTATCAATGATTTTACTAGCCTTTTTTCAAAAAATGAACTTACTTTCACTTCAAATAATACTTCAAAATCTTCTGCAAACAAAAATTTATTGAAGTGAAATTAGTGTGAATTTAACTATTGCAAATTTAGATTGAATCGGAGCTAAATTCTTTGAAATGAAGTAGACGATTCTTTTGAAGGTTGATAATTGTTGGTCTTCCAAAAAATGAACTCTTAATAGTTATGCTATCTCTTTATATATGAGTAAATGGGAAAGCTAGGAATTAGAATAATCCGTTAATTTCCGCGTCAATTTTTTCAATGATGTCACCAAAGTCCTCTTCGTTTTCAGAAAAGTTAATATCGTCTACATCTATAATTAACAGATTTCCTTTGTTGTACTCGGAAATCCATGCTTCATATCTTTCGTTTAATCTTGTAAGATAATCAAGTCTGATACTGTTTTCATATTCTCTTCCTCTTTTTTGTATTTGTTCAACAAGTGTTGAAACGGATGATCTTAAGTAGATTAATAGATCAGGTCCTTTAACGAACTCGTCCATGAGATTAAAAATTTCTTGATAATTTTTAAAGTCTCTTGTACTCATTAAGCCCATTGTATGTAGATTTGGGGCAAATATGTGGGCATCTTCATAAATAGTTCTATCTTGTATATGAGTTTTCTTACTATTTTTTATATCTATTACTTGGCGAAATCTGCTATTAAGAAAATAAACCTGTAGATTGAACGACCAGCGTTGCATGTCCTTATAAAAATCGTTCAAGTAAGGATTGTTTTCTACATCCTCATAGTTTGCTATCCATTTGTAATGCTCTGAAAGTTTTTTTGTTAAAGTTGTTTTGCCTGAACCTATGTTTCCTGAAATTGCTAAGTGCATATTTTTTTTTCTTCGAAAATAAAAAACATAATTAATTATTCATTAATTGAGACTAAATATTTAGTAGTTCTTTTATTAGTTTATCATCGTTTCTTAGTCTTGGTATCTTATGTTGACCGCCTAATTTATTATTCTTTTTTAGCCATTTATAGAAAGTTCCTTTTTCAAGTGATATAATTTTAAGGTTTTTAAGTACAAGGCTTTTAAATCTTTTAGCATTGTAATCATTATTAAGCTGTCTAAGCCTAGCATCTAAAGCCTTTTCAAAATCTAAAGTGTTAGTGTTCTTATTTTCAAATTCAATAAGCCAGAGGTGTTGTCCAGTTCCGTTCTGTAGAAATTTTGGCCCGGCAGTGTAATTATTAACCTTACAATTAAGAATCTCACATGTTTCTGCAATACCTTTTTCTGCATTATCAACTACTAGTTCTTCTCCAAATGAATTAATGTACGATTTGATTCGTCCACTAATTTTAATTTTGAAGGGATTCGTATTAGTAAAGATTACAGTGTCACCAATTAAATATCTCCATAGTCCAGAATTTGTTGAAATTATCATAGCATATTGCATATTTTTCTCAACTTCCCATAGTGGAATAGCATTATATCTTTCATTTAAAAAATCTGACTTCTTTATGAATTCGTAGAAAATACCATAATCAAGCATAAGTAACAAATCTTCTTTTTCAAAATCATTTTTAATTCCAAAAAATCCTTCAGATGCATTGTAGATTTCTAAATAATTCAATTTAGATGATGGATATAAATCATAAAATTGTTTCTTATATGGTGAAAAATTTATTCCACCATGCATAAAGAGTTCAAGGTTTGGCCAAATCTCAGTTAAATCATTAACGCCACTCATTTCCTTTATTTTTTTTAACAATACCAACATCCATGACGGCACTCCGGTAAGATTAGTGATATTTTCTTGAAATGCATTATCTGCTATTTTCTTCAGCTTGTCCTCCCAATCATCAATTAATAATGTTTCAACATCAGTTGAGCTATGTATGCTTACCCAAAATGGTAAATTTTCAAGAAGAATTGCAGATAAATCTCCCTCCACAAAATCATTTTTAACATTTTGACTACCACCTAGCATTATTCCTTTACCGTTAAACACATTAGTTGAAGAAAAGTTGTTACAATACATTGAAAGCATGTCCTTGCCTGCATTCAAATGGCAGTCCATTATTGAAGCCTTCGTCATTGGAATATATTTTCTATTTGAGTTTGTAGTTCCTGAAGAAATAGCGTACCATTTAATTTTACCTGGCCATAGAATATCTTTTTTCCCTTCTCTGGTCAGTTTAATGTACTTAAATATCTCTTCATATTTTCTTATTGGCACATGTTTTGAAAAATCAGAATAACTTTTTATTTTATTAAAATTATGTTCAAGTCCAAAAAAAGTAGCCTTTGATTTATATATTAAAGAACTTAATACGTCTTCTTGAGTTTTTTTCGGATGTAAAATAAATTGATCAATTTGATAAATTCTTTTTTTAACAATCCAAGATAAAAGAGAATTTTTTATAGAAATATTAATCAATTTTATATTTTTAGTTTCTAATACAAAAATAGCATGCAATTTGTAATTAAAAAAATGAAAACCGAAAACTTAAGTCATGTTAATTACAATCTCTGTGATATTTCAATGAATGAGTTAATAGGACATGACATTGAGATTTTTTGGACAGGAAAAATGAAATGTTTTTGTGATAAATTATGTAAAAGTTTTTATAGACAAAACTTTTGTTATAACTGTTATTGGACATTACCTCAAGCATCACAAAGTATTTTTAAGCCTGAATTATGCACTGCTCATTTAGGAATTGAAGAGAGAGATTTAGAATGGGAAAAAAAAATTCAACTAGTGCCTCATTATGTTTATTTAGCAAATTCAACAGGTATAAAAGTTGGAATAACAAGGAAATCACAAATTTTTACTAGATGGATGGATCAAGGAGCATCACAGGCGATAATTTTTGCTGAAGTACCAAACAGAAGATTGTCAGGTGAAATAGAAGTTATATTGAAGTCTGAAATTAGTGATAAAACAAATTGGAGGAAAATGCTTTCAGGCAATCCCGATGATGTTAATTTAGTAGATTGGAAAAATAAACTATCTAGGCTATTGTCAGATGATCTTAGAAAATACGTACATGATGATGATACAGTAAATACTATTAATTATCCAGTAGAAAAATATCCTACAAAGATTAAAAGCTTAAAGCTGGAAAAAAATAATTTAATTTCTGGTAAGTTGTCAGGAATTAAGGGGCAATACTTGATCTTCGATAGTGGAGAGGTATTTAATGTAAGATCACATGAAGGATATATTGTTGATTTTAATACTTCTAAGCACAAAACTAAAACATTGTTCAATTAAAAAAAATTAAGTTGTCCATGTGCATTTGCAAAATATCCCTTTCAATTTCTAGTGATTCTTCTAGATTTTTGAAATTATAATTATCTATTAAATTAATAAATTTTGAGCTTGAATTAATTTTTGAAAAGATATCTTGGAAAGGGTCTTTTTTCTTTGGAAGTTCAATTATCCTGTAGTCATCAATATTAGCAATTAATTTAGCAGCATCAATAGCATCAAAAAGACCTCCATGAGTGTCAACAAGCCCTATTTCTTTGGCTTTTGCTCCGCTCCATACTCTTCCTTGCCCAATATTATCTACATATAGAGTATCCATATTTCTTCCATCTGCAACTTTATTTATAAAGTCACTATAAATTTGATTTATATTTTCTCTTATTTTATCAATCTCAAAGTTGGTTAACCTTCTATTAGTTCCCATGTCTGAGTATTTGTGGGTATTAACCGTATCAAAAAAAACAGATAATTTTTCATTATATAATTTTTTAAGATTAGGAATTATACCAAAAACACCAATCGAACCTGTTACAGTTGTTTTATTTGAAAAAATACTATCAGCTGCACAGGCAATATAGTAGCCTCCTGATGCCGCATAATCTCCCATTGAAACAATTATTGGTTTTTCTTTTTTTGTAATTATTGTTTCTCTCCAAATTAAGTCTGATGTCATTGCACTTCCGCCTGGTGAATTAACTCTAAGTACAATTGCTTTAACGTTTTTGTCCTCTCTAGCTTGAATTAATGATTTTGTAATTGTTTGTGTACCAATCTCATTTATAGAACCTTTGTTATTAGAAATTGTTCCATTGGCGTAAATAACCGCAATTTTGTTCCTGCTGATTTTTTGTTTGTTGTTCAATTTTACATTTACATAATTCTTTAGATTAATTGTTTTGATTTTTGTGGAGCTACTAAAAAGTTTTAGTGAGTCTTTCAATTGATCCTCATATAAAATATCATCAATATAATTAAGTTTTTTACATGCTGCTGCAGAATTTAATCTTAGTTCGTTGATATCATTGTTAATTTTTGATATTTCAATATTTCTTTCCTCACTAATACAATTTGTCATAAATTTTGAAATATCCTCAATCAACAGCTTAGTTTGTAGTCTACTAGACTCACTCATCTTTGTTTCGGTAAAAGGCTCTACAGCACTTTTAAACTGACCTTTTCTTATTATTTGGGTTTCAACTCCAATTTTTGCAAGCAAGTTTTTGAAAAAAACTACACTTGCTGATATTCCTTTTAAGTCAATAAATCCGTTTGGGTTAAGATAAATTTTATCTGCAACAGAACACAATAAATAGGAATACTGACTGTAATAATTAGAATATGCTATGATTTGCTTACCGCTTGTTTTGAAGTCTACTAGCTTTGCTCTTATTTCTTCAATGCAGGAAAGACCTGAATTTACTTCACTAAAATTTAAGTAAATTAATTTTATCCTGTCATCATTTTTTGCTTTTTCAATAGACATAAGAGCGTCCTTTAGTTCAATAGGATTATCTCCCGAACTGTTTATAAACTCAATAGGGTTATCAGCTGAGCGCTCTACAACCGGTGTTGATAAATCAATTTTTAATACGGTATTCTCTTCAACTGAAATGCGGTCTTTTTTGTTCATATAATTACCTAAGGTCGAAAAGAAAATTAACAGAATAACAAAAAGTATTATTGTACTAATAATAGTAGATAAAATATTAGAAAAAATTTTTTTAATAAAGTTCACAAGCTTATAAGATTTTGATGTAAATTTATGAATATTTCTTTTATAATAATGCTATGATTTTTTTGCAAATTGGCTCAAACATTGGTGATAGGTTTTCTAATTTGATGACATGCATAACAAACATTGAGTTACTAATTGGAAAAATCATTAATAAATCAAAAATATATGTTAGCGAATGTTGGGGGGTCAAAAACCAAAGAGATTATTTTAATATGGTAGTTGCTATAAAATCAATTTATGATCCTACCAAAGTTTTAAAAATTATATCAATAATAGAAAATGATATGAGGAGAATCAGAAAAAAGAAGTGGGGTTCAAGAACTATTGATATAGATATATTATTTTTTGACAAACAAATTATCAAAACAAAAGATCTAATAATACCGCATAAACATCTTGATCAAAGAATGTTTGTGTTAAGGCCTTTGGCAGACATAGCTCCTTTTTTTATTCACCCTGAATCAAAAAAAAATATCAAACAGTTAATTAAAGAGTGTAAAGACGACAGTAAAGTTTTTGAATATGAATTATAAATCAATATCAATAGAAGGAAATATTGGTGTAGGAAAAACAACATTGGCTAAATTATTGTCAAATGATTTAGGATATAAACTAATACTTGAGACTTTTGAAAATAATCCATTTCTTAAAGATTTTTATGAAAACTTAAATAAGAATGCGCTACCTCTTGAACTATTTTTTTTAGCTGAAAGATATGAGTTGTTAAAATTAAATAGTGAAGATATGTTCTTTTCAGGTACTGTTTCAGATTTTATTTTTGATAAGTCCAAGCTTTTTGCTGTTAATACTCTAAAAGATTATGAGCTCAATATCTTCAATAAGATTTTCTCTTTAATGAAAAAAACAGTTAAAAACCCTGAAATCTTAATTTATCTGCATTCTGATCTAAGTTCTTTGCAAAATAAAATAACAAAAAGAGGTAGAGAGTATGAAAATAATATTCAGTCAGATTATTTAAAAAAGTTAAATGACACTTACTTAGATTATATAAGCAAGAGATCTGAGTTTCCTGTAATACTAATTGATGTTACCAACATAGATTTTAAAAATAATTCCAAGCATTTTAAGTTAATTAAAAACATTATTTTTCAAGAGCATGAAAATGGAGTCACTAAATTTATTCCCAGTATTTAAAATTAAGAGAAGAGTCTAAATTTGACAACTCACTTTTTAAAAAAATAAATTTATGTTTTAAATCTTCTAAAATCTTTATATCTGTGTCAACTAAATTTATATCATCGATACTATTAAGCTTGAGATATATAGGCAAGATTAGTTTTTGAACTGCGTGAGGAATATATGGTTGAAGCTTTTGTGATAGGTTATGTAATTTTTTGCTTTTAATTTTAATTGATTTATTTCTGTGTTGAAAGTCAAAGTTTTCGAAATATTTTTTATCAATTTCTAAAAAATCACAAATATTAACCAAAACTTCTTTTTTATTTTTAATTAAATCTTCATAAAGAATCAACTTGATTTTTTTGTTAGGGTAAAAATCGTACCAATTTTTTAGATATTGATAGTAGTTTGCTCGATTAATAATTATATCTCTTTTTGAATACTCAGAGAAGCTTTCATTTACTCTTTTGGTCCTAAAATTTTCCATTTTGTAGTGACTGTAAATCTGTTGTGATGGTTCTCTTAGCAAGAAAATAATTTTTGGCGGATCATCAAAATCACTTAATTTTTTTAGTGCATTGTTTGAATAAATATACGCAGCAGTGGCCTCAAATATGATTTTCTCTTTTTTTGCTCCCGCAAAAAATTTCGAGTATTGATGAATATCATGTTCAATACAATTACAATTTATATTAAACTTGTTTATTTTATCGTTGAAAAAAAATGTCTCTTTAACTTTTGATGCAAAAATATCAGGGTGTTCGCTAAGCCAAAAATATAAAGAGCTAGTTCCTGATTTTGGAGCTCCTCCAATAATTAGATTTGGAAGCTTCACAAAGTTACTTTAGTAACTCAACAAATGAGGGGTTTTGAGAGTAGTTGCTAAATTCAATATCAGATTTTGCTTCTGACTTGTAGTAATTATTTAGATTAATAGCCTTTTCTAAATTATTAAGCAAAACAAACTCATTACTATTTCTAGCTGCGATTATTGCGTTGAGATAATAGCACTCTGCAGTTTTTTCATTGCAAGAGGCATTATTATTTCCACTTAGAATTTGAGCTAATGCGGCATTATGGCTTTTTTTGCCTTTAAAAAATCTTGCTGCTTTATTGTATTGACCTTTTCTTAAGTTAAGAAGTGCAATGTTTTTTTCATATGGATTTGAAAGTGCATAAAATTGATCTGCTTTTTTAAAATCTCCTTTTCTTGCAAAAATGATAGCTAAGTTTTGATTAATTTCATTTTCTTTTGCTGTTGAATTTTCTAATTCATTTTTAGCCTTTTCATGCTCTTTTTTATCAATATATATACAAGCTGTGTTGTTGTATGCTCTCCAGTCATTGTGTAGAGATTTTACACTTTCATATATTTTAATTTTATCTGCATCAGATCCTGCTAAAGTAGCAGAGTAAAGCAATTCATTAATCTCTAAGGAATCTGGGCTCATATTAGACATTCTTTTGATGGTCTCGGTAGATTTTTTTGGTTCAAAAGATTTTATTGTAATTTCTGCTTTTCTTAGTTGTGGTAAGATATCTTTTTCAATTGCTTCATATAACTCTGCCATGTCTCTTATAGCCTGCTCTCTTTTCTCCAAATCTTCAACTGAGTTGACTATTTTTGTTATTCTTCTTTTGTCTTTAATTTCAGATGACCTCATTAACATATTAAAGCCTTGCCAATCTTCTCCAAATGATTTGATTGTGTAAAGCTCAGGTTCTACATCAAGTTTGTTCAACAACCATTTTGTGTAATTTTCTGTTGACTTTAATCTTCTATCTGAAACATCATCATTTGCATTTACAGTTCCCTCAGGTGAGGCAAATGACTTAATTTCAATTGAGTGTATTTCATTACCACTATTAATAAAATCTTTTAATTTTTGTATATCAGAGTCTGTTTTTTCAGTGGAGCGAATGTTTGATTGATTTACTAAAAAATATACAATTGCACTTTCTTCTAATATTGTTTCTGTTTCATACTCATGATCGGCTATTGCCGCAACTTCATTGTCAATAACTCTTGTAGAGGTTATGTTGGTTCCTATTGCAATCTTAATTGTTTCAAAATTTAAACTCTTGTCATTTAGAGTTGCTTTAGCTCTTAGCTCAAGCACTGATTCTTTAATGTTATCATTGTAAGGAATTTCGTCAATATAACTAAAGCTTCCACCTGGCTCAAAAAATATTGTAGCTTCTCCACCATTTGCGTTTTCACCCTGTACAGTTATAGTTTTAAACTTTTCTTCACCGCTTTTATGAACTAATACGGGAGTAAATTCAACTATAGCTTTTTTCGCAAAATATTTTTCTGGAAAGAAGCCATCAATACTAATTTTAATCTTGTTCCCATGTACCTGAAGATTTGGAGGAGTAACTGTGAATTTTGTTGTATTGTATTTAGTTGACATCATGCCAATTCCACAGCTTGAAAGTATTATTGATATTACACTTAGGAATAGTATTGATCTTAGTTTCATTTGTTTGTTTTTTTGCAAATTTAAAAAAAAGCTTAAGTTGACTGATTATTTCCAAACAATAATCAAGTTATTATTTTTTAACAATTCTAATTAAAAAAACGTAATATTGTGTACAATTATTGCTTATATGAAAAAAATTGTTCTACTAGTTTCATTTTTACTTTGTATTATTGTTTCTAATGCACAGGAAAATTCTGTTTATCCTAATGGTGAAAATGTAAGGCCACCCAGCAATCAAGCATGGGGAATTCTATTCTCATATGGTGCTATAAATTTCAATGGAGATATCAAACAATACGATTTTGGAACAGCCACTCAAGAAATTGGTGACTTTGATGAATTAAGATATGCTTACAATGTTGGAATTAGAAGAACATTTAGTGATGGTATAATTGAGTTGTCTTTTTCAAAAGGAGAAATGGCTGGACTAAAAAGATACTTAGGTGATGAAGGAGAAGGCGATATTGTACATTCTAGAGACGAGATATATGATCCGTACAATAATTTTGATGGTAATGGAGAGAAATTTATGAATCAATTTATTGAATTTAATGCCTCGTATTTATACCCGCTAAAAGAGCTTAATACTTATTTTACTGATTTTGATGTTTCAGTAAAAGCTGGTTTAGGTATGAATATATTTACCTCTCAAAAAGAGGACTTACACACTGAAGAACACATCTATTCATATGGATACGATGATGATGTGAATGGAGATGGTAAAAATTCTTGGTCAAATGCTCCAAGAACATCTACCTTATCTATTGGCTTAGTTGGAGAATATGGAATCACCAAAGAGTTAAACTTAATATTTGAATCCACATACAAAACTTCAATGGACGACGCATGGGACGCTACTCTTGTTGGTGATAATGATTCCTACTATTACTTTGGAATAGGTCTTGCTTACGACGTGTTTGACTATTAAGATTAAAATCCCTTTAAACTTTTACTAATTTCCCATAAACATATTGCTGATGTTACTGAAACATTAAAAGAATGTTTTGTCCCATATTGCTTGATTTCAACTGCAGTGTCAGTTAAGTCAATAATTTCTTGACTGATACCCTTGATTTCATTACCAAATATTAAAACAATCTTATTTTTTTTTGGTGTAAAATTTTCTAGCGAAATTGAATTATTTGTTTGCTCAACAGAAATAATTTCATAGCCTATTTCTTTTAATTTGATTAAGTCTTCAGAAATATTTTTAGATATCGCCCAATCTACTGATTGTTCAGCACCTAAAGCTGTTTTTCGAATCTCATTATTTGGAGGTGTTGCAGTAATACCTACCGTCAAAATTTTTTGAACTTTAAAAGCATCGGAGCTTCTAAAAATTGAACCTACGTTGTGAGCACTTCTAATGTTATCAAGTACTATAATTATGTTACTTTTCTTTAAAGATTTAAATTCTTTAAGATTAGGTCTATTTAATTCAATATTTGTTAACT
This sequence comes from Flavobacteriales bacterium TMED84, assembly GCA_002172655.2. Classification (GTDB taxonomy): domain Bacteria; phylum Bacteroidota; class Bacteroidia; order Flavobacteriales; family BACL11. The sequence continues at coordinate 15,744 of NHEL02000003.1, read as the reverse complement.
TTCTCAACTTAAATTTATGAAAAGCAAAGTTAAAGAAACTCCATTAATGTCCCAGTATAATCGCATAAAGGCGAAATATCCTGACAATATTTTATTATTTAGAGTTGGTGATTTTTATGAAACATTTGGTAATGATGCAATCATTGCTTCAAAAATTTTAGATATTGTTTTGACTAAGAGAGCTAATGGCTCTTCAAATATTGAGCTAGCTGGCTTTCCATTCCATTCTTTGCAGACATATTTACCAAAATTAGTTAGATCTGGAAACAAAGTTGCAATCTGTGAACAACTTGAAGACCCAAAAATGACAAAAAAAATTGTCAAAAGAGGAGTCACTGAAATAATTACACCTGGTGTAACATTTAATGATAATACACTTGAAATAAAGAAAAATAATTTTTTAGCTAGTGTTTATGTAGATAAACTGTTCGGCATATCTTTTTTAGATGTTACAACAGGAGATTTTTTTACATATGAAGGTGACGAAATTTCAATTATAAGGCTAATCAATAGTTTTAATCCTAAAGAAATTTTGATTTCTAAAACTCAGATCAATGAGCTTAAAAATAAATTTACAAGCTTTTATAAAACTGAAATCGATGATTGGATTTTTGACAATGATTTCAACATAAATATTTTAAACGAACATTTCAATACCAAAAGCTTGAAAGGGTTCGGAATTAATGGCATGAAAAACTCAATTGTCACTGCTGGAGTATGCCTACATTATATAAAAGAAAATAGTAACAATAACATTTCTCATATTAACTCAATTTCTAGAATTGATAATAAATCAAATGTTTGGATTGATCAATTCACGATTAAAAATTTAGAAATTATAAATAAAAACTCTGAGGATTTATCACTAATTGATATTATCGACAGTACAAATACTCCTATGGCTTCTAGGCTCATAAAAAGATGGGTTTTATTTCCTTTAACTTGCAAAAAAGATATTATTGAAAGACACAAAAAAGTTCAACTTTTAAAAGATGATCAAGTACTAAGATTATTTATTGATGAAAAGTTAAAGTTTATTTCTGATATTGAAAGAATATGCTCCAAAATAGCTACTGCAAAAATATCTCCAAAGTCTTGTATCGATTTAATGAACTCTAGCATTTTTATTAATGAAATTAAAGTTTACTTAAACAATAGTTTAGACTTTAAAAAAATATCGGCTAAAATTAATCCCTTAGAAAATCTAATAAATATTATTAATCACACTATAGTTGATAATCCTCCAGCTCTTGTGAACAAAGGTAACTTTATTAAAAATGGTGTTAATGTTGAGCTTGATGAATTAAGAAAAGTCAAAAGAAACACTGAAATTTATCTTGACAACTTACTAAAAGAAGAAATTGAGAAAACAGAAATATCATCTTTAAAAATTGGGTTTAACAACATATTTGGATATTATTTTGAAGTAAGGAATACACACAAAGAAAAGGTTCCAGATAATTGGACAAGAAAGCAAACGTTAGTTAGTGCCGAAAGATATATTAATGAAGAGTTAAAAGAGCTTGAAATCAAAATCCTATCATCTAATAGTCGCATCCAAGAAATTGAGTTGTCAGAATATGAAATGTTAATTGAAAAACTAAATGAATTTATAAATGATATTAAGTCAAATAGTAATATCATCTCAACAATAGATTGTTTACTTTCTTTTTCGAAAGTTTCCATTGATAATAATTATGTTCGTCCCAAAATCATTGACAAAGTTTCAATAGAAATTAAAAATGGAAGACATCCAATAATTGAAAAATCTTTGCCCATTGGTGAAAAGTACATACCAAACAATATTATACTTAATAAGGATTATCAACAAGTTTTAATGATTACAGGACCAAATATGTCAGGTAAATCGGCAGTTCTTAGACAAACAGCCTTAATTGTGATTCTTGCACAAATTGGTTGTTTTGTTCCTGCAGAAAAAGCTGAGATTGGAATTTTTGATAAAATTTTCACAAGAGTTGGAGCATCAGATAATATAAGTTCTGGAGAATCAACTTTTATGGTGGAAATGAATGAAACTGCTAGCATAGTTAACAATTTGTCTAAGAGAAGTTTAATTATTTTAGATGAGATTGGTAGGGGAACATCAACATATGATGGAATATCAATTGCATGGGCTATTGCTAAATATATTCATGATATTGATTATAAGCCACTAACACTTTTTGCAACTCATTACCATGAGTTAAATGAAATGGAAAAAAAATATTCAAGAATTAAGAACTTTCATGTCAGTATAAAAAACATAGGTGACAAAATACTTTTTTTAAGAAAATTAATTAAAGGAGGGACTTCTCATAGTTTTGGTATTCATGTTGGTAAAATGGCAGGGCTACCCGCACAAATTATTAATACCTCTGAGAAGATTTTGAAAGATTTAGAGCAAAAAAAGCCATCAAATAAAGTGAATGAGATAGATGAGCTTCAACTTACAATTTTCGATAATAGTAGTTCTGAAATGAAAGAGATTAAAAAAATTCTTGATAATGTAGATATTGAAAATATGACTCCAGTAGATTCCCTTATACAACTAAGCAAGTTAAAACAAATATTAAAAAACAAGTAATTGAGCTTTTTTATTTAAATTTGCTCCTCTTTGAAAATGCGAGTGTAGCTCAGGGGTAGAGCATCACCTTGCCAAGGTGAGGGTCGTGGGTTCAAATCCCATCACTCGCTCAAATCCTCACATATAGGATTTTTTTAAGCCCGGGTGGTGGAATTGGTAGACACGTTGGACTTAAAATCCAATGAACATTGCGTTCGTACGGGTTCAAGTCCCGTCCCGGGTACAGACGAGAAGTAATTTAGTTTACTTCTCGTTTTTTTGTTTTTCTAGTTCAAGCATGATATTATTTGATGCGCCTAAATTTGATTTAAAGTACTCTCTTGACTTAGACCTGTCAAAATTTTTAAATTTTTCTACGCTAACTTCGAATTCATTTTTATTTGAAACAGGCATAGCTATTCCAAGTCTAATAGCGTTTTTTGCCTCATCAAAGTTCTTAAATTTAGGCCCAAATAAAACAGGATTCCCAAAAAATATTGGTTCTAAAATGTTGTGAACTCCTTTATTAAATCCTCCTCCCACATATACTATTTTCGCAAACTTGTATAATTTTTTTAATATTCCAAATTCATCAATTATCAAAATGTTAGCTTTATTTTGGCTATTATCAGAATAATTTATATAATCATATTTTTTTAAAATCTCATTGTTCTTTTTGCAATCATTATGAAAAGCAATTAAGTATTTGTAAGAATTATTTTTTGTAATAAAATCTTCAATTATCCTTAAGTCCTCTTTGTAAACACTTCCAAATACAATTATGTCTTTATCACCACAAAAATCATTGATTCTTTTTTGATTAATGTCTACCTTATTGCTGTTAGAAATGGAGTCGAATCTTGTATCACCGGAAAATATATAATTATTTATGTTTTTTGATTTGAGAACATCACTGCTTTGATGGTCATTGGTAAAAATAAAATCAAACATTTTTAGATGATTGATCATCCAATTAAAACTAAATATTATATCTTTTTTTTTGAATTTTCCAGAAATAAGATACAGTGGTATTTTTCTTTTTGATATTTCAAAAATATAATTAAACCATATTTCCTTTTTCACAAAAAATACTTTTTTTGGATTTATTAAAGAAATTATTTTTTTAGCAGTTTTATTTAAATCAATTGGCAGATAAAAGAAATAATCTACAAAGTTAAAATCAATATTATGACGCTGTAGCGATGGTGAGAAAGCTGATAAAAAAATTGAGGAGTTTTTATTTTTTTCTTTATATATGCGAATGAAATATTTTATACTTTCATATTCACCTAATGAGGAGCAGTGAAATAAAACAACATTTTCTTTCGAAATAATCTTTTGGTTTTTTCTAAGCTCAACAAATAATTTAGTCTTTTTATCAAATAAAGAATAGGCTTTGATTATCAGCCATATTAAAGACAATGAAATGTTATATAAAACTCTCATTTAGAAGTAATGAAATTTTTCGTTATTAGTTCTATTTATTGGTATAATAAGTCCGAATTTTAAGCTAAATAAAAGATTGTTTTTTAAATTATTGTCAGAAAAACTCTGATCACTGTAAAAGTATCTTCTATAGTTTTTGGAGAGGCTATGAATTAACTCTGAACCAACAATGAATTGCCAATTATTTTTTCTATTAAAGTATCTAAAATCTATACCTGCTTTGGTACTAAATCCTCCTCTTTTTTTATCATATCCTTTTTTATATTCGTCGTTAAGAAAAGGTATATTTTGGTTTCTTGTTTCAATCAAAATTTTACTTTGAGAATATCCAATGCCTATTGAGGGATAAAAACCGGTTTTTTTTGATTTACCAGTTTTGACAATTTTACCAATTGAAAAATGCGAAAAAAACCCTCTTTTGTAAAATAGTATATTAGCAAAACTTCCATCTGAAGAGATTGCCTCGTTGTTATTTGTAGTAACGTTTTCTAAAATTAAAGAGTCATTTATTTTATTACCAAATTCGTAGTTGCAATCCACTGAATAAAAGTGTGATTTTAAACTTTTAGTATACTCCAGGCCTATTGAAGAGCTGGGGCCGTATGTTTTCTTTGTTTCAAATTGAGGAGTTAAATAACGATAATTAATATTAATAAAGTTTGAGATTTGAGATGAAGCTGAGCTACTCACAAATGTTACAACAAAAAATAGTTTTGCTAACCTCATTATTATTACTACAATAAATTTTCAATAAAGTAACAAATAAATATATTTGTTTGTTAATATTTTTAATAAATGTTAGGTTGGTTTAAAAAAAAGAAAAAAAAAGAAATTCATCCGGTAGATTTTGCTGAAATTGGACTGGATATGCATTCACATTTAATCCCTTCTATAGATGACGGGGCTAAAGATCTTCAAAACAGCATTGAATTAATTAATGCTCTTCAAAATCAAGGATTTAAAAAAATTATTACTACTCCTCATATTATGACAGATTTTTATAATAATAGTATTGAAACCATTAGGTCTGGACTTAAGACAGTGAAAGAGGAGCTTTTAAAGCAATCAATTGACATAAAAATTGAAGCTGCTGCAGAATACTTTGTTGATTATGATTTTCAACAAAAAGTTCTAGTAGGAGAAAAATTTCTAACTCTAGGCGATAATTATATTCTAATTGAATTTTCTTTTTTAACCGCTCCACATAATTATCTCGAGACTATTTTTCAATTGCAATTAAAAGGATATAAGGTAATTTTAGCTCATGCTGAAAGATATCCATACTTATCAGAAAGTGATTTAGAAGATTTTATAAATAGAGGAGTTTACTTGCAATTAAATATTTTATCCTCGATTGGATATTATTCAAATAATGTGAGGGAAAGAGCAAGTTGGTTAATTGATAACAATATGATATCATTTCTTGGCACTGATTGTCATAATTTGAATCAAACAAAATTATATGATAAGTGTAAAATTGAACCTATGCTATCAGCTTTATTAAATTCAGGAAAGCTTCTAAACGATCAGCTGATGTAAACTTTTTGTCTCTAAATCTCGAGATATTCTTTTAAATAATCCTTGAATGACTTTTCCAGGGCCGACTTCAGTAACTGATGTTAAACCATTAAGTTTCATGTTTTCCATTGTTTGAGTCCATTTGACAGGGCTGGTCAACTGATTAACTAAGTTTTGTTTTATTTTCTCAATATCTGTGTAAGGCATTCCTGTAATGTTTTGATATATTGGACAAGTACCTTCTTTGAATTGTATACTTTTAATTGCTTTTGAAAGAGATTCTTCAGCACTTTTCATCAGTGGAGAATGAAATGCTCCTCTTACAGGAAGAACTAAAGCCCTTCTTGCTCCAAGTTCAGTCAATTTAGTACAGGCTAAATTAACAGCATTAATTGTGCCAGAAATAACAATCTGTCCAGGACAATTATAATTAGCAGCTACCAATGTTTCCTTTGATTCCAAGCAAACGTCTTCAACTATCTTGTCTTCAAGTCCAACGATTGCTGCCATAGAAGATTCATTTTTCTCGCATGCTTCTTGCATTGCAACAGCTCTTTTTTGAACTAATTTAAGACCATCTTCAAAACTTATGTAGTTTGCTGCAGCCAATGCTGTGAATTCCCCAAGAGAGTGACCAGCAACTGCGTCAGGCTTAAAAAATTTGTTAGCGATTAGAGCAGTTACCATTGAGTGTATATAAATTGCGGGTTGAGTAATGTTGGTTTGTTTTAAAGCTTCTTGATCCTCACCAAACATTATGTCTGTTATCTTGAAACCAAGAATTTCATTAGCATCTTCAAATATTTGTTGAGCTTTTTTATTTGAGTTATACATGTCAGCACCCATTCCAAGATGTTGTGACCCTTGTCCAGGAAAAACAAAAGCATTCATGTTAGTTCTTGTTAGTTATTATTGGAGTGAGCTCTAATCTTAATTTCTCATATTCAGATTTACTCATTAAGTCTAATTCATATAAATCTTTAGCTTCTTTGAGTTTTTTAATTGCTTCTTCTCTACTTAGCTTTTTTACAGGATTGATTACTTCACCTAAGCTAAAAGCTTTTTCAATATCTATGACAGTGATTCTTTTGTGAGATAAGGCAGTAGATATATTTTTAATATTAACATTTTGAACCTTGGGTCTTTTGGCATAAACTAATACGTAAAGAGGCATTTCTTTTCTATTGTATAGAGGGTTATAACCATTATATTTTTTATGCATGACATAAATTGATTCAACAATTACTTTTTGTCCATTGTAACTATGGGGTAAATAATCTGGCTCTTTAGTAGTACCTTTTATATTTCCAGTTGCAATGGTTGAAAATAAATCTCCTAAAATGTTCCTACCCTTTTTATTGTAAGCAGTTCCTATTGTGATAGTATCACCAACTGTAATTAAGTGTTTATCTTTTGTTACATAGCTTTCAACTGTTGTGTTATTTTTTATATTTTTCACATAATTAATGTCTTGAGTTTGATTGTAGACAATTTTTTCTAATTGAGGGCTAGAGAATATTGGTAAAATTTTATCAATTTGTGAATATGAGATTAAAGGCAAAAGTGTTAGAATAATTATTTTTTTCATTTTTTTTAATTTTTTTTATGAGGTATGAATTAAGCTTGACCAAAGTTCATGAGAAATATCTTTACTAAACTTACTATTGGGGGCTAGTATTACGGAAACTGCATCGTGCGAGTGAAGCGACTCTTGATGTGAACAAATAATACGAAAATCTTTGACACGCTTGTCATGAACCAACTCCTTGTATAATAGCCTAGCGGCATCCTCAACAAATTTCAGATAAGATCCATTAAGTTCTGCAAATGCCATTTCATCTTCTCTTTTGACAATCACTTGAGTTTCTGTTTTTAAAGCCTTTTCACAAATTTCTTTCAAATCTTCTATCCAAATCATATCTTCAAATTCAATTGATAGTCTAGCAACTGATCTTTGTGAATGAGAAACAGTTACTTTGTTTCTATATTTTCGAGCATGTTCTGCTAGCTCGTAAGAGCAGGGGCATGCGGATGAATAAACAAAATCAAAATGCATTATTTTTTTTAATTCACCTTCTTTGTTGAGGTCACCTTCAAATGTTACATTATAATATTGATATCCCTCTAAATCTGACCTTAGGGATTTCTGTGTGATTGGATATGAAATTTTCAAAGCTATTTTTGAGTCAAAAGACTTTAATTTTTCTTTGTACTTTGCTAAAATATTTTCAAGTTTATTGATGCTAAAAGTTTCGTTTTTATGCTCATAAAAGGATCTCATAATCCTTGACATATTAATTCCCTTTTTATGTGCCTCAAGAGATACTGTACCTGTTACTTTTGTCTCAAGCTCAATGATCCCGTTGTCTCTAGTTTTGTACTTTAAAGGAATTCTGAAATTATGAATTCCTACCTGCTGTATTTCAACAGCAGCTCCTTGTATCAAAGAAGAAGGTCCGTTCTGTAAATCTGGAAAAGTTTCAATTTCCTCTTTGGTTGGATTATACTTTGAGTCAAATTTTCTATCAGGTTCATTATATTTTAGCGAGTGCTTATTATGATTAGGTTCTTTGTAAGACTTAACATCACCAACCCATTCATATTTACTTTTAATACTTCCCTCACTGGATTTTTTCATATTTCAATAAATATTTTTTGCAAATATATAACCTTTTGGGGTTTCCTTTTCGTAGTTTTGAATTAACTTATGAGAGCTTTTTTTGTTATTTTTTTATTTCTTTTTCACATTTCCACATTAGCTCAGAAATACACTATAAGCGGATATGCTAGTGACTTTGAAACTGGTGAAAGTATCATTGGAGCAAACATTTTTTCAAACGATTACAGCGCAGGAGTTTCATCAAACAAATATGGCTTTTACAGCATTACTCTTGACGAAGGGGTTCATGTTATTTCTTTTAAGTTCATTGGTTACGAAACAATTACAAAAGAATTTAATTTAAATAAAGATATTGAATTTAATGCTGAATTTAAATTATCAAATATTGTCACTGATGAGGTAACTGTAACGGGAAAAGCTAATGTTGTTCAAAGAACTGAAACATCAGTTATAGAAATACCAATTCAGCAGATTAAATCGATACCAGCCTTGATGGGAGAAGTTGATGTTTTAAAGGCTGTTCAATTACTACCTGGTGTTCAGTCCAGCGAGGGCACATCAGGCTTTTATGTTAGAGGCGGAAGCCCTGACCAAAATTTAATTTTAATGGATGGTGTTCCGGTATATAATGTGTCACACATTGGTGGGCTTTTTTCTGTTTTTAATGCTGATGCAATAAAAAATGTGAGATTAACTAAGGGAGGTTTTCCAGCTAGGTACGGCGGGAGATTATCTTCAGTACTAGAAATTGATATGAAAGATGGTAATATGAAAGAGTATAAAGCAGATGCCACTGTTGGCTTAATTTCCTCAAAACTTATGATAGAGGGGCCAATTATCAAAGATAAAACCTCGTTTATCGTTGCTGGTAGAAGAACATATATTGATTTGTTTGTAAGGCCTTTTATGCCTAATAATACTGACTTGACATTACATTTTTATGATCTTAATGCTAAAGTCAATCATAGATTTTCAAGAAAAGACAGATTATTTATTAGTGCATATGCAGGCGATGATATTTTTGCAGTTGATTTTACTGAAAATTTTTCAAATGGCTCCGGTTTTAATGAGGATACAAGATTAATTGCAGGTCTCGGTTATGGCAATATAACCTCTACAATCAGATGGAATCATTTATTTGGTGATAAACTTTTTTCTAATACAACTTTAATATACAGTAAATACCAATTTAATACAGGATTTGGTGTAGAATCAACTTTAGGTACTACTCTTGGTAATGAAAATTATGATATTGATTTTGGCTATAAAAGTGGTATTGAGGACATTGGAGGAAGAATTGATTTTGACTATACTCCCAATCCTAATCATGATATTAAATTTGGAGTCTCATTCACAAATCATAACTTCACACCTGGTCAAAATGACTTGAGTATTAATGTTTCTTATCCCCCAGCTGATACTTCTAATATTAATATTTCTGTTGACACAACTCTATTCTTTTCCCCTCAAGTAAAAGCAAATGAAGCATTTTTTTATTTTGAGGATAATATTAAATTCACAAACAGGTTAAAAGCAAACATCGGTGTACATTTTGGAATATATAACTCATTGAATTTCAGGTCAGTTGTAAATCAGTTTAGTGACACTGATATTAGCTTTGAGCCAAGATTATCAGTTAGATATTTGCTTTCAGACACTTGGTCAGCTAAAGCATCCTATGCAAAAATGCGTCAAAATATTCATTTGCTATCTAACTCTTCAGTTGGATTTCCATCTGATTTATGGCTACCTGCAGTAGATGCAGCACCATCCCAAAACTCTGAGCAGATAGCAGCAAGTATTAATACTGAATTATTAAATGGTGAAATTGAAGTCAGCTTAGAGGGATATTACAAAACAATGAATAATTTAATAACATATGAGGCGGGCTACTCAAATTTACAGAGTACTGAATCTTGGGAAAATTCTATTGAAATTGGAGGAGAGGGAGAGTCGTACGGACTTGAACTTTTTATCCAAAAACAAAAAGGAAAAACAACAGGATGGATTGGATACACGCTAAGTTGGAGCAATAGGAAATTTGATAATATTAATCAAGGAAACTGGTATCCGTATAAATACGACAGAAGAAACGATTTGTCAATTGTTTTGAATCATAAGTTTAACGATAAGTGGGATCTTGGTTTAACTTGGGTGTATGGTACTGGAAATGCAATTACATTTCCAAGATCTACATATTTTAGCACTCTGCAAAGCGGAAGAAATGATAATTTTTATGTATGGAATATTGAGTCTTATGGAGATAGAAATAGCGTCAGACTTCCTTCCTATCATAGACTTGACTTTGGTGTAAACAGACACAGTCAGAAAAAAAATTACAAAGGAACTTGGTCATTTGGAGCTTATAACTTGTATAACAGAAAAAATCCATTTTTTGCCTATCTTGCTTACCAAAACACCAGAAGAGTTGCAAAGCAAGTTTCTCTATTTCCAATCATACCTTCAGTTTCATATAGAATACAATTTTAACAATGAATAATTTTATCAAAATAACTTTTATCTTATCGCTAATTGTTTCCTGTGACTTGGAGACTGTAATTGATTTAGAAATACCACAGGACCCCCCCATGATTGTGTTAAATGGCGTCCTTGATACAGATACAACAATTAGTGTTATAATATCTAATTCTGTTGGTGCATTTTCTAATACAAATCCTGCTTTTTTACCTAACGCTGAAGCTTTCTTATTTGAAAATAACTCCCTAGTTGGACAAATTTCTCCAGATACAGACACTGCATATCAAGTAAATGTATATGGAGATGGTCTTCAAATTACTTATCCAATGTATGTTTATAAAATTAATCATAATCCTACTAAAAATTTTACTTACCGAATTGAAGTTAACCATCCAGCTTTTAACGAGACTGCAGTAGCTGAGACAAAAATACCAGATGATATAAATATTTTTAATATTGATATTGACACTACATTTGATGGAGGAGATAGAACTAGACTGAATTTTAGCTTTAATGATGATGGTACTGCAAGAAATTACTACAGAATTAGAGTCTTTGCACAATGCTCAAAATCATTTGAAGATGAGTATGGCTATTTTGACGAATATTACTGGGACGGAGATGTAGACTTTTCATCTAACGATCCTTCTTTTCCACAAACTAATTTTTTTGAACTCGATGAGCCTTACAGTTTTATTGGCGATGAGGTAATATTTTCAGATGCTCTTTTTGATGGACAAGAAAAAAATATAATTCTTGATATTGAAACATATGAATATAAATTTAGTTATTGTGATACAGTAAACATAGAATTTTCAACTTTTAGTGAAGATACTTATTCGTACTATACATCTTTAGAAAGTCATTTGGAAAGCGGAGAAGTTGATATTTTTGGTGGCGAGGTAGTTTCTGTATACACTAATGTTCAAAACGGATTAGGGGCATTGATTTCAAGAAACACACAAATAATCCCTTTAAAATAATTTTTCTTTAAAACTAAGTCTTACTTTTGCAAGTATGTTTTTGAGGCATACACTAACATTTTTCTTTCTTCTAACTTCTTTTTCATTATTCTCACAAAGAAACTGTGGTACTATGCAGTACCATCAGCAAATGCTTGATGAAGATCCTTATCTTTTTCAAAAAATGCAAAATCAAGAGTTACAAATTCAACAATGGATTTTAAATAGTTCTAGTAAGGAAAATACTTCGATTATCACAATACCTGTTGTTGTGCATATAGTTTATTACAATAACACAGAAAATATTTCTGATAATCAGATTTTTTCACAAATCGACATTTTAAATGAGGACTTTAGAAGATTAAATGCTGACACCACAAATACACCAGCAGGATTCTTACCTGTTGCAGCAGATTGCGAAATTGAATTTTGTTTAGCACAAAAAGATCCAAACGGAAATACAACTACTGGTATCACAAGAACTCAAACATCTCAAACATCTTTCAGTACGAATGATGATGTAAAATACACTGCCTCTGGTGGTCATGATGCCTGGAATTCTAGTGAATATTTAAATATATGGGTATGTGATATCTCTGGAGGAATTCTCGGGTATGCTCAATTTCCAGGAGGAAATCCAAACGAGGATGGAATTGTGGTCGACTATCAATACTTTGGTAATATAGGAACAGCCTCATCTCCGTATGACCAAGGAAGAACAGCGACACATGAAGTTGGTCATTGGCTTAACTTACGTCATATTTGGGGTGATTCAAATTGCGGTAATGACTTTTGTAATGATACACCTGAGCATGATGGCTCTAATTATGGGTGTCCATCATACCCTCACACATCTTCTTGTCCTGGAAATGGTTCCTATGGCGATATGTATCAGAACTATATGGATTATACGAATGATGCATGTATGAATATTTTTACTCAGGACCAAAAATCAAGAATGCTTGCTGCAATTAATACCTCCAGACAGGGACTATTGACTAGCAATGGTTGTAATACTGATTATGGATGCATTGATTCAACTGCTTTAAACTATGATAGTTTAGCGATTTTTGATGATGGTTCATGTTGTTATGTAGACGGTTGTACTGACATTTCAGCTTTTAATTTTGATTCCACAGCATGTATTGATGATGGTTCTTGTGTTCCTGCAATTTTAGGTTGCACTGACCCAAGTGCAAGTAACTATGATCCTAATGCAAATACTTCTACAGCTTTTGGAGGAGCAGTTGACAACACAATAGGAACAGGTGGTTACTTTAACGGAAATCAACATCTTATTTTTGATGCCTCAAAACCATTTAAGATTAAGTCAGCAGTTGTTTATGCGCAAAACTCAAATACAATTACCTTTGAGCTTAGAGACAATAATTCAGTTGTAATTGATGACACAACAATAAATGTAGTTTCAGGACAGCAAAGACTTTATTTTGATTTTGATGTGCCTATTGGAACAGACTTTGAACTAGGTGTTTCAGCAAGTAATTCGGGCTTATATAGAAATAATGCTGGCCCTGACTACCCTTACGTAATTGGTTCAGCTATGACTATAACAAGATCTAGCGCTAGCTCCTCACCAACAGGATACTATTATTTTTATTATGATATTGAGATTGAAGATGCGTGCTTTGGTTTAATGTCAGGCTGTACTGATTCAACTGCCCTTAACTTTAACCCTTCTGCTGCATTGGATGATGGAAGTTGTTGCTATGTTGGAGGATGTACTGATTTAATTGCAGCTAACTATGATTCATTGGCTTGCTTTGATGACAGCTCTTGTTGTTACATTACAACCACAAATGTAGACACCAGCTCATGTTTTAACTTTATATATGACGGAAATACTTACACAAGCTCTGGTACTTATAATTTTATTTATACAAATAATTGTGGCTATGATAGTTTAGTTAATATAATTCTTGATATTCAATATCCTGACACATCATACTCAAATGTAACTTATTGCGATAGTTATTTTTGGAATGGCATATTATACAACTCCTCAGGAACTTATGCTTGGAGTGATATCACATCATCAGGATGTGACACAACAGCATATTTAACTTTACAAATCAATAATTCTTATTCTACAACTATAAGTGTTGATACATGTGATGAGTATGAGTGGTATGGAGATACATTTACGAACAGTGGAACATACTCAGAGACATTTACAAATGTTTTAGGTTGTGATAGTACAATTTACTTAAACTTAAATTTAAGCACCTCTCCTTCACTTTCTGTTAGTCAATCTGGGACATCATTAATTGCAACTCCATTTGGCGGAAACATTCCATACAATTATATTTGGAGTAACGGTGACACATTACCAATTATTAGCCCTATTAGTAACGGAACCTATTGGCTTGTTGTGGTAGATGCAAATGGTTGTTATTCTGACTCAGTATTTGTCAATGTTGATTTTGTTCCTTCNTACAACTCAAATATTTCTGAAAAAATTAAAATCTACCCTAATCCTGCTGAAAATATAATTAATATAGTAACTGAAAATAATGTTATTGAACTAGTTGAAATAACAAATAGCCTTGGACAAGTTGTAATAAGNAAAGAAAGTCATAATAATATTCTTAAAGTTGATGTCTCAAATCTAGAATATGGAACATATTTACTAAATGTTCTCTCACAAGAAACTTATTTAAATAAAATAATTATTAAAAAATAGTTTTACTCAACCCANTCAGCAATAAANACATTAGTACTTCTTGTACCTCCGTTATTTCTGTTAGATGAAAAAACAATTTTTTTACCGTCATTAGAGAAAACTGGAAACGAGTCAAATGTGTCATCATACGTTATTTGTTTTAAATTATTACCATCAATATCAATCATGAATAAATTGAAGGGGAACCCTCTTTGACTATTGTGGTTAGAGCAAAAAATAATTTTTTCATTTGANGGATGAAAAAAAGGAGACCAGTTTGCTTTTCCAAGATTAGTTACTTGCTTTAAATCACTTCCATCGGTATTGCAAGTGTATATTTCCATGTTTGTAGGTTGAACAAGACCTTGGCTAAGTAAATCTTTATACTCTTTCACCTCGCTTTCTGTTTTTGGTCTTGATGATCTAAAAACTAGCTTGTTTCCATCATGCGAAAAAAATGCACCTCCATCGTATCCAAGTTGGTTAGTAATTTGCTTAACATTATCTCCNTTCAAATCGCAAGTNTATAATTCTAAATCTCCAGATCTTATTGATGTGAAAACTATTTTATCTCCCCTGGGAGAAACTGTGGCCTCAGCATCATAACCATCAGAATTGGTTAGTTTTTTTAAAATATTTCCATCTAGATCAGCAATAAAAATATCATATGACTCATATATAGGCCAAACATATTTTCCATCAACTCTTCTGTCAGGAACATGCGGGCATTTAGCATCTTCTAGGTGTGTTGAGGCATACACTATGGTGCTATCACCAGGTAAAAAATATGAACATGTTGTTCTTCCCAGCCCTAGACTAACCATTTCTGGCATTTCGGTTTTAAGGGTGTAATTATTTGTATCAATAATATAAATTTGGTCACAGCTTTGGCCCCAATTTTCATTAGTTGCTTGAAAAATTAGTTTAGAATCATCAAAACTCCAATAAGCTTCTGCGTTCTCTCCTTCAAAAGTAAGTTGCCTCATATTTTTGAAGTTAACTTCATTTTCATGTATAAGAGTGTTAGAAAATTTTGTTTTCATTTCATTGTTTTTGCATGAAAATAATAAAGTCATTATCACAGCTAAATTGATAAGATGTTTCATAATTTTGTAGAAATTTTTTGCAAAAGTAAACCAACGCATATGAACAAAATAATTTTAAGCGCCCTATTTTCTATAACTTTTAGCATTTGTTCATCACAAACACTTGATAGTCGACTAATTGAAAAATTAAAAAGAGATGTTATTTACCTCTCATCGGATGAATTAAAAGGCAGAAATACTGGTACAGAATCTGAAAAAATAGCTGCAGATTACATTATCGAAAAATTAAAGTTTTATAATGTAACCCCCAAAGGTTCTAAGGGATTCTTTCAAGAATTTACAGCAAAAATTAATGCTAACCCACACACAAACATAGGTGCTAAGGAGATTACTGGTCGGAATGTCGTTGGATATTTAGACAATCAGTCAGA
>NHEL02000026.1:0-22726 GCA_002172655.2 Flavobacteriales bacterium TMED84 | reverse complement strand
TAAAATTTTATATCAAATTTGTGTTTATAGGTTTTTATACTTAATAAAATACTGCTGTTCGGGAAGGATTCGAACCTCCACGTAGTGGTTAGCTAAAAAACAAAAAACGCCTTGCAAGACTTAGTGGTCAACCCTCAAAATATTTTTTAGTTTATTCCATTTTCTACACCCCCGAGACAGGAGGGTATGTCTGCCAATTCCATCACCGTACATTTAATTTATACAAATGTAATACATAAAATTTAATCAATGTTTTAATAATTAAGAATTTTGAAAAATTCTATGATACATGCTATTAGCAAAAGTTTTGATTGAAGAATGACTTGTTTAAATTTATATTTATTTCATTTAAAAATTATATATTTTTATAAGTATTAATAGCATAAGTTCAGTACATAGTTAAGAAGAATTCAAATTTGTAGAGTTATAGTAAAAATTGTTAAGTTTAAAAAGAATATAGTGTAAAATGAAAAAATTATTAATGATAATTATTTTATCTAATTTATTACTGATATCATGTACCAATAAAGTTCTTTATAATAAAAACTTAAATACTTGTGAAAATTTAGAATAATAAAAGATTTAGAATCCTACACAAAAAAACCTTCCTAAAAACCTTCCTAAATAAAATAAAAAACCCTCATAATCTATTGAATTATAAGGGTTTAGCTTTTATTGTTGCGGTCTGGACGGGACTCGAACCCGCGACCCCATGCGTGACAGGCATGTATTCTAACCAACTGAACTACCAGACCATCTTAATATGTTGCAAATATAATTTCTTTTTCATTCATTACAACATTTTTTTTCTTTTTAGCAGATAGGAATTTAGAACGTTTTTTAAATCTTCATTTATATCAATATCAAAGAGATCAATTTTATACTTCAAACATCCAAGTTTAATTTGATCAGAATAAATATTCATTTCATTTACATAGTCATTTCTTATTTCAGTAGAGTCTATTAAAATCTCGTCTAATGATTCCATATCCTTAAAACTGTACTTTTTATTTGGAAAGTCAAAATTCATTTCAGTATCTTTTTCTAAAGTTCTAAAAATTATTACCTCATGCTTTTTAAATTTTAAATTATTAATAGAAGAAAAAAAATCATTTAGATTTTGCTGATAATTTAATAAATCAGTAAAAATTATTATAAGTGATCTCTTTTTTATTCTCTCAGAAACCAAATTTATTGATTTAATTAAATCAGTTTTTTTGGATCTTTCAACAGAAAAATCATTAATTAATTTATCAAATTCAGTCAAAATAATTCTTTTTTGTTTTGTACCAAGTGATGGCTTCAAAAAGAAATCTAGATTTTGAGAAAATAAACTTAATCCGACAGCATCTCTTTGTCTATTCAATAAATTCATAAGAGATAGAGATGAAAGTATAGAGTAATAAATTTTGCTTTTGGTTTTATCTAATTCATTCTTGGAGTAAAACATAGAAGATGAGGTGTCTATAAGAAAATGACATCTTAAATTAGTCTCCTCTTGATATTTTTTTACGTATAGCTTTTCTGTCCTTGCAAAAAGTTTCCAATCAATATTCTTAATATCATCACCTGTGTTGTAGAACTTGTGTTCAGCAAATTCAACAGAAAAACCATGAAAAGGACTAGAGTGTAATCCAGTTAGAAATCCTTCAACAGCAGTTTTAGCTACTAAATCAAGTTTGATAATATCAAACTTGTTAGGATTATCAATCATATAATTTTTTAAGCGTAAGATTCAAGCTTATCAATAAGTTGTTGTTTAGGAACAACACCTACAACTTTATCAACAACTTCACCATTTTTAAAAATAAGTAAAGTAGGGATATTTCTTATACCATACTCAACAGGGACTTCTGTATTCTCGTCAACATTAACTTTACCCACAACAGCTTTACCTTCCATCTCTGAATGAAGCTCATCAATTATTGGTGCTATTGTCCTACAAGGCCCGCACCAAGGAGCCCAAAAATCTACAAGCACCGGCTTGTCAGAATCCTTTACTAAACTTTGAAAATTTGCATCATTAATTTCTAGTGCCATAATTTTTAATTTATCACAAATTTATTAATTTATTCTGATTTAATCTCTAGTGACAAGGCATTAATATTTGAAATGTTTTTAAAAAAATTTCTATCTAAGCTTACTCTTGCCTTTCTTGAAAATAGATTTACATTATAATTGTTTTGTTTATCGATCAAATTAAATGTCACAGTATGTTTACCTTTTGTTTCGTTAATTACACTCTCAATTTCATCAACTAAGCTTTTAGTGATATCTTTGACATCAACTGAAATTAAAAGATTTCTAACTTCACTATCAACAATTTCTGACAATAGCTTCATATTGTTTATCTTAAGTTCTAATTCATCATTATAAAACTTCTTCTTTATTTTTCCAGAAATCAATACTGCCCATCCTATATTTAGGAAAGAATAATATTTTGTATAGTCCTCACCAAAGAAATAAAGTTTGTGAGAATCAGTATAATCTTCAACTTGTACTACTGCATATTTTTTTCCATTTTTTGATTCTCTATGCTCTACACCAACAATTACACAGCTAAAAAAAAGATCTCTACTTTTATTTTTTTCAATAAGTTTTATGTCTCTTATAGTAGAATTTGAGAAATTACTTGATTCAAAAAGAAAATCATCAAGTGGATGTGCAGATAAATAGATACCAACAACATCTTTTTCTTTTGAAAGAAACTCCATTGTTTTCCATTTTTCGCAAATCGGAGCTTTTGGAGATTCTAGTTCTATTTCTTGTGAACCTCCAAATATGTCTATTTGAGTAGATGATTTATCTTGTTGAATCTTATTTCCAAATTTTATCATTTTTTCAATATATGATTGTCCATCTTCGACATGCAAGTACCTAGACCTATCAATTTCAAATGAATCAAATCCACCAGAAAGCACAAGAGATTCAATCGTTCTTTTATTACAAGATCTTAGGTCTACTCTTTTAACAAAATCTGAAAAGCTCTTGTATATACCATTTAGCTTTCTTTCTTCAACTATCGAATTAACAGCACTTTCTCCAACTCCTTTAATTGCCCCAAGACCAAACCTTATTTCAGATTTTTTATTTACTGCAAATTTGTAGAAACTCTCATTAACATCAGGACATAATACTTTAATTTTCATTTTTTTACATTCTTCCATATAAAGTGTAATATCTTTTATGTCTCTCATATGATTAGCGAGGATTGACGCCATTAACTCAGCTGGATAGTGTGCTTTAAGAAAAGCTGTTTGATATGCTATCAAAGCATAGCATGTTGAATGTGATTTATTAAAAGCATATGATGCAAATTTTTCCCAATCAGACCAAATTTTTTCTACAACAGTCTCATCATAACCATTTTTCTTACACCCATTTACAAATTTTGGTTTTAACTCATCAATAACGGATTTTATTTTTTTTCCCATACCCTTTCTCAAGCTATCTGCTTCTCCTCTTGTGAAATTAGCAAGTTTCTGTGATAGTAACATAACTTGCTCTTGATAAACTGTTATGCCGTAAGTTTGGGATAAATACTCCTCCATTTCTGGCAAATCATAGCTTATTTCTTCTTTGCCATGTTTTCTTTTTATAAAATTTGGAATATATTCCATAGGTCCCGGACGATAAAGAGCATTCATAGCTATTAAGTCATCAAACTTATCAGGTTTAAGATTTTTTAAATGTGATCTCATTCCATCTGATGAAAATTGA
The DNA here is from genome assembly GCA_002172655.2 of Flavobacteriales bacterium TMED84. Classification (GTDB taxonomy): domain Bacteria; phylum Bacteroidota; class Bacteroidia; order Flavobacteriales; family BACL11. The sequence goes on along the minus strand of NHEL02000026.1, from coordinate 19,006 downwards.
AAAATTCCTATTGTATTTCCGTTTTTAAAAATTTCAAATGTAAGACTATCGTTCAATTCTATGTTTCTAATGTCAATATCTTTTTGATGTAAATGCTTTATTATTTTCAAACAATCTTTTATAATCGTTAAATTTTTTAAACCAAGAAAATCCATTTTTAATAAACCAGCATTTTCAACAGCACTATTATCGTACTGTGTGACTAAAAGATCAGAATCTTTTGATGTTAAAACTGGTATGCTATCAACAAGATTATCAGATGTTATTATGATTCCACATGCGTGAGTACCTATATTCCTTAACGAACCCTCAACTTTAATTGCGTTATTTATAGTTTGAGATGTAAGATCGTCTCCTTTAGAGATGGATATAAGTTCATTAACGTTCTTGAGTTGATCACCTGTAAATCTTTTTTTTAGCTCATTTTTTTCCAAACTAAAAATTTCTGAAAGAGATGTTAAATCTGGAACAAGTTTTGCAATCCTATCTGCTTCGTTAAGTGGGAGATTAAGAACTCGAGCTGTGTCACGAATTGAAGATTTGGCAGCCATTTTACCGTAAGTAACAATTTGAGCAACATTTTCATGACCATATTTCGAAACTACCCAATCAATAATTTTATTTCTACCCTCATCATCAAAATCTATATCAATATCTGGAAGTGATATTCTATCAGGATTTAAAAATCTCTCGAATAGAAGATCATATTGTATAGGGTCAATATCAGTAATTCCTATACAGTAAGCAACAACAGAGCCTGCAGCAGACCCTCTACCAGGTCCAACAGAAACACCAATTTCTCTTGCTTTATTAATAAAGTCTTGTACAATTAAAAAATAACCAGGATATCCTGATTTTTCAATCACCTTTAATTCAAAGTTAATTCTCTCTTCAATATCTTGAGTTATATCAACATATCTTTTTTTTGCACCTTCAAAACAAAGGTGTCTCAGGAATTTATTTTGAGATTCAAGACCGTTTAAATCTCCGCTGTCAGTAAAAGGTTTTGGCACGTTAAACGAAGGAAGATTAACCTCTCTTTTTAATTTATAAGCATCAATCTTATTTACAACTTCATTTGTATTTGAAACAGCATCTGGAACTTCACAAAAAATATTGAGCATTTCCTGAGTTGACTTAAAATAATATTGATCATTTTCCATTCCATATCTATATCCTCTTCCCTTTCCTTTGGGTGTTTGCTTAAGTTCTCCATCCTTAACACAAAGCAAAATATCATGTGCGGTTGCATCATCAGATTTTGTGTAAAAAACATTATTTGTAGCAATTAATTTAATTTGAAATTCTTTAGAAAAATTGATGAGATGAGAATTAACAAATTCTTCATCAGCTACTGCATGTTTATTAATCTCAAGATAAAAATCATCTTTGAAATTATTATACCACCATTGAATTTCTTTTCTTGCTTCTGACTCTCCCTTTTCTAATAAAATCTGAGAGATAGGTCCACTTAGGCTTCCGCTAAATACAATTAAATTTTCCTTATTTTCTATTAATATGTTCTTATCAATTCTTGGAACATAATAAAACCCATTTTGATAAGAGTATGAACTAAGTTTGCTGAGATTTAAATAACCCTCATAATTCTTAGCAAGAACTGGTAATTTATATCCGTTATCTCTGTTAGATTTATTTGTTGAATCAATACAAATATTAAATTCACAACCAATAATTGGCTTTAGCTTTAAATTATCTAAATCTAAACCTTTATTAATTTCATGATTTAATACCTTATTAACAAAATTAAATGAACCAAACATATTTAAATAATCCGTTAGAGCCAAGGCTGGCATTTCATACTCTATTGCCTTGTCGATAATATCATCTAGTTCACATGTTGCTTGTAAAATTGAAAATTTTGAATGTAAATGTAAATGAGAAAACTTAATATCTGATGAGATTTGACTAACAGATTCAACTGTATTGGAAATAACTTCGGTTGGATATTCCTGTTGTTCTCTAAAAACGAGTTTTTTTTCAGGTAAAAAAGATTTGGAATTAGATTTAAAATCACTAAATGTATTAAAGTCCATACCGATGTTTGAGTGAGGTACTACCTCCCTTTTGATTAACTCAAAAAAACATCTAGCTGTTGCATCTACGTCATAAGATGCATCGTGAGCACCATCAAAGTCAGATTCAAATAATTTAAAATGAAGTTCTGCCAATGAGGGCCACTTATATCCTCCTCCTCGACCTCCAGGAATTTCACAATACTGAGTAGAAACAATTTTTGTGTCAAGTGTAGGCTTTGATTGTAAATAATTAGGAAGATTTTTTCTTAGAAATTCACATCCTACTATATTATTATCAAACTCTACATTATGACCAACGAGTATATTTGTTTTTTCAAGAGTCTGTATGAATTCTTCAAGAACATTATCTATATCTAAACCCTTTTTCTGAGCTATTTCATTTGTAATTCCATGTATTTTAGTTGAGTTGTATGGAATATCAAAATTATCAGGCTTAATAATCAAATTGTTTTTTTCAATAAGATTTCCTTTTATATCATGTAATTGCCATGCCAATTGGACCAGTCTTGGCCAATTATCAAAATCAGTTAATGGAGCTTTCCAATTATTTGGGAGTCCAGTTGTCTCTGTATCAAAAATTAAGTACATATTTGGAATTAAATTTAAAAAACGAATCGTAATTAAATTTAAATTACTTTACAATAGTTACAAAAGTTAATAACTAATATTGTGGAAAAACTAAATAAAATTTTGTTTTTTCATCCAATCATCATTGAAAATTTTTGCTACGTAGCGACTACCATGATCGTGTAGCAAGACAACGACCACATCATTTCGAGTAAGTTGCCCTTTTAATTGATTAATTGCAGCTATTGCACTGCCTGCTGAATATCCAGCAAAAATCCCTTCCTCTTTTGCTAGTCTCCTAGTGTATAGTGCACCATCTTTATCAGAAACCTTTTCAAAGTGATCGATTAGATTAAAATTAACATTAGCTGGTATAATATCTTCTCCAATGCCTTCTGTTAAATATGGATATATCTCACTTTCATCAAACTTACCAGTCTCATGAAATTTTTTAAATACTGAACCATACGTATCAACACCCCATATTTTAATACTGGTTTTTTGTTCTTTAAGAAATTTAGCAATTCCAGAGATAGTTCCACCAGTTCCAACACCAACTACAAAATGAGTAATTTGACCATTAGTCTGCTTCCAAATTTCAGGGCCCGTTGTTTCATAATGTGCCTTGGAGTTTGATAAGTTATCATATTGGTTAGGATAAAAAGAATTAGGTATTTCTACATTAAGTCTTTTAGCAACTGAGTAATAAGACTTTGGGTCATCTGGATGAACATCAGTTGGACATACATAAACCTTAGCACCCATGGCTTTTAAAATATCTATTTTTTCTTTTGACTGCTTGTCAGACGTCGTACATACAAGATTGTATCCTTTATTTATGCAAGCAAGAGCAAGTCCCATACCAGTGTTTCCTGATGTAGCTTCAATAACTGTACCACCTTTCTTAAGTATGCCTTTTTTTTCAGCATCTTCAATCATTTTTAATGCCATTCTATCTTTGGTTGAGTGACCGGGGTTAAAGCTTTCTATTTTTGCTAAAACCATTGCACTAGTAGAAATAACTTTATTTAATTTGACAAGAGGTGTATCGCCGATTGTCTCTAAAATATTTTTATGGTATAGCATACACAAAGCTATTAAAACTTAACAAACCTCATTGTTTAACTTTTGAGACTTTACCAATGTAAATTGTTGGTAAGTATAGAACAAAAAGAGATAGAACAATAGCAGAAAGATTTAATAAAGCAACATCTATAAAATTTATTTTTATTGGTACATATTCCATAAAATATACAGTTGGATCTAGTTTAATTAACTTGAATTTTTTTTGAATAATTGAAACTAATAATGCTACTATGTTTCCAATTAATAGTCCATATGTCAATATAAAAGTGGTATGATATTGAAAAACCTTTCTAAGAACTTGATTTGAAAAACCAATCGACTTTGTTATCTGATAAAATGTCTTTTTAGTTGCCAATATAACAAACATGATAGTAACTATATTGACAAGACCGATAATAACCATCAATATTATTATTATTCTAACATTAATATTTTGTAGTTCTAGCCAACTGAATATTTGTGGGAAATTATCATAAAAGTTTGATGCTAAAAGATCAAATGATATTTCCTCATTTATTTTTTCAGTTAACTCAAGAGTACTATTGTTATCTTTTAAATAGATTTCTAATCCTCCAACTTTATTTTGGGTCCAATTATTTAATCTTTGCAGTGTTCTTATGTCAATTATGCAATAGTATTCATCAAACTCAATCATCGTGGTTTCATAAATTCCACAAACTTTAAATTTTCTTAATCTTGTTTTTTTATCAAAAAAATAAGAAATCAAATCATCCCCTACACTTATTTTAAGTTTATCAGACATTATTTTCGAAATTAGGATTTGATTATTTTCTTTTTCTGAACCTAAATCAGGTAAACTTCCTTTAATCAGATGACTAGAAAAAAAATTTGAGTTATAAACCTTATCAAACCCATTGACTAAAACTGGGTGAGTTAGATTATTATATTTTAAAATTGATGTTTTCTTTACATAAGGAAATATTTTATTTATACCCTCAATTTTTTTAATCTGTGAAAGGACTGAATCTTTATACAGAAACATATTTTTATCATTTGACAAATTATATTTTTCAATTTTTAAGTGAGAATTGAAGCCAATTACCTCATTTTTTATTGTTTCTTTAAAACCAGAAAGAATAAAAATAGATAACATCATAATTATTACAGAAAGGGAAATGGCTACAATTCCTATTTTGATTGCAGGTTTTGTATTTTTACTTAATATTTTTTGAGACCTAAGTAATTTATATGCTATGTATAAAGGTAAGTTCATATTAAGTAACTCAGCTAAAATAGTCTATTTATTTTTTCTTATTGTTTTTGTCAGCTGTAAGAAGGAACCAAAATTGATTTCTGGAGCTGATCAAACCAATATATATATCAAAAAAATTTCAAATAAAAANGTCGGTATTGTTGCAAATCAATCTTCAATAATAGGTCAAACTCATCTAGTTGATTCTCTCACTAAACTAAATATAAANATTACAAAAATTTTCTCACCTGAACATGGATTTAAAGGTGATAAAGATGCAGGAAAGTATATTCCAAATAGATATGAGGCAACAACTGGAATTCCAATAATATCTCTTTATGGTAAAAATAAAAAGCCGTCCAAAGATGATATGAAAAATATTGATGTTCTTGTTTTTGATTTACAAGATGTCGGAGTTAGGTTCTATACNTACTTATCAACACTTCATTATGTTTTAGAGGCTTGCGCTGAAAATGATATTCAAGTTTTAGTTTTAGATAGACCAAACCCAAACGGACACTATATTGATGGTCCAATTTTAGACACCAATTTCAAATCTTTTGTTGGACTTCATCCAGTACCAATAGTATATGCAATGACAATAGGAGAATATGCGACAATGATAAATGGTGAAAAATGGATAAATGATTTATGTNATTTAGAAGTTATTAAAATGGTCAATTATAATAGGTATCAATTGTATGAATTACCTATTAAACCATCACCAAATCTTCCAAATGCTAAATCAATAAACTTATATCCATCCTTATGCTTGTTTGAAGGCACTAATGTTAGCGTTGGCAGAGGAACTGATAAACCATTTCAACAATTTGGATCACCATACTTAAACATATATGATTATTCTTTCGTTCCTGTTAGTGGACTAGGAAGTAAATTTCCAAAGCATGAGAACAAAGTTTGTAAAGGAGAAAATTTGGAGAATTATCCAAACTTAAATCACATTGATCTCGGTTGGCTAATAAGTTCATTTAATCAAACAGAAAATAAAGAGGTTTTCTTTAACAATTTTTTTGATAAACTTGCAGGAAACAACAAGCTTAGAAATCAAATTGAAATCGGATTAGATGAAGATGAAATTAAAAATAGTTGGAAGAATGAGCTCAAAAATTTCAAAAAAATAAGATCAAAGTATTTAATCTATTGATTTTTAATTTTTTTTGCATAACTTTGTATCAAACAAGTTATACAAAATGAATAAATTACCAAAATTTCTCACCATTTATTACCCAATAATTTTGGCTTTTATATGTCTCTTATATTCTGTTAGTTTAGGATTAATAGGATACACTGAGGAAGCTCAATACTCTGCTCACTGGCCAGGTACAATTCTATTGTTTGCTATAGCAATTAGGCAAAGAAGAAGTGACTTAAACAAAAAAAGTAGAAGAAGATGATGAATACCTCAATGTTTATTATTGGATTTGTNATTTTCAGCATGTACATATGGGGGTTAATTTACATGATTAATTGGGGTCATAAATCTCAAGAGAANGATCAGACTAAAGACCCAGAACTAGAAAATTAGACTACAATTTATTTGGATAAATTTCAAGTGCATACTTAATGCAATCTACTGCCTTGCTAATAAGGTCACGCTTTAAAACATATGCAATCCTTACTTGCCTTTTTCCTATGGCTTGGTTTGAATAAAAACCTGCTGCAGGAGCTAGCATAACAGTATTGCCCNCNTGGCTNAATTTTTCTAGCATCCACTGACAAAAATTTTCNGCATCATCAACAGGCAACTCAGCAATTGCNTAAAACGCACCACNAGGTTTTGGACAAATAACACCTTCTATTTCATTCATTTTTCTAACAAGCAAATCCCGTCTTGAAACATATTCAGCAATTACATTATCAAAATAATCTTTTGGTGTTTTTAAAGCTGCTTGAGCAGCAATCTGACCAAAAGTAGGTGGAGACAATCTAGCTTGAGCAAACTTTAAAGATGTTGAAATTACATCATTATTTCTGGAAACTAAACAACCAATTCTAATACCACACATACTGTATCTTTTAGATGTTGAATCAATAACAATAGCATTCTTTTCCAAACCTTCAATATTTAGTATTGAAGTGTGTTTTAGTCCATCGTATGTAAATTCTCTGTAAACTTCATCAACAATTAAAAAAAGGTTGTATTTCACCACTATTTCTTTGAGTTGATTTAACTCCTCCTCGNTATATAAATATCCAGTGGGATTTNCTGGGTTACATATTAGAATAGCTTTTGTATTAGCATTAATTAATTTTTCAAACTCTTTAACTGGAGGTAATTTAAATCCGTTTTTTATTGAAGTACTTATTGGTCTAACTTTGACATTTGCGGATTTAGCAAATCCGCTGTAATTAGCATAAAAGGGTTCTGGAATTATAACTTCTTCATCTATATCTAAGCAAGAACTCATTGCAAAAAATAAAGCTTCAGAACCTCCTGTAGTGATTAATAAATCTTCATGTGATAATGAAATATTTTTTGATTCGTAATATTTAACAAGTTGCTTTCTATAACTTTCAAATCCAGCTGAATGACTATACTCAACTACTTTTTTGTTAAAGTTATTAATTGCTTCTAATGCTACATCTGGTGAATTAATATCAGGCTGACCAATGTTTAGATGAAATACATTTATACCATTTTTTTTTGCTTTCTCTGCAAAAGGCACAAGTTTTCTTATTGGAGACTCAGTCATGGCTAAGCCCTTTTTTGAAATACTGGTCATTGAATTATTCTCTAGGAGATCCTTCGGTGTTTTTTGTAGGTACAGTCTTTTCTTTATTTGGAGGTGGACTAACCTCTCCTTTGATTGTTAAGATCACTGGCTTTTTATCAACATTTGTAGTTAGAGTAATATTTTTTGTAAACTTTCCAACCCTGTTAGTAGCATAGTTAACTTTAATCTTTTCAGTTGTACCAGGCATAATAGGTTCTTTTGGCCAATCAGGAACAGTACAACCACAGGAAGCTCTTGCATTTTTTATAATTAAGGGTTCACTCCCATTGTTCGTAAATGTAAATTCCCTGTTTCCATCAGAGCCATGAGCGATTGTTCCATAATCAACAACTTTCGACTCAAAGTCAATCGTTGCATTTGATGTACTTACTTGATTGTTTTTTTCTTGAACACCTACAACATCGCTTTGTGAATATGAAGAAAATGAAAAAAGAAAAGATAAAATTAATGCAGTTACTCTCATTTTTTTGTTTTTATAACGTCAAAATTAGTAATTTATTTTTTGGTAAAAATATTTTTTTCTTCTTTTTTAATCGTAAAATAAGTTATTGTTAAACATAAAAATTGTTTCCATTATTTTAATTTAGCAAAAATGAAAGTATCGAAAACATATAACCCTTCTGAAACCGAAAAAAAATGGTATGACTACTGGCTAAAAAAGCGATACTTTGCATCACAACCAAATGATAAAAAACCATATACCATAGTAATTCCGCCACCAAATGTAACAGGCATTTTACATATGGGACATATGTTAAATAACACCATTCAAGATATATTAGTGAGGAAAGCAAGGATGCAAGGCTATAATGCATGTTGGGTCCCGGGTACTGACCATGCATCAATTGCTACAGAAGCAAAAGTTGTTAAAAGTTTATCAGACAAAGGAATTAGAAAAGAAGATCTAAGTAGAACAGAGTTTTTAGAGCATGCTTGGAAATGGAAAGAGCATCATGGAGGAATAATACTAGAGCAACTTAAAAAACTCGGAGCATCATGCGATTGGGAGAGAACTAAGTTCACCATGGACCATGATTTAAGTGAATCAGTAAAAAAAGTATTTATTGATTTGCATGAAAAGGGACTAGTTTATAAGGGAGTTAGAATGGTAAATTGGGATTCTGAGGCACAAACTGCTGTTTCAGATGAAGAAGTTTTATACAAAGAAATTGATTCTAAACTTTTTCATATTTCATATCAAATTGAGAATGAAAATGAAAAGGTAATTATAGCAACCACACGACCGGAGACTATACTTGGAGATACAGCAATTTGTGTAAATCCAAAAGACAAAAGATACAGCAATCTTGTTGGTAAAGATGTGTATGTTCCATTAATAAATAGAAAAATACCAATTATTTCTGACGAATATGTAGATATGGAATTTGGAACAGGAGCTTTAAAAATTACACCTGCACATGATATTAATGATTATGAGATTGGATATAGACATAAGCTAGAAACTATAGACATACTAAATAATGATGGCACACTAAATGAAAAAGCAAAATTATTTGTAGGAACAGATAGATTTAAAGCAAGAGAATTAATTGTGGAAGAGCTAAAACAAGGTAATCATTTAGTTAAAATTGAAAATCACAAAAATAAGGTTGGTTTTTCTGAAAGAACTAATTCGATAATTGAACCTAAATTATCTATGCAATGGTTTTTGAAAATGGATAAAATTTCAAAACCTGCTTTAGACAATGTTATAAACGGAAATATAAAGTTTCATCCTCAAAAATTTATCAATACTTATAAGCACTGGATGAGCAATATTAAGGACTGGTGTCTTTCCAGACAATTATGGTGGGGTCATAGAATACCTGTTTATTATTACGATGGAAATAATTATGTTGTTGCAAAATCAGATAAAGATGCTTACAAGAAAATAAAAGAGATTAATCCAAATATAAAATTTGAAGAAATTCATCAAGATGAGGATGTATTAGACACATGGTTTTCATCATGGATTTGGCCAATTTCAGTTTTTGATGGAATAAATAAGCCTGAGAATGCTGAGTTCAAATACTACTATCCAACTAATGATTTAGTTACTGCACCAGAAATTTTATTTTTTTGGGTAGCCAGAATGATTATATCTGGATATGAGTATTGTGACCAACCCCCTTTTAAAAATGTTTACTTAACTGGCATAGTAAGAGATAAAATAGGAAGAAAAATGAGCAAATCATTAGGAAACTCACCTGATCCTATCCAATTAATTGAAAAATATAGTGCAGATGGTGTTAGAGTTGGAATGCTATTATGCTCACCTGCAGGAAATGACTTACCTTTTGATGAGTCACTATGCGAACAAGGAAGAAACTTTGCAAATAAAATTTGGAATTCCTACAGATTAATTAAATCATTAAATATTGACCAAAAAATAAATCAAAAACCTCACTGTAAATCTGCTATTTTATGGTTTGAAAATAGGATTAATCTAAAGTTAGAACAGATTAATAAATCATTTGATCAATTTAGAATCTCTGAATCATTAATGATAACATATAAACTAATTTGGGATGATTTTTGCTCTTGGTATCTTGAAATAATTAAACCGTCATTTGGAGAGGATCTTGACAAAGAAACATACGAAAAAACTAAATATTTCCTTAAAAAGCTTCTAAAAATTATTCACCCTTTTATGCCATTTATTAGTGAAGAAATATGCAATGATTTAAAAGATAATAATGAAAATGACTTAATTGTTTCAAATTGGCCTGAACTAAAAGAATTTGATTTGAATCTTGATTTAAATTTTTCAATTTCAATGAATATTATAACTTCAATTAGAAATATTCGCTCAAAAAATAATATATCCAGCTCTAATAAGCTTGATTTATTTTCAGCCAAAAAAATTTCATTTGATGAGGAAGTGGTAAAAAAGCTAAGTAACTTAAAGTCGATAAATTTTTCTAATACAAAAGATGAAAAATGTTTTTCATTTATTTGCGATTCTAATGAATTTTATATCCCATACGACGGAAATATTGACATTGAGGGTGAAAAAATAAAAATTCTGAAAGAACTTGATCACCTAAATAAATTTTTGATTTCCATTAAGAAAAAGCTTGACAATAATAAATTTGTATCTAATGCACCTGCAAAAGTTATAGATATGGAAAGAAAAAAGGAAAATGATACAATGGAGAAAATTAAAATTTTAGAAAACAGATTAAAAAATATTTAATTTTCAGTTTAATTTTATTCGATAATATTTTTTGAAATTAAGCACTTATTTGCTTTTCCAAAGAATTTATATCTATTTCTTGCAATAAAATCATAAAAAATGTCCCTAATGCTTCTTGGGACAATCTTAAAAATAGACATCAAATTATAAGGGAAACCTAAACTCTTTGAAATACGGATTACTGCATCAGATTTTATATAAGTATTGCCATTAAAATAAAAAATGATTGAGTCAATATCTACTAGATTTTTATTATTTTTTAGTATATCATTTGCTGTTTTTCCAGATAGTTTTGTAAAGTAAATATTATCTTTTTTATTAATGAGTGACACAATTTGAACAAATTGATTACAAAGAAGACAATCTACGTCAAAAATAATTACTGAGTCACCAATCAATGTGAAATATTTATTTCTAAAGTTAAGCAAAACATGTGTAACATTACTTGCTATTTCAAATTTGAATAAAAATTAAAATTTACATTCAATGTTCAAGTAAAATATACTTGACTCTTCTGAATTTCTTTGACCATCTTTCGATGTTTGCACGTTTAATGAAAGTGTGACACCCTTAGTCATTTTTCTTTCTACACCAACAATAGTTAGTTTACCATCATTAGATCTATCCCACTTATTTTCTTCGGCGTCCTCAGATGTTATTTTATCATATCTACCGAAAAGAGATAAGTTATCATCTATTTTATAATTTCCATAAATTGAAATACCAATTTTAGTGTTATCTAAGATATTGCCTGTATTGTCCATTATATTATATTCACCACCAATAGTTACCGAATTCATTTTCATAACACCAGCAAGTGTAGTAATCACTTGATCATCCAATGAATCAAATTCAGATGGAAAATAATCAGTTGAAGCTCTTAATGAGTAATTTCCTTGCTTATAAATTAATCCTGCTCCACTTCTCATTAATCCATCTGCACTTTGTAAGTTCTTATAACCTTCCCCGTTTAGTACTTGAAAGTCTAAAGAAAGGTTATCGCTTAATTTATAATCTAATGTCAATCCTAAATCTTCGTCATTAGCCCATTTATTTTCTTCTTGTAATGATTTATATATATATCTTTTCCCCCAAGCATTTTCCATAAACTTAAAATTTTTAGTGGGAATCATACCAAAATTTAAAGTGGTATTATCATTAGCCTTCCATGTTAAGGAAGCAATTTTTAGAAATGCAGTGTATGAACTACCAGCACTATTTTTCCCAACATTAAAAGTTACTTTAGTTGAAAAGCTTTCATCAAAATTATATGAATAACCAAGATAGGATCTCTTAATCTCGAATGCTTTGTAATTATCAGAATTATTATTTGAAATATCGTAGTTAAAATTCGAAAATATTTTAACATGTGGTTTTCCACCTTGCGCCATTAAAATTGAAGGAAATGATATTGTAAAGATTAGAAAGTATATTATTTTTTTCATTATGTTTTTGACAGCAAATTTATAGTTAATTTAGAATAGTTCTAAACTATTTATAATTTATTTTATTTATTCTAAATAGAAATAAGTGTATTTGATAGTGACACTAAGATTATTGGTGGTAAAGATTTAAGTATTAAGAATAATTTACTAGGGAATTAATTCCTCCAACTCGAATTTTGGGTATCCTTTCAAGCCCTGACTGTTGTAAAAATCGATGAATCTCATTTTATAGTATTTTCCTTCAAAGTCTCTAATAACAAAATTGATATTATTTTTTACTGAGTAAAGATTAGTTTCAAAATTAAATTGTTTCCAATTATATCCAATTATATCTCTTTTGGATAAAAATTGATAGTCAGATAAACTTGAATAGTTAATTTGATTAAAATCGTTAATGGTATCTACAGCTACTTGAGTTGTTTTATCATTAATTAATACACCAGTCACTAGATACTCTATCTGAGGATTTGTAAATAGCCTTGTGTATTGGGTAAATAATAAATCCCAGTTATTAATTTCTGGTGAGATATTTACAACCTTTAATGAGCTAAAAGAAAATGAAGTAAATAACTTATTTTGGTCCAGAGTGATATCTAAAATTGTATCATTGAATAACTCTATTTGCGAAGTCTTAACTCTAAAAAATGAGGTGTTAAGTTCTAAAAATTGAACTTTATATATTCCCATCGAACTTCCGTTTATATTTAGTCCTCTATCAAGAATATATACTTTTGAGGTGTCAATTGATTGAAAGGCTAAGCTATCACGATTTCCGCTTGTAGCATCCCAACTCCACTGTGCATTTGCAATATCAACACTGTCATTAAAATTATAATCAGTTACCCATACTTTGGAAAAGTTAGCCGAATTTAAAATTATTTTAAAATTAGAATCTAGCAAAATGCCTATATCCCACTCAGACTTAATATTCATAGATGAAATACTTGATTGACTCAAATCATAAAAAACTTGATTTTGATAATTAGGATCTAAAGGTATTGTTTCAATTAACAACTCTGAAGTAGGTGGATTTATTGGAATCTCGCCTGGATCGCAAGCACTAAAAATTAGAATTATATACAGAATACGTTTCATAAAAACCTATAGTTAAGAGAAACAAAAAAAGATCTGCCATATGAAATGGACATACTTTCACTTTGTTGATGAAATCCTTGTGAATTATTAGACATTCCAACGTCAGTAACATTGAAAATGTTTTTGAAACCTAAAATAATTTTGAGTTTATTTTCATAATATTTTTTTAAAAAACTCAAATCAAGTAACTGATAAGAATCTCTTTTGTTTTCAACAATTTCATCATCGGAATTTAGAGTTAAAAATTTTGACTTTCCTCTTAAAGAAAATGATAAAATTATTTCAGAGTCAATCATTTCTGAGAAAAATGTAACAAAAGAACTGTTATCAACAGAGTAATAATAAATATCATTTGCATCAACACTACTATTAATTCCACTTAAGTTCAATTTGTTATCAATTGTTAGTAAATCTTTTTTAAAGTTTAATTTAAAGGATCCTCCTCTGGTTTTATATCTACCAACATTCACATATGTATATAAATTCCCATTTTCAGCAAGAGTAATTAAGTTTTTTATATCGTTATAATAAGTAAAAATTGAAACGGTCGTATTTGCTGAATTGTTATTTATATTTTTACTTATTTCATAGCTAATATGATCAGATATTTCTGATTCTAAATTTTGATTTCCCATAATATTATGATTGATATCAACAAACTCGAAATACAACTCCTTTAATGTTGGTGACCTGAAGCCTTTTGCTAAGGAAAGTCTTAATTTAACGTCATTAATTTCTGAAAGTAGATTGATTGATGGTATCAGAGGTACATCATATTTGGAATTATATGAATATCTAATTCCTGGCTTAATTCTTAAGTAATCCTTGATATTAATATCTAAATTAGAGAAAAAAGCGAAATCACTTAAATTATTTTCTCCTCCAGTAATTCTTCTGCCACTTGCAACTTCCATGTTTAAATTATATCCTATTTCGTATTTGAAGTTTTTATTTTTTTTTGATGCTATAGAAGCTCTATTGAAAAAATTGCTGAAACCAATAGTATCTTGCATAGACTGGTCATTGACTATTCTTTGATTAAGAGTTGTTAAGTCAACATAAAAGGTGTTTTTTCTTCTTTTATAAGTGTCATATGAAACTAAAAAATTTGATTTATTATCATCATTTAAAATATCAAAATTTAAAGAGGTAGAATTTCTCCAAGTTTTATAGAAATCATCAAATGCGTTAATATAATATGGTTGCCTTGGATATCCTTTGTTTGTTATCTCTTCAAAAAAGAAACTATTTTTTATTGTCATTTTCACTGAACCTAACTTTACAAAATCATTTAAGGTTATAAAATATTGTTCTTTTGGATTCCATTGTTGATATCTAGAGGAATCGGCAATATTTTTTCTTGGGATAAAAGTGAATTTTTCAGATTTAGACCATCCGTCGAAATAGTTTCTTCCAACTAAAAGTGAAAAATTGTTTATTCCAATCTTTTTCATGTAATTGGAAGTGATATTATACTTTCCTACTGATTCATAGTAGCTAGAAAGCTTTAAGCTCTGATTTTGAGTTAAAGTTTTACTACTAATTAAATTAATTGTTCCNGCTAACGCGTCAGTTCCATAATTAACTGATAAAGGCCCTTCAACAATTTCAATTCTTTCGATATTAGATAGATTTATGTGTCCAAGATCAATATTACCACCTAACCTACCTATGACAGGAACATTATCTATAAGAATTTTTATATTCTGTCCCGAAAGACCTTGTATAGACAAACTACTGCCTAAAATATTATCATTATTAAGACTCAAAGAGGCATCCATCTTAANAACATCACTTAAATTAACAGCTGCTAATCTTTCTATTTTGTGTTTATTTATCAAGTTAATACGATGAAATGATTGTGAAATATCACTTTCAAAAATTTGACCAGTAACAACTGCTTGTTGCAATTCATAATTTTTTTCTCTTAAGTAAATGAAGTTAGTATCTGATAATTTAACATTTTTTTCATGCATGAAATAACCAATGTGCTTAGCNATGCATAAATATTCTTTATCCATTTGTAAGGTAGATACATCTAAAAATCCATTTGAATCAGTAAAAGATGAAAAAACTAGATTCTCATTTTCGTAAAAATAGATATCACAAGATTCAATTTTTTTTCCATTGATATCAGAAGCAATTAAAACCTGACTAGAGACTTTTTCAAAAGAAAAAATTAGAATTATGAAAAATAGTTTTCTAAACAATTTTTTACTTAACAATAAGCTTCTTGTGATATATTGATTTGTTCTCTAGTAAAGAAATTGTATAGACTCCAGACTTATAAGTATCAACTGGTAAATTAATAACTGAAAAATTATCCTTAATCTTTTGAGAAAAAATTAATTTACCTGAAATATCNTAAATATTTATTTGAGAATTTAAATCAAGTGTATTTGTCACAATATTTACGTTATCTGAGGCTGGGTTTGGATACACATTTATAGTTGACTTACTTTTATCATTTATAGAAACAGAAGAATTCATTTGTGTAACATTGAAAGAAATCTTTCCTGTCGATGAGCCTTCAAACTCAGTGAAGTAAATTCTAAAAATATTATTATCAAAATCTTTTATGAAATAGCATCTAGAGTTGTCAATGATATATGAAAATGAGCCCATGTCGAAGGTTTTCCAATCATAACCTATCTCATTTATTTCATACTCAAAATTGTGATTCACAAAATTAGTGTATGATGACGGACTGCTAATTTGTAACGCCTTCGCAACTTCGATGCCTTCATTGCAAAGTACGCCAGTAACAGAATATGGTTGATTCATAACTGGGGTGATATATTTTGTAAATGTAAAATGCCATTGGTCATCTGCTGGCTCTCTATCCAAAGTTTGATCTGANTCAATGTCATAATACACAAACTTTTTGTTTGAATAGTTGTTAGTATTAACTTGCTGAGTAATCAAGTTTGTCCCATCTAAATTTGCATGTTTAAAAAAATATACTCCTGCATCAAGTTTCTCAATCCATAGCTTTTTCCAAATTCCATCAGTTGTTTTAATTATGTGTAAGGAATCTCCAACAACATTGTGAGTAAGCATATTGTAAATACCCCACCCGTAGTCAGGAAAAGCTGAAGAGTAGACATCAAATGCTCCTACTGACCAACCTGTATCGCTATTAAACTGAGGGCTTGGTAATGAATTAATTGATAAATTGTTAATTGTAGACCAACCANTTGTGTCAGTTAAAGAATAAGTGTAAAGTTCCACTGCCTTNCCATCATTGGTTCTTATTGAAGAATTAAAAGTACCAGTGCTGAAAGCTAAATCCCATGAGTTGTTATCAAC
Source organism: Flavobacteriales bacterium TMED84 (assembly GCA_002172655.2). Taxonomy (GTDB): domain Bacteria; phylum Bacteroidota; class Bacteroidia; order Flavobacteriales; family BACL11. The sequence goes on along the minus strand of NHEL02000026.1, from coordinate 2,282 downwards.
ATTGGCAGTTTCACCATAAACNAAATGATAAAAACTTTGNTTAGAATAAGANTGTTGAAGATATACAGAATTATTNTGNGCANAAGNGNNNTTGANCAATAAAAGNGTTNCAATTNTTANNTTTAGTCTGAAATTCATCTNTNTCAAAATTTTTTCGCAAAGATANAACCAATAAAATCAGAAAAAATAATAAATAAAGTTCATTTTTAATAAATAAAGNACCTAGATTTGCGAATCTTTTTNAAAGATATNAATAACAAAAAAAGTTCTTATGAAAAAAAGTGAAAATTTTGATAAAAGTATCATAGAAAACGAAATGATATTACTTAAATATCAAAGTCTAACTGAAGACTCTATTTTTTTAAATGAAGAGGGACCTACAGGATATATCCAGTTTCATTTTGTAAATGATGGTATTTCAAAATTTAGGTTTAACAACAACTCTTATCAATTAGAAATCAAAAAAGGTAATTACTTAACTTTATATAACCCCGAAAGGGAACTTCCAATAGATATTGAAATAATTAATAAAGGAAGTGTAATTAGCATTGTGATTTCAATTTCTAGATTTCACAACCTGCTATCTTCTGAATCCTCCAACATAAAATTTTTAGATAATGATAATATCAACAAAAAACATTATAAGGAAGATAAGATGTCAATAGGAATGCAAACTGTACTTAATCAGATTTTTAACTATAATAAAAAATCAACTACAAAAAAACTTTTCTTAAAATCGAAGTTGTACGAGCTAATTAGTCAAATTTTTGATTCAAATAATGAGGTTTCAATAGATCAATGTCCTGTTTTTATCAATAGCGAATACTTCAAAAAAATAAGACTAGCAAAAGAAATATTAATTTCTAATTTTTCCTCTCCTCCAACTCTAGAAAAGTTATCTAATGAAGTTGAACTTAGTCTAAAAAAATTAAAAATTGGCTTTAAAGAAGTCTACGGCAAACCTGCGTATCAGTATTTAATTGATTACAAATTAGAAATTGCTAAAAATATGATTACAAATGGTAAGTTGAATATAAATGAGATAAGTGATGAGTTGGGATATAACAATGCAAGTCACTTCATTTCTTCGTTTAAGAAAAAATTCGGAGTAACACCAAAATCTTTTTTAAGTAGTTAGACAATAACTTATTAAAAAATTACTAACTATTAGAAAGTACTAAGCTTTCTTCCAGTCAAAACAGAGCATTCCCTCTCCTGACCTATCAGAATAGTTACAGTCACTTTGTTGATAGCTAGCACAGTTCAAGCAAGAAGATTCTTTGCTTAAATTGATACTATGCTGATGATCATCGCAAAAACTATTCATTTCAACTTCCGTGTTGTGTAGACCACACTCGAAGTTGTCTGAAAGATTTACACAGTTTAAACATATATTTGCAGAGCTAATATTCATAGTGTTTTTTTTACAAACTTAATAATTATTTAGACAAAAAATTATGTAACTAATTGATTATTATTAATTTAGAAGAAGTCTAAATAAAAATAAAAGTTATTGCAAAGCTATTTTTTTATTGATAGTCCCCTCAGTTGTATTAATTTCTAAGAAGTACACTGCCTTTGGGTAATTCTCTAAGCTTATTGCTTTTGTATATGTTCCATCAAACTCTTTAAGCTGCTCTGTGTATATCTCCTCTCCTACGATGTTTCTTATCCTAAGTGTTATATCTTGCTTATTAGCCGTATTAAAGCTGATATTAAACACATCTCTTGATGGATTAGGATAGATATCCAAATCATTAATTACTGTACTCTGCTCTAATCTGACTGACCCTGGCATAGTGAAGAATATAAATGATGTCCATGATGGTGCCTTATATGCGCCTCCATTTGGATCACACCATGTCCTAGACTTAGCTCTATAAGTAGTTCCTGGTACTAAGCCGTTCTTGTTCTTAGTAAATGTTCCGTATGTTACTCCTACTCCACCAATATTAAAGAATGATGAACCAAGAGTATCTACTCTACCTTGTAGTCTTACAAAGCTATATGCTCCATTACTATTATCCCACGTAAAGGTTGCCTTAGTACTATTTGGTGTAGTAACTGCTAGGTTACCAACATTTGGACAATCAGCAAGTGTTGTGAAGTTTGGTCCATTCACCCATGGTGTATTACCTGTTGAACAGTACCATACTCTCATCTGCCACTCATAAGTGGTATTAGATGATAAGCCAAGTAGTAGTTTATCTGTTCTTGATGTACTATTACAAATACCTGTAACTGGGTCATAGCCTGTTGGTGAGCCCATGTTTTTCTGACTC
>NHEL02000016.1:0-29640 GCA_002172655.2 Flavobacteriales bacterium TMED84 | reverse complement strand
TCAACATAGTTGGCGAGGTTGTGTACACAGAAGGTTTAGAGAACTACACAGGTGAGTATACCAAAGAGATTGATTTAGTTAAGTATACTAAGGGAATATACTTCTTAGAGATTACTACAGACAGTGGAGTAATTAATAAGAAATTGATTCTACAGTAAAACTGAATTAAGTTCTTAAAATTAAAAAGGGGCCTCATGGCCCCTTTTTTTTATTTAATTATCTGGAAGTTAAAAAAGTCAAGTAGCTCTTTTTCCTTTGAAAAGGTTTTGTTAATTATTGAGATATCTGTTTTTTTCAGTTTGCTAATTTTTTCATTATTTAGGTTAGTAATTTTTAAGTGTTTATTTTTAAAATTGTGTGCACTAAAAATTTTATTGAAGTCTAAGTCATTTATTTCTGGAAGAATTGTTTTAATTTTCTTGTTCACTTGATCTTTGTTGTCGCAAAGTTCAGAGTAGGTTATACATGTTAAGTTTTTATTGTTTTCAATATTGCATTTTTGATATTTTAGTGTTTTGATACAAAATTCAATTGCAAATTCAATCGGTTTAGAGTTTCTTCTCATAATTCCTTCAATAACAGCATAGGGGTTTCTAACTAAGCAAATTGCATATGTATTATCAAACTCATTTTTAATATCATCAAATCTCATAATATTTGTGGTAGTTTTATCCATAAGTATCGGTTTGCTTTGATCCCAATACTTCATCCATACGCTTTTAATTTTATACCAATCATAAATATTGTTTTTATCCCATCTTTCTTTATTAAACATATGATTCCTAAGCTCTGGTAATAACTGTCCTTCCATTGTCGCTATATAGTTATTACAACTAATTTTTTTAGATGTAGATATGATTTGAGTTAAAAGAGTTGACCCACTGTATGGAGGGCTCAGTATGAATAAAAATTTATGATTTTTTCTTGCCAGAAAAATATTTTTGAAGAACAAAAAATTTCTTCGAGCAAAAAAATATAAATCATGCTTAAATCCTAAATTTTTTTTATTAATGTTCATATTGCAATATTAAGTTTTTATTTTTTGAGTTTAAAAATTGATGATTGACCAAAAAAAAATAAGCTAAATTTGAAATAAAAACATGAAAAAATATTTATCAATAATTGCTTTTTTGATCTTTCATTGTTCTTTTGCTCAAATATCAATAACAGATAACGATTTAATCTCAGTAGGAGATATTATTGAGCAAGTAGATGATATCTCTCCTAACTCTGCACTAAATGTTGGAAGCNCTGGAGTAAACCAATTTTGGGATTTCTCATCTCTTCAAATAGTAGGCTCTTANACTCAGCAGTGTATCGCTCCATCCACAACTCCATTTGNTATTTCTTATCCAAACTCTAATCTTTGCATGTATGATGGTATAGAACATATATTTTTAAATAAAACACCATCAAAAATAGAATTATTAGGCATTGATGATTCAGTTTTTGCTGATCCAGTTGTTGTACTTCCTCTACCACTAAACTATGGTACGTCATTTATTGATGGGCCAGTAACATTTGTTGATTCTTCAATTTCTGGACCTTTTGTTGAGTTGATTTTGGCAACATATGGTTTTTCTGCTGCTTTAATTTCAGGATTTGCAGCTCATGTTGCTGATACAATAAGTGTAAGTGGCGATGTTGAAACTGAGTTTTTAGTAGATGCGTATGGAACTATGCAACTACCAATGGGTTTATATGATTGTTTGAGATTAAAAATTGAAAGAAATTCTACGACTAATATTCAGGTTCACTGTATTGACACAATAAGCGGAAATGGGACAGGATGGTACCAGGTTCCCTTTTCCGACTTTGAAGAGGATATTTCTTATCAATGGTGGACTAATAACCCAGATTCAAGATTCTTTCTAGCAGAAGCATATGTTGACTCTAGCGATAATATTCTAGATGTTACTTTTACTAACAATTCATCCTCTTATACAGGAAGTGAATTAAAATCAAATTTTTCAGTTCAAATTATTGACGATAAATTAATAGAAATAAGTGCTTCAAATAATATTTCCTCAAACTCATTTAAGATCTATGATATTAGCGGGAGATTGGTTAAAGAGAGTTCTTTATCTAACAATGTAACAATTGATACAAAATCTTTTCAAAAAGGAACATATATTATAAATTTTTACACAAATGAAAATATTGTTGAATCTAAAAAAATATTAGTCCAGTGAAATCAATTTACATAATACTTATTGCGATAATATTGCTTTTGCTTTTTAATAGAAAAGATAATATTGATTTTAAGAAAAAAATTTCTGAAGGTGCAATTGTGATTGATGTACGTACAGCCGAAGAATACTTAAGAGGTCACATTGAAAATTCAGTTAACATACCCCTTGACAGATTGGAGAAAAGTTTGGATTTTTTGAATGATAAAGAAAAAACAATTATTACTTGTTGTGCTTCGGGAATGAGAAGTGAGAAAGCAAAAAAAATCTTAAAAAAATTAGAATATTCTCAAGTTTATAATGGTGGTGGTTGGTCAAGTCTGAATAAAAAAATTAATAAATGAAAAATTTATTCATCTTAATATTCATTTTTTTTGTCAAAAGCTCATACTCACAGTTTACATATGTTCCAGACGACAATTTTGAGCAAGCACTAATTAATTTAGGAGTTGATTCTATTATTGACGATTATGTTTACACAGCATCAATTGATTCTGTTACGGTATTATATGTCAATAATAAAAATATTTCTGATCTTAGTGGTATTGAGGATTTTATTTCTCTTCGCGAACTCTTCTGCTACACAAACCAGATTACAACATTAGATTTGAGCAACAATTCTCAACTTTTTGAAGTTTCTTGCGGAAGTAATGACTTAAGTTATATTAACATAAAAAATGGTAATAATTCCGGTCTCTGGTATTTTAGTTCTATGAACAATCCCAATTTAACTTGTGTTGATGTTGATGATATTGCTTGGGCTGAATATAATTGGGCAAGGGACACATGGACAAGCTTCAGTAACAACTGTTTTCCAACATATCAGCATGAAATTAAGAAACACAAGAAACTGTTAAAAATAGTTGATATCTATGGTAAAGTTATACAACCATCATATAATAAATATTTGATTTACATATTCAATGATGGATCTCATGAAAAACGNTTTTTTTTAGATAACAATAAATAATACTTAAATTTGTAAAAAAAAAATTGCTAGCTAGATTAATCATAATTCTTATTCTTCCTNTATTATCCTCTTCACAAAATTGGAATATTGCAACTCAGTTTCCTTATACTGGCGTTCATCATCCAATTACATTTTCATATGATAATTATGGTTTTGTTATTTCAGGCTCTAATACTGATAACACTTTTAGGTATGATAAAAATACTGATTCGTGGACTCAGCTTGCTAACTTCCCTGGTGGAGACAGAGGATACGCCTATGGTGTTGCTAAAGATGATAAAGCTTACATGGGATTTGGATCTGATNCAAGCGGTAATTTCCCAAATAATTGGTGGGAATATGATATTACAAACGATTCTTGGTCTCAGCTNGCTTCTTTTCCAGGTGCTGGTAGAAATCATCCAGCAATGGTTGTGGTAGGAAATAGTGTTTTTGTTGGTTGTGGTAGTAATACTTCAAATTTAAATGATTGGTGGGAGTACAATATTAATACTGATACTTGGACACAAAAACCTGATTTNCCAGGAAACACTCGTCATCATCCNTTTTATTTTTCAATTGATGATTTCGCATATGTTGGATTTGGTCATGGAAGCTCAACAGGTCCTGGTAGTAATCCATCAACAGGTGTTTATATTTTTAATGACTTTTATAGATATAATCCTTCTACAAGTAGTTGGACACAATTAGCTAATTTCCCCTCAGAATCACGTGTTGCTGGAACTCAGTTTTCATTTAACGGAAAAGGTTATATTATTAGTGGAGATGGGGAGGATCATTCACCGCTTGACGAGGGAGAATTTTGGGAATATAACCCTACAAATGATAGTTGGAATCAGCTACCTTCTCATCCCGGAGACGCCATATGGGCTCCAGGCTGTTTTGTGTTAGATTGTGAAATTTACTTTTTACTTGGGCAAAATACCTCAACATTTCCGGCATCTTACCCTTTAAATATCTACAGCTATAAGCTAAGTCAGGATTGTGGATGTACTGATCCTTCTGCTGTGAATTATTCGTCAATAGCAACGATCGATGATGGATCATGCTGTTACATTGCAGGATGTACGGATCCATATGCTATTAATTTTAATACTCAAGCATGTTTCGACGATGGTAGCTGTATTTTGCCAATTCTTGGATGTACAAACTCAACAGCAACTAATTTTAACCCCAACGCCAATACTAATACTGCTTATGGAGGCGCTATTGATAATACATTTTCAACTGGAGGATACTTTAATGGTAATCAACACCTTATTTTTAACTCCTCTGAAAATTGTGTAATTAGCTCTGCAAAGTTTTATGCTGATGTTAACACATCGGTAACATTCGAGCTCAGAGATCAGAATGGGACTATTATTGATGATACTACACATTTTATTTTGTCAGGTGAACAAAGATTAGATCTTAACTTTGAGGTTCCCGTTGGTAATAATCTTCAACTTGGAGTTTTAGCTAACAATTCAGGTCTATATAGAAATAATTCAGGAGCTACCTTCCCTTATGATATTGGAGGAATATTATCAATAACAGGATCGAGTGCTTCATCACCAGGATACTACTATTTTTATTATGATATTGAGGTGAGAGTTCCTTGCTTGAATTCTACCTCAGTTGTTGATACCAAGTACCAAAGGAAAATTATTGGAGCAATGGATTTTCTTGGAAGAAAAATCAATCAACATTCGAAAAAAATTAAAATTATCAAATACAATGATGGAACTTATCAAAAACAATTAATCATTGGTTATTAAGATTTTTTTTGGTGGAGTTTTTGTCTTAGTTATAGCTATTATTGTAAATATTATTATACCCAAATTAGGTATTCTCACATGGTACGAGTTCGGTCCTATTTTGATAAAAAATGGTTGGTCACATTGTTTTGAAGTTGGTCTTTTGAATATATTATGGTTATTTTTTCTCTATCCTTTTGTGCTAGGACTTTCATATCATCTTTCGATTAAACTATATGAGATCATTATTTAGTCATTTTTCAATCATTAAATATCTGTTGTTTTATTCAATAGTATTTTTTTCAACTAGCTCATACACACAATCATATTTTCCTCCAATTTCAGGCACTAGTTGGGATACTTTGTCTCCATCAAATTTAAACTGGTGTAAAGAAAATATAGATACTTTAATTAATTTTTTAGAACTGACCAATACAAAGTCATTTATCATATTAAAAGATGGTAAAATAGTTTTAGAGAATTATTTAAATGGTCACAGTGATACAACATATTGGTATTGGGCTTCTGCAGCAAAAAGTTTAATGGCTGTAATTGTTGGAAAAGCGCAAGAGGAAGGTTATTTAAATATTGAAGATTCAACAAGTAAATATATTGGAAGCGGATGGACTAGCTGCTCATCTTCACATGAGAGAAATATTAAAATTAAGCATCAGCTGATGATGACAACCGGAATTAATGATTTTGGTATTGATCTCAATTGTATTGATGATACATGCTTGTTTTTTCTAGATACTCCTAATAGCAGATGGGCTTATCACAACGCTCCATATCTACTTTTAAGAGATGTGGTTGAGAGTGCAACTGGACAAGGAATTAATATGTATATCAATCAAAAACTAAATTCTCAAATAGGTATGTTTGGTTTTTTTGGTGTAAACAATACCAATCTTTTTTACAGCAACACTAGAAGTATGGCAAGGTTTGGATTATTAGTCTTAAATCAAGGCAAATGGAACGGATCTTCAATATTTAATGATTCTGTTTATTTTAATCAAATGATAAATACTTCACAACCTTTAAATGAATCATATGGATATTTATGGTGGTTGAATGGAAAAAATTCACATATGCAGCCCAGAATACAGTTTACATTTACTGGAAGCTTGAATTCTAACGCTCCCCTAGATATGATATCAGCACTTGGAAAAAATGGTCAAATAATTAATATTGTCCCCTCTAAAAAGATGGTTATAGTTAGGATGGGTAATGATCCTGATACAAACTCACTTATTTCATCACTATATAATAATCAACTATGGGAATATATAAATAAATTGGAGTGCAGTTCAACTAATACTAATTATGTGAATAGTAAATACAAAAAAAAAGTTACTAGAATCATTGACCCTATAGGAAGAAATACAAGTAAGAGCAACATATTGTTTTATATCTATAATGATGGGACAATTGAAAAAAAAAATAATCATAAAATAAGATGAAAAAAATTCTAATCTTTTTGCTTTGTGCTTCATTGCATGCCTCATCTCAAATTGTTCCAACCAATACAGAGTACAATCAAAATATTGAGTGGGAAAATGTCTTCACCAGCGGTCCTGAAGGAAAAGTAAACAGAGGACTAGTTGATAGTGATGGAAATTGTGCTTTAGTTTTTATGCCAAATAATATGGCTAGAATACATAAGGTTGATGGAAGTAATGGGCAATTAATCTGGACAAAAACATTAAATAATAAAGTTGGTTTTGGGATTTCTGAATACTATGAAAACGGTAGAGTAGATTATATAGTCTGTGGTGGTTCAGGAAATACACAAGAAAGNTGGNTAGCAAGATTGAATGGAGATGACGGTACAATTATTTGGGATAAGACTTATTCAAATGGAGCTAATTTATATGAGTTCGATGGCATCAGAATGACAATAAGTGCATCTGATGGTTATATTTATGCTGCTGGTTTTGTTAATGGTGATGAAGCAGGAACAATTTTTGTTGTATATGCTGGACAAGAAGTAGTTATGAAAATAGACCCAGCAGATGGCAGTGAAATTTGGTCAAATATAAATTTACAATCTGAGTATTCAATAGCACTTGTAGAAAGCTCGGATGGTTATATTTATTCAGCAGGTACAGAGTATGAGCAAGATTTAAAATTAACAAAGCTAGATAAGTCTGGAAACTATTTTTGGACAAGGAATATATCAAGTTCAGAAGATATTATACCTGCTGATTTAGCAATAGATAACAATGATAATATGTACTATGGAGGGCATACAGGAAGGAGTGGAGCAGGTGACCCATTTGATTACTCCTGTGTAAAATTAGATACAAACGCTAATGTTAATTGGATTAAACATTACGCAAATCCTAGAGGATACAGTTTAGATCATATAAGAAATGAACTCTATGGAATTAAGATTGGAAATGATGGTATATACTTGTTCGGAGGAACTGGTGATGAAGGGAATTATTCTGCTGTTAATCCTCCATTCTTATCCTCTGATATATGGAACGGATGGGTGCTACAAACAGATTTTAATGGAACTATTATAAGAAGTGATATCTTTTGTCAAGATCAAGTAAATACAGCGACAGAATATGGGGATTTAGTNAATGGTNGTTTTGTNATATTCAANGATACGGATGCTCAAGGTGATACTGAAGTTGGAGTTATGAAAATAATTAATGGTTCAAATACAAATTATAATCTTATTAATTCAGCACAAACAATTGATAAAAATCAAATTTTAAAAATTAATTTTTTAGGTCAACAGTTGAATGAAAAGTCTAATCAGATTTTTGATGTTGATAAAAATGGAAAGATTTTAAAAAAAATAGTTTTAGATTACTAAATTTTGAATTACTTAAAAGAAAATTATGACCCATATGCTGCTCTGAGATTTAAAGAGTTTAACTTTTTTTTATTTATTAGGTTTATTCTTGTTTTTGGTTGGTCTATGCAATTCATCATTGTAGAGTGGGAAGTCTATAATCTTACTAAAGATCCACTTTCACTGGGGCTTATTGGCTTAGTTGAAATAATTCCAGCGATTTCTATGGCTCTTTTTGCTGGCCATATTGTTGATCAAAATGAAAAAAAGAGACTTTTTGTTTTAGCAATATTTGCTTTTTTAATAATTTCTTTCGGCTTTTATTTTGTTACTAGCGAAAATTTTTATTCTCTTTTTTCGTCTAAACAAGTATTGTATTCTATTTATTTTTTAGTCTTTATTGGTGGTTTTGTTCGAGCATTTTTTGGTCCTATAATCTTTTCATTGGTCGCTTTGATTGTTCCTAAGAAGATATACCCTAATGCTGCTTCATGGAGTAGCTCAACATGGCAGCTAGCAGCTGTTGTGGGCCCTGCTTTTGCGGGATTTTCAATCGCATGGATCGGTGTTAATTCTTCCATGGGATTCGTATTGTCTGCAATTGTCATCGCCTTTACATTAACTTTATTTATTAAAAGGAAGCCTATTTTAAATACCAAAATAGGAGAGCCAATTATGCAAAGTTTGAAAACTGGCCTATCTTTTGTCTTTAAAACAAAAGCTATTCTTGTTGCGATTACACTTGATATGGTCGCAGTCCTATTTGGGGGAGCAATCGCATTATTGCCTATTTATGCTCAAGATATATTAAATGTTGGGTCACAGGGTTTTGGAATGTTGAGAGCAGCTCCTGCTGTTGGTTCTCTAATTATCATGTTTACATCAGCTTATATTCCTGTTACTAAAAATGCTGGTAAAAAACTTTTAATAGCTATTTTTTGTTTTGGAATATCAATAATTGTTTTTGGAGTTTCTTCAATATTCTATCTATCTTTATTTGCACTGTTTATTTATGGTTTAACAGACGGAATATCAATGATAATTAGACAAACAATTTTACAGTTAAAGACTCCAGACGAGGTAAGAGGAAGAGTTGCTTCTGTAAACTCAATCTTTATTGGTTCTTCAAATGAATTGGGGGCTTTTGAAAGTGGACTAACTGCAAAGTTAATGGGGACAGTACCAGCTGTTGTCTTTGGTGGAATTATGACAATACTATCAGTTGGTTTCACAAGTCTAAAATTTCCAGATTTTAAAAAATTAGATTTAACTGAGGACATAAAATAAATTGAGCTTATTTAATAATTATTAAATTAATAAGAAATCATTTATATATTTACCATAAATCTACAAACATGAAAAAACTTTTATTTCTATTTATTTTAATACCGTTCCTTTGTGTATCGCAAACATGGGAGCATGTAAATAATTTTCCATTTGAAGGTGTTCATCATCCAGTAACTTTTTCATATGGAGATGATGCATACGTAATAACTGGTAGTAATACAGATAAGGTTTATAAATATGATTCTTCAACTGATAGTTGGACACAGCTTAATCCCTTTCCTGGTGGAATAAGGGGTTTTGCATATGGGGTTGCTATTGGAAGTAAAGCCTATATTGGCTTTGGTTCAGATTCTAATTCAGTTCACCCTAACGATTGGTGGGAATATGATATGCCTAATAACTCTTGGACACAATTAGCTTCGTTTCCTGGCGCTGGAAGGGATCATCCAGCAATGGTTAATGTCGGAGACAAAATTTTTGTAGGTTGCGGTAGCAATGCTTCAAGCTATGGCTTGAGTGATTGGTGGGAGTATGATATTACAAACAATATCTGGTTACAGAAAACTGATATTCCTGGAAATGGAAGGCATCACCCATATTATTTTGGAATAGGAAATTATGCATATGTGGGATTTGGGCATGGATCTGTTTCTGGACCAGGAAGTAACCCAAATTCTACACTATTTATTTACAATGATTTTTATAGATATGATCCATCTAACGATAGTTGGCAACTAATGTCTCAGTTTCCATCACAGGCTAGAGTAGCAGGAACTCAATTTTCATATCAAGGAAAAGGTTACATATTAAGTGGAGATGGTGATAATCACTATCCGCTTGGTGTAAGTGAGTTTTGGGAGTATGATCCGGTTTCAGACTCATGGGTTCAGTTACCACCTCACCCAGGTAATTCAATCTGGGCACCTGGAAGTTTTGTGATAGGGTGTAATGTTTATTTCCTTCTTGGTAATAACAAATGGACTTATCCTTTCACTTTCCCAAAAAACATTTATAAATATCGCTTAGGAACTGATTGTGGTTGTACAGATCCAGTTGCGGTTAACTACTCTAACCAAGCAATACAAGATGATGGAAGTTGTTGTTATATTTCTGGCTGTACAGATCCGTATTCAATTAATTATGACTCTACAGCTTGCTTTGACAATGGATCTTGTGTTCCTGCTGTTTTGGGATGTAATAATCCTAACGCAATTAATTTTAATCCCAATGCAAATACCTTAGAAACAAGAGGAGGTGAGTTGGATACATCATTTGGCTTGGGTGGTTTTTTTGGAGTAAATTCTTCAGCGGCATTAATATTAGATGCAAATGAGGATTGTGTTTTAAAATCTGCAGTTTTTTATGCTCAATTCCCCAACAGTATAAAATTTGAAATTAGAGATAGTATCGGAAATATAATTGATGATACTACATTAAATGTTGTCTCAGGTAAACAAAGACTAACATTAAATTTTGAAATACCAGCTGGTCAGAGTATGAGACTTGGAATTGGAACAACAGGTTCTTTCCTATATAGAAATAGTGCAAATACATCTTATCCGTATGATATTGGAGATTTAATAACAATTAAAACATCAACCTCTAACTGGTGGCCTAATCAATTCTATTATTTCTATTATGATATGATTTTTCAAAAGAAATGCAATGTTACTGAATCATACAATTGTATTAGTGTAGGAAATTGTCAGGATCCAGGTGATGGAAGTGGACAATATACATCATTGAGTCAATGTGTAACTTCCTGTGTATCAACAAATATTAGTGAGTTGAATAAAGAGATTAATGTTTATCCAAATCCAGCCAATAATTTTATTAATTTGGAAGGTGTTTTTGATGAGGCAGTAATTTATAACATATTTGGAAAAAGAATTCTATCTTCAAAAAACTCAAAAATTGATATTTCTCAACTTAGTCAAGGAATATACTTCGTTAAAACAATAAAAGAAGACAAAAATATAATTACACAGTTTGTTGTGTCAAAAGGCAACTAAGTTACTTCATTTTGCGTTCAACTAACAAATACTATCTATTTAAATATTTTTTTTATATTTAAACAAAAATGAAAAAATTATTATTATTCCTTAGTTTGATATTTTGCATGCATACATTTTCATATGCATCTTTTCCTGTTTCAGAAAACGAAAATCCAAAAAATGATACTTAATTAAATTTATTTGAATCTATAAATTCATCAATTGCTGCTACAACTGTAGCTGGTGGTGGTAAAGGTATGAGTGTTGCTGCACTGGTGTGTGGTATTGTAGGATTGTTTTTTGGCGGTCTTATTTTAGGACCTTTAGCTATAGTTTTTGGTGCTATTGGAATGAAAAGAGATGGTAGGGGAATGGCTATTGCAGGACTTGTATGTGGTATAGTTGCGACATTATTTTCTTTATTAATTCTTGCTGCTGTTCTCTCATTATAGATATCTTTAATTTTAAATAATCTCAATTAAAAAAAAGACCCCTATAGTTAGAGGTCTTTTTACTTTGTAGCGGGGGCCAGACTCGAACTGACGACCTTTGGGTTATGAGCCCAACGAGCTACCAACTGCTCCACCCCGCGATATAGTTGCAAATATAATGTATATACTTTATATGACAAATAATTGTATTCAGAATACTAAATTTGTTTTATGGTTTCAGTAAATCAAATGTCATTTTATTTTGGTGGTCAAGATATTTTTGAACAGATTTCTTTTCAAATAAATCCTGGAGATAGAATTGGTCTAGTTGGAAGAAATGGTGCAGGAAAAACAACATTATTAAATTTATTGTTTAAAAAAATAAGTCCTAAATCAGGCTCGATAGATTTTACTAATAATATTAACATTGGATATCTACCTCAAGACTTAGATTTTGTCAATGATTCTAATTTATTGGATGAATTTAAAAAAGCATTTAATGAAATTCAAAATATTGAAAGAAGAATAGAACAAATTAATCACCTCATATCTTCAAATAAAGATTTTGAGTCGAAAGAATATTTAGAAAATTTGGATAAACTAAGTGACTTGCAACAAGAACTTAATTTATTAGGTGTAGATAAGATTTCATCAGAGATTGCAACAGTTTCTAAAGGACTTGGTTTTAAAACTACTGATTTTGAAAGAAATACAGATGAGTTTAGTGGCGGTTGGCGAATGAGAATAGAACTGGTTAAAATTCTATTAAGAAAGCCTGATGTCTTACTTTTAGATGAGCCAACAAATCATTTAGATATTGAATCAATAATATGGTTAGAAAAATGGCTTAAAAATTATTCGGGAGCTATTGTGATGGTTTCTCATGACAAATTTTTTATAGATAATGTTACTAATAGAACCATTGAAATTTCTTTCTCTTCTATAAGTGATTACAAGTCTAATTACTCTAAATACTTAAAGTTGAGAGAGGATAGAATTGAAAAGCAGATTCAGTCTAAAAAAAATCAAGAAAAATTTGTTAAGCAAACAACAGACTTAATAAATAAGTTTAGGGCAAAAAAAAACAAAGCAAAATTTGCCAAAAGCTTGCAAACTAAGCTTGATAAATTAGAAATAGTCAAGATTGATGAAAATGATACATCCAAGATAAAACTTAAGTTCCCAAAAGCTCAAAGGTCAGGAAAAGTTACAGTAAAGTTAATAGACGTTAGTAAATCTTATTCAGATAAACTAGTTCTGGAAAATATAAACTTTGAGCTTACAAGAGGTGACAAAGTAGCATTCGTTGGCAAGAACGGAGAAGGTAAAACAACACTTGCAAAAATTATTTCCAATACTTTAGATTTTGAAGGAGAACTAAAAATTGGATATAATGTTACAACTGGTTACTATGCTCAGGACCAAGCAGACTATTTAGACAATGAAAAGACTGTATTAGAGACAGTTGAATATGCTAGAGGTTATGATTCTTCAATGAATGCTAGAACAATTTTAGGCTCTTTTCTGTTTTCAGATGATGATGTTTTTAAAAAAATTAAAGTGCTTTCAGGAGGGGAAAGAGCAAGAGTCTCACTTTGTAGATTGTTAAATGACTCACATAATTTTTTAATTATGGACGAACCAACTAATCACTTGGATATTCATTCAAAAGAATTATTGAAGAAAGCTTTAATAGAATTTGATGGAACTTTGATAATTGTTTCTCACGATAGAGACTTTCTATCAAATTTAACAACTAAGGTTTATGAGTTTAGTTCCAAAAAAATCAAAGAACATCGTGGTGATATAAACAGTTTTTTACAAAATAAAAAACTTTCAAATGTCAGGCAGTATGAGAATACTGATAATAATTTTATTGCCAAAAAGGAAAATAACGACAAAAAAAAATCTTATCACCAAATTAAAAAAATTGAAAAACAAAAAAAAATCATCTTAAAAAGAATAAAAAGAACTGAAGATGAGATTGAAAGTTTAGCTAGCCAGCTAAGTTTAATAGAAAAAAAGATACAAGAGAATCAAAATAATTTTTCCAAAAAAATTGAGGGCGAAGAGTATGTTAATTATGAAAAAATAAAGCAGAAAATTAAATCATTAGAAGAAAAATGGACTTTGCTTTTAGATGAGCTTGGTGAGACATCTTAAATTAACTATGCATTGCATAATGCATTGCATAACTTTAAAATTTCATAGAATTAATTTTGGCCATTATTAACCAAAATTTATTTAAATGAAAAAAATTATTATTACTATTTGTTTGATTCTTTCCACAAATCAACTCTTATTATCTCAAAACAGAGTGCAAAAATTAGATGGTCCAAGATTCGGTATTACTTACCTTGACCCTGGATTGTTAGCTGATATCATTAATGATGATAGAGATATAAACGATGATAATCCAGTTGATTACAAGCAAGAACCTTCATTAATGACTCAAATTGGATGGCAATGGGAAACCAGATTTGCAGAGGGGGAAGATTTTGTTGGTCTTATAGAGTGGATTGGTTTAGTTGGAGGAATTGAGAAAGGTTTGTTCTTACCAAGCGTTTCTGCACTTATGGGAATAAGAAAAGCTAATGGTTTTGAAATTGCAGCGGGTCCTACGGCTTCATTTACAGGATTTGGAATGGTTTTTGCTGTTGGTCATACTATTAAATCAGGAGATTTAAATTTGCCAATAAATATAGCTTGGGTACCATCAAGAAAAAATCATTTTTTGGGTGATCCCCAAGCTTCAGACGTAGATAAGGACCTATTGCAATCAGGTCATGCATTAACTTTGAGTGTTGGATTCAATTTTAATAGAGGCAAATAAGTTATTAACTGCTTTAATAAAAAAGGGTAATTAATTCAATTGCCCTTTTTTTGTTTCTTTGCAAAATGAAACATAAATCAGGTTTTGTAAGTATAATTGGATATCCAAATGCAGGTAAATCAACATTAGTTAATGCACTTATAGGTGAAAAATTATCAATTGTCAATGCTAAAGTACAAACGACTAGAGATAGAATAATCGGCATCTATAATTCGGAAAATTATCAAATAGTCTTTTCGGATACCCCTGGCATAATTGAACCTAAATACAAACTTCAAAAAAAAATGATGAGTTATGTGATGTCATCATTTGTAGACTCAGATTTAGTAGTTTATGTTTTTGATTCTAGCTCAAAGAAGAATATTGTGGGTAAGATTAAAGATATTTTATTGGAACTTAAAGTTCCTTTATTAATAGTCATAAATAAAATCGATCTTATTAATCAACAAAAAGTAGAAGATATTATGAAATCATTAAAATCGGATTTTTTAGATTCAGATGTTATTCCAATTTCTGCAAAAAATGAATTTAATCTTGAAAAAGTTTTAGAAACTATCAAGTCTAATTTACAAGAGTCTCCACCTTTTTATGACAAAACTTGGTTTACTGACAGGTCAGAAAGATATTTGGTTGAAGAAATTATAAGAAACAAAATTTTAGATAATTTTCAAAAAGAAATTCCTTACTCTGTTAATATAAAAGTAGAGGAATTCATTGAAGATAGTGGTTTAATAAGAATAAGGGCTAATATTTATGTATTGAGAGACAGTCAGAGAGCTATTTTGATTGGTCACAAAGGCTCCAAGCTAAGGAAAATTGGTACACAGTCTAGATTTGAAATCGAAAAACTTTTTAATAAAAAGGTTTTTTTAGAAACACCTATCAAAATAAGTAAGAACTGGAGAGATGATGAAAAGAAGTTAAAAAAATTTGGATATCAATGAGTAATATAGTTGCAATAGTTGGTAGACCCAATGTTGGTAAGTCTACTTTATTTAATAGACTAACCCAAACTAGAAGTGCTATAACTGACGAGTTTAGTGGTGTAACCAGAGATAGAAACTACGGTAAAGTCAACTGGTCAGGAAAAGATTTTTCAATAATTGATACTGGTGGTTATGTAGAAAATACTGAGGATATTTTTGAGAAAGAAATTAGAAGCCAAGTAAACCTGGCAATTGAGGAATCATGCTGTATTCTTTTTGTAACTGATGTGAAAAGTGGAGTTACTGAAATGGATATTGAAGTTGCAAATCTTCTAAGAAAGAGTAATAAGGATGTAATATTAGTTGTAAATAAAGTGGACAACTCAATGCTACAAAACGATTCTTTAGAATTTTATAATCTTTCATTGGGTGATTTCTTCTGTATTTCATCAATTAATGGTGGTGGTACTGGAGACTTACTAGATGAGGTTATCAAATATTTAGAAGAAAAAGATGAAAAGAATATAGATATTCCAAGTTTTGCAATTATTGGAAGGCCCAACGCAGGAAAATCATCATTTATAAATTCTATTATTGGGACAAATCAAAATATTGTTACCGAAATAGCAGGAACAACAAGAGATAGCTTAGATACGAGAGTAAAAAAATTTGGGTTTGATTTTATTTTAACTGATACTGCAGGAATAAGAAAAAAGAAAAATGTAAATGAAGACTTGGAATTCTATTCAGTTATGCGTTCTATAAAATCAATTGAGAGATCTGATGTATGTATACTTTTAATAGATGCTGAAAGAGGTTTTGAAAGTCAAGACCAAAAGATATTTCACTTGGCAGATAGAAATAAGAAAGGAATTGTAATCTTAGTCAATAAGTGGGATAAAATAGAAAAAGAAACATCTACATCTTTGGTGTTCGAAAAAAAAAATTAAATCAAAAATCTTACCATTTGATGATGTTCCAATACTGTTTGTATCTGCACTAACAAAAAATAGATTGATTAAAAGTGTTGAAGTAGCTTTGAGTGTTTTTAAAAATAAGTCTCAAAAAATTACTACCTCCAAATTGAATGACACAATGCTTGATATTATAAAAAATATACCACCACCTGCTGTAAAAGGAAAGTATATAAAAATAAAATATTGTACACAATTAACTTCAAAAAGCCCGTCATTTGTGTTTTTTGCTAACTTACCTCAATACATTAAAGAACCTTATAAAAGATTTCTCGAAAACAAATTAAGAGAAAACTTTAATTTTAAAGGAGTCCCAATAAGTATATATTTCAGAAAGAAGTAAAAATATTTTCGTTACTTTGAAAAAAAACAAAAATGAAAAAAATAATAATTTCAACTTTATTTTCAATTGTGTATGTTTTCTGCACTGCACAAAGTGAATCAGACATATTTGGAGAATGGTTTAACGAAGAAAAGGATGCTGTTGTTACAATTTACAAGGACGGTAATTCAGTTAGCGGCAAGACAACTTGGTTAAAGGAACCTCTTGACAGTAAGGGCAATGTTAAGCTTGATTTGAAAAATCCTGATGAAAAGCTTAGATCAAGAAAAAGAATGGGTCTAAAAATCATGCATAGCTTTCAGTACAATGATCAAGAAAATATTTGGGAAGATGGAAGAATTTATGATCCTAAAAAAGGTAAGTTATATGGTGGTACAGCTACTCTAGTTAATGAAAACGAGCTTAAACTAAAGGGATATATCATCAGCATGCCTTTTCTAGGAAGAACTGCTACCTGGACAAGAAAAACTAATTAATACTTAATAATTCAACTTCAAAAATAAGAGTTGAGTTTGGACCAATAGCACCAGCTCCACTTTCAGCATAAGCAAGTTCAGATGGGATGAAAATTTTCCATTTACTGCCAACTGACATCATTTGAAGTGCTTCTTGCCATCCTGGTATTACTCCATTAAGTGGAAAAGTTGCTGGTTGTTTTCTATCAACAGAACTATCAAAAATAGTTCCATCAATTAATGTTCCGTGGTAGTGTACTGTGACATTATCATTCAAAGTTGGATTATTACCTTTTCCCTCTGATAAAATAAGGTATTGTAATCCTGATTCAGTTGTTATAACTCCATCTTTTTGCTTATTTTGTTCTAGAAATATTTTTGAATCAATAGCTAATCTTTCATTTTTTGCATCTTGTTTTTTATTAAAATACTCTCCAATTATTTTATTACTTTCTTCGATATTTACGGCTAAATCTTTGTTTTCAAAAACATCTTTAAATCCTTTGCTTATGTAAAATGAATTGATTGAATCAAGACCTTCTGATTTTATGCTTGTTGCTACATTTATTCCAATGCTGTATGACACCTTTTCTAGTTCATTGGCTTCATCAAAATTAAATTTTTTCTGAGTTAGGTTTTGACATGAAGAAATTACCGATATCAATAAAGCTATTTTAATATACTTTTTCATAATTTATTTTTAAACAAATTTAATTTTTTGAATTCATTTATTTATGTCATTGTCAATTTTTATCTTTGCAAATTCTAAAAATGAAAATAACAAAAACTAAAATAGAAGGTTTATTAATATTTGAACCACAAATTTTTGAAGACGACAGAGGTTCTTTTTTTGAGTCTTGGAATAAAAATGTTTTTAAAAAGTATTTAAAAAACACAAAATTTGTTCAAGATAATCAATCAGTTTCAAAAAAAAACTGTCTTAGAGGACTTCATTTTCAAGATTCACCATATGCTCAAGGTAAATTAGTGAGAGTTATTAAAGGATCGGTTTTGGATGTAGCAGTTGACTTAAGAAAGAAATCAAAAACTTATGGGCAGCATGAAAAAGTCATTTTATCTGCAACAAACAATAAAATTTTTTGGATTCCAGAAGGGTTTGCTCATGGATTTTTATCTCTTGAAGATGATACCATTTTTTCATACAAGTGCACAAATTTTTACAATAAAGAGTCAGAGAGAACAATTCTGTGGAACGATTCTAAGCTTAACATTGATTGGAGTATCAAATCAAAACCTTTCATCTCAGAGAAAGACTTAATTGGCGAGAGTTTTGACACCTTTCAAAGTAAGTTTGTATGAGAAAGGTAGTTAATAAGAATTTTCTTTTCTTTTTTTTAATTATATTTTTTTTGTATTCATTCAAAAAATGGCAATCAGAAGATGAGATTCATCAAAGCATCTTCAATAAAAAATATTCAATATTTTCTCTAAACAAGATTCTGGAATTTAAATTTGCAAATGAAAAGGTCCCACTTGAAGATAATTTTGTTTGGGAAAGATTCGATAAAGAATTGTTAAAAAATGTTTATTGGCAATCCAACACAATATTATACTTTAAGAGAGCAAATCGATATTTTCCAATTATAGATAGCATATTAAATGCTAATGAAATACCAAAGGATTTTAGATATTTAGCAGTAATTGAAAGTGGATTAGAAAATGTTAGATCTCCCTCAGGTGCATCAGGAATTTGGCAAATAATGAAATCTACCGCTAGAGAGTACGGTATTGAGGTAAATAGAGATATTGATGAAAGATATAATTTGGAAATTGCAACTCAGTTTGCATGTGATTATCTAAACAAAGCATTTGAAGAATTTAACAATTGGACAATAGCCGCTGCTTCTTACAATATGGGCATTAACGGAATGAGAAGCAATTTAAAAAAACAAAATGTTGAG
Source organism: Flavobacteriales bacterium TMED84 (assembly GCA_002172655.2). Lineage (GTDB taxonomy): Bacteria > Bacteroidota > Bacteroidia > Flavobacteriales > BACL11. The sequence continues at coordinate 10,774 of NHEL02000016.1, read as the reverse complement.
AGTTATTATGATTTAAATCTAAATAGTGAGACATCTAGATATATTTTTAGAATTTTAGCTGTTAAAACGATTTTTGAAAATCCAAAAAAATATGGTTTTAACGTAAGAAGCAAAGATTTATATCAGCCTTTGAGTTTTAAATACATTCATGTAAACAACACTATCAATAATTTATATGAGTTCAGTGAGAAAAAAAATATTAATTACCAAACGTTGAAGTTTTATAACCCATGGTTAAGAAGTTCTAGGCTTCCAGACGCATCAAGAAAGTTGTACAAAATCAAATTGCCTATTTAGTAAGATGTTGAAAAAATTTGATGTAGATAAATCTATTTCAGTATTTGGAGCAAGAGAAAATAATTTGCAAAATATTGATATACAAATACCAAGAAATAAGTTAGTAGTTTTTACAGGTAGAAGTGGAAGTGGAAAATCGAGTCTGGCATTTAATACAATACATGCAGAGGCTAATAGAAGATATCTTGAAACATTTGGTTCTTATGCAAGATACTTCGTTGGAGATATTAGCAGACCTGATGTTGACAAAATTGAAGGACTTAGCCCAGTTGTAGCAATTGAGCAAAAATCTACTAATAAAAATCCTAGATCAACCGTTGGTACGCTAACTGAAATTTATGATTATATAAGACTTCTATTTGCCAGAGCTGGACAGCCATATTCATATGTTACTGGAAAAAAGATGGTTAAATATTCAGAGCAAAATATCATTGATCTAATTAAGAAAAATTTTAATAATAAAAAACTTAAAATTTTATCTCCGTTAATTAAGTCAAGAAAAGGCATATATCAGGATTTATTTCAAAATCTTTTAAAAAAAGGATTTATTTGGGCGAGAGTTGATTCCAATATCATAAGAATGAGTAATGATCTTCGATTAGACAGATATAAGATTCATGATATTGAATTAGTTGTTGATGAATTTGTTTTAAATGATAAAAATAAAAAAAGGTTAAAACTATCAATTAAAACAGCAATTGAAAATGGTAAAGGTATTTGCATGATAATTGATGAAAATGAAAATTTTAAATATTATAGTACAAAAATGATGTGTCCAGAATCGGGTATTGCATACCAAAATCCAGAGCCAAATACATTTTCATTCAATTCACCTAAAGGGGCATGTAATTATTGTAGTGGAATTGGACAAAAGTTCGAGGTTGACTTAAATAAAATAATTCCAGATGATTCAAAGTCAATTAATCAAAATGGAATACAAGCACTTGATATTTCAAAAAATAATTTTACTACAAAACAAATTAAGCAAATAGCCAATTTATTTGAAATTGACTTAAATACTCCAATAAAAAATATAAGAAAAGATCACTTAAATATAATTTTAAACGGAGTTAGTGGCGAGCATACTAAAGAATACAAACACTCTAAAGTCAGTAGTAAAATATTTCTTGATTTTACTGGCATAGTTGGATTAATTAATGAACAATTTAATTTCCCACTATCTAATTCACTTAAAAGGTGGTCTAAAAAGTTTATGAAATCAATCGATTGTGAGTCATGTAATGGAACACGACTAAATGAACAAGCATCGAGTTATAAAGTTTTAGATTATTCAATTAATGATCTTGTGAATTTACCAATTTCACAAATGAATCAAGTTCTATATAAGATTTATGAAAATTTTGATGAAAACCAAAAAGTAATTTCAAAATTAATAATTAGCGAAATAAAAAAAAGAGTGAAATTTATAAACGATGTAGGTTTAGGGTATCTGAATTTATCAAGAAGATCAAAGTCTTTATCAGGAGGAGAAGCACAAAGAATTCGTTTAGCTACTCAAATTGGTACTCAACTTACTAATGTATTGTATATACTTGATGAGCCAAGTATTGGGTTACATCAAAGAGATAATTTTAAGCTAATAACATCTTTAAAAAAATTAAGAGATATAGGTAATTCAATAATAGTAGTAGAACACGACAAAGAAATGATTATTTCATCAGACTATGTTGTTGAGATAGGTCCTGAGGCGGGAGTTGAAGGTGGCAAAGTTGTAAGCATATGTAAGCCCGAAGAGTTGAAAAAAAAACAATAATTTAACAGCCCAATATATCAATAAGCAAAAAAATATTGATGTTCCAGAAAAAAGAAAAATAGATTTTAAAAAAACAATAGAGCTTACTGGAGCAACAGGAAATAATTTAAAAGATATCGATGTAATAATCCCTTTAGAAATCTTTTGTTGCATAACTGGAGTTTCTGGCAGCGGAAAATCTACTTTAATAAATGAAACTCTTCATCCAATACTTTCTGAAAAGTTACATAGAGGTGAAAAAATACCATTACCTTATGAAACCTTTAAAGGTACAGAGCATTTAGACAGAGTAATATCTGTTGATCAATCTCCAATCGGTAAAACTCCTAGATCTAATCCAGCAACATATGTTGGCTTCTTTTCAGAGATTAGAGAATTGTTTTCTAAGACACAGCTTTCTAGAGAAAGAGGCTATGGACCTGGAAGATTTTCGTTTAATGTTTCTGGAGGAAGATGCGAAGAATGCAAAGGTGCCGGAATAAAAAATATTGAGATGAACTTTCTTCCTGATGTATCAGTATTATGTAGTTCATGTAATGGTAAAAGATATAATAAAGAGATTCTCGATGTCAAGTTAAAAGGAAAAAATATTTCTGAAATTTTAGAAATGAACCTAGAAGATGCTCTTATCTTTTTCTCTAATTTTCCAAAAATAAAAAATAAGATTTTTACTATCTGTGAAATAGGACTTGGATATCTTAAAATAGGTCAGCAATCAACAACACTTTCAGGAGGAGAAGCTCAGAGAATAAAATTAGCAAGCGAACTATGTAAAAAAAATCAAAAGAGAACATTATTTCTTTTGGACGAACCTACCACTGGACTGCATTTTGATGATATAAAGATGTTATTGGGTATTATTGAGAGATTGGTTAACCAAAAAAATACAGTGCTTGTTATTGAACATAATTTAGATGTTATTAAGGTTGCAGATTATATCATTGATTTAGGACCTGAAGGTGGAAAAAATGGTGGAAACGTACTATTTTCAGGCTCTCCAGAGGAAGCGATCAAGTTAAAAAATAATAGTACCGCTAAATACTTATCTGATGAGTTTAAATAATCTTATTGATAGTCAAATAGGATAAATTCCTCTTTTTTTCTATTTTTACAAAACAAAAAAAGAATGATGATAAAAAAAATAACAATATTATTTTTTCTTTCAATAGTATTATTTTCAGTATTTTCTCAAAAAGGAAACTATGAGATTAGTGAGGAAACACTCTTTCAACCTATGTTTGTTATTGGCTCATCATATTATTCTTTTCAAGGAGATATAAAAGGACCTAAAACCAATGCTTTGTTAGGCAATATAGGTTACAATGCTGGAGTTTTATTCAATTTATCAACAGACTTAGACTGTAAAATTTCATTTTCAAACGCATCATTCTTTGAAAAAAACGAAGATTTTGAATTTAGTTCTAATGCAAATGTTTATTCTGTTAATTTAAATTATGGCTTAAAATTCTTCAAGAATTCAAAAATCAACCCTTTTACAACTGCTGGTATAAGCTCGATTTCATACAAAACTTACAATGAAGAAGATTTTGATAAAGAGTATGCTATTGTGTTACCACTTGGACTAGGGCTACAATTAAATATCTCTGAAAGAATAAAATTAAATGTTGGTGTTAACTATTGTTTGTCAAATGCAGATATAGACAAAGATGAACTTTCTAATGCTGATAACTTTCTAACTGCAAACTTCAATATTGCATACGATTTATTTACTCCAAAGCCAAAAGCAACTACTATTACTGAAGAAAGCTTTTATAATGATGTAAATTATAACTTACTAGAAAATGAAGATTCAGATGGCGATAAAGTAATTGATTTTAATGATCTATGTCCATACACACCTGAGAATGTCAAAGTTGATGAATACGGTTGTCCAATTGATACTGATCTAGATGGGATTGCTGATTACATTGACAAAGAAAAAAACACATTGCCTGGAAGTATTGTAGATCAATTTGGAGTAACTCTTTCAGATGAACGACGTTTAAATAAAAAAAGTGATGTAGCATCCAGAAAATATGCAAACTTTTACAATGAGAATGAAATTAGAAGAAGTGACTACAAGAATGTTAATGAATTTTTAATTGCAAAAGCAAATGCTTTTAATAAAGCCTTTAATTTAGACTTTAGTGAAGATATTAGTAAAGACTATTATAGAGTCAAGCTAGGTGAATATTATGAAAAGGTTCCTGCCACCTTAATTAATAAATATCTAAGTATAGAAGACTTGATATCTATTTCACAGGACAATGGCTCTGTAGTTTACGCTGTTGGATCTTATGAAAATGTTAATGACGCAGTTGATAGACAAACGAATCTAGAAGCAGATGATTTAGATAATACCCAAATAATAATTGACAAAAATGGTATCATAGAAAATTATAATGTTTTAAATGAAAACATCAAAAAAGAAGAAATATCAACAAATAATGATTCAATAGAAGTTGAAAACAGTAAAAACGATGTTTCAAACAAGAAAAAACAAAAAGACATAATTAATGACTTGAAAAGCAAACTCAAGTCAACTGAAAATAAACTTATTTACAGAATACAAATTGGAGCTTTTGAAGAAATTTTACCAAAGGAAATTTTTAAGGGTGTTAATGATGTAGTCTTTTTCAAAGGAGACGACAACGTATATAGATATAATTCTGGCGCGTTTAATAACTATCAGCAAGCAATATCTTATCTTAAAGAAATGAGAGATAGAGGATTTGAAGATGCTTTTATTGCAACATATAAAGACGGAAAAAGAGTTGGTCTCTCAAACGTGCTTTCTAGCAAAAATAAAACTAAGAAAAAGTCACTGAGGAAAGATATCACAAGTCAAGAAAGTAAAATGTCTACTAAAGAAGAGAATATTTTTTACTCAATACAGATTGGTATTTTTTCTGAAAATATTAGCGCTGAAAAATTAAAAGTTTTATCACAGCTCAAGTCATTAAAAACAACCAAAATTAGTGATAAACTATCAAGTTATTACATAGATAAAATAGTCACACTTGAGACTGCAAAGAAAAAATTAAGCAATATAAAAAGTAAAGGTTTTGAAAAAGCGTTTATAATCAAAACAAAAAATGGTAAAAGGGTACCTTTAGCTAATTAAACCTTTCTTTCTTTTTTCCTGAAAAAATTTCGTATTTGTTAAGACTGCAATCAATACTACCATTTTTTAATTTAATTTTTGTTGAAGGTTTTAATCCAATTCTTAGCTTTTTTTCTTCATTATTTTGAGAGAAAATCCAAACCTCGTTTCCAACAAAATTATGTTTTAAATGATTTCCAATTTTTTCATAAAATAAATCTTCCTCTATTCTTAGTCTCTCACCATAAGGTGGATTAAATAGAACAAAAGATTCTTTTTGAGTTGATGTTTCAAAAAAATCTATGTTTTTAATTTTAATTGAATTATAATTAAAAATTGTGTTTATATTTTCTCTACAAATCCTTACATTTTTTTGATTATTGTCAGAACCGTATATGTCTATCTTTTTTTCAATGATTTGATTTTTAAGTCTGTCTCTAACTTTGAAGTGTAATTTAGAATCATAGTTTTTCCATTTTGTAAAACCAAAATATTTTCTATTGATATTTGGCGGAAAATTTTTAGCAATCATCATTGCTTCAATTAAAAAAGTACCCGAACCACACATTGGGTCAAAAAATGAAGTTTCTTTATTCCATTTTGTAAGTAAAATTATTCCAGCTGCTAGAACTTCGTTTATTGGAGCTATTGATACAGATTTTCTATAACCTCTTTTATATAAGAGATCCCCTGAGCTATCTAAAGATATTGTACAAAAATTATTTTCAATGTGAAGGTCAATTTTAATATCTGGAAATTTACTTTCAACGCTAGGTCTTCTATTAGTTTTTTTTCTAAATTGGTCAACAATCGCATCTTTGAGCAGAAGAGATGGATAATTTGAATGATTAAAAAAAATTGAATTTACTGTACTTTTAATTGAAAATGTTTTTTTTACATCAAAGATCTTAGACCAATCAACTTGAATTCCTTTTTTGTAGAGTTCATCAGCATTATTTATTTTAAATTTCTTTATGGGCATTAGTATTTGAGTTGCTGTTCTTAGCATCATATTAGCAGTATATAACAATTCAAGTGATCCTTCGAAACTTATTGCTCTATTTCTTATTTCAATTCCTTTTCCGCCAATTTTTTTAATTTCATCAGCAAGAACATGTTCCAAACCATAAAGTGTCTTTGCGACTAACAACATTATTTTTTTTGTAAAAATAGCTTTAAATAAGCTAAAACATTAGCTTTGTTTAGTAATGTTATGAAAATAAGTAGTGTAGATTGGATTATAATAATATTCATCATGACAATAACTGTCATAGTTGGAATTTATTCTTCAAGAAAAGCTTCAAAGGATACAAATCAATTTTTTCTTTCAGGAAAAAAAATGCCATGGTGGTTACTTGGAATTTCCATGGTAGCAACAACATTTTCAACTGATACACCAAACTTGGTAACTGATATTGTCAGAAATAACGGAGTTTCTGGTAATTGGGTTTGGTGGGCCTTCATGATTACAGGCTTTTTGACTGTATTTGTATATGCAAGACTTTGGAGAAGAACCGGAATAAATAGCGATAATGAATTTTACGATATTAGATACTCAGGTAAAGCTGCAAAATTTTTAAAGAGCTTCAGAGCTGTTTACTTAGGTTTAATTTTCAATGTTCTAGCTATGAGTGGTATATCACTTGCTGCAATAAAAATTGGAGAGATAATTTTTAATTTACAGCCTATTGAAACAATTCTTTATGCCGGAACAATAACAGTTTTATTTAGCACTCTTGGAGGATTCAGAGGTGTTGTTTTAACTGATTTTTTTCTCTTCTTCATAGCAATGTCTGGCTCAATTATGGCTTCTGTTTTTATTGTTAATTTGCCAGAGATCGGTGGAGTTGTGGAGTTATTTAATCACGAAATTGTTAAAAACAAAATATCTTTTTTGCCAAATTTTAGCAATAGACAAGATTTAATAATTCTATTTATTATTCCGCTTTCTGTACAATGGTGGAGTTCATGGTATCCTGGAGCTGAGCCAGGAGGAGGGGGGTATATTGCTCAAAGAATGTTAGCTTCTAAGAACGAAAAAGATGCAGTATACGCTACTCTATTTTTTAATATAATCCATTATGCTATCAGACCATGGCCATGGATATTAATTGCATTATGCTCACTAATAATCTTTCCAGATTTAAATTCAATTTCAGATAAATTCCCAAACCTTAGTGAAAATAAGCTAGGTCATGATGTTGCATATTCAGCTATGCTAACATTTCTTCCACCCGGGCTAATTGGAATAGTAGTCGCATCTTTAATTTCTGCTTATATATCGACAATATCCACTCATTTAAATTGGGGGGCATTGTATTTGGTCAATGACATTCTAAAGCCAATTGTTATTTCAGAAAAAAAATTAGTTAGATATGCCAGATTCATTACAATTTTTTTATTTGCGATATCATCATTAATAGCTCTTTCTTTAACAAATGCATTACAACTATTCAATTTTATATTGATGTTTGGTGCAGGCACAGGCTTGATATTTATTTTGCGATGGTTTTGGTTCCGAATAAATGCATGGAGTGAAATATCTGCAATGTTTTTCTCAGGACTTATTTCAATTATATTAAGTATGCAAAGTATTTCAAGTTACTTATTTGGAGATTTTGGTATTTTTCATGAATACATGAGATATCCCATTGTTGTTTTTACCACAACTATTTTTTGGCTCTTGATAACATTTGTTACTGAACCTGAAGAGCAAAAAGTAATTGATTCTTTTAAAAAAAGAATTGGAAGCGGAATTAAAGGATTTGAATTTAAAAAATATTTAATTTTAAGCATCCCAAGCATTTTACTTTCCGTTTGTCTTGTTATGTCAATTTTAGTCTTTATTGGTAGTCTCTTAAAAGGAGCTATTTTTCTATCAATTTTTAGCTTTGTTCTAATGTGCATGGTTGGCTATTTTTTAAAATTAAAAATTAATATGACTAGCTAGAAATAAGAGATTTGCTTTAATGATTTGATATTCCAAATTTTAGATTTTTCAATTTTTTCACCGTTCCATATCTTACAATAACTTCCAATTTTTTCTGAAAGAACGGATATATCTTTTTTATATAATTCATTAATTAATTTTGAAATTTCATTAGGAATTCTTAATTTTTTTGAACTATTATTAACATCTTTAAAATTACAATTAAGAAGATTATTTTTTTTTAATCCAAAAACTGTTGTAACATTTTTTATTAGTATTTCAGGTTCATTTACAATTGAGTCGTAGAACAATATATAAATATCTTCGTCTTTGAAGAAAGTTCTGTATTTATTAATTATTTGAATGTAATTAGATCTTTCTCTTTGTTCATCAGAAAGCATAAAGCTTTTAATTTCTTTAATTAAGTTTTTTTTATTTATTTTTTTTCCTCTTTGTACTAAGTATTGGTAATGTGACCAGGCTCTATGAATAGGATTTCTTATTATGAATAGTATTTTTTCAGGATTTGCAACTTTTTTTAGTCTTTTAATTTCTTCAATACTTAATATAGAGTATGCTGGAGTTATTTCGCCTTGAATTTTTTTGCTTTTAAAAAGCGAAACGTACCAGTTGTCGGAGTATCTATTAAAATACCAGTTATAGAACCAGTTAATGTTATTAAAATTTAAAACGCAAATTTTTATACAATTAACATAAGACTTAAGGTTTGAAAATCTCTTCGTAAAGTGAAGTTTATTTTGCTTGTATTTTCTATCGAAATAATGAATTTCCTTAACTGGTGGTAGTTCAAAATCGTCAATCTCTTTTAATCTTTCAAAAATCCAAGATGTTCCAGATTTGTGAGCTCCTATACCAATAAAATTTATTTTATTGTCCAAAGTACAAGAATCTATTTTCAGACTCTAAATTTGTATTCAAAGGAAGCTAAGTCTTTATTAGCTTTTTCGACTTTTGATTTTAAATTTCTTTTGTATTCATCCATTTTGCCTGAAATTTTTTCATCTCCAGTAGAAAGTATCTGACAAGCTAGTATAGCAGCATTCACCGATGCGTCTAAACCTACCGTGGCTACTGGTATACCTGGAGGCATCTGTAAAATCGATAATATTGAATCCCAACCATCTATTGAAATTGAAGATCTGCATGGAACTCCAATTACTGGAACTGATGTAAAAGCTGCAACTACACCAGGCAAATGCGCTGCTCCGCCCGCTCCCGCAATAATTACCTTTATGCCATTTTTCTTTGCGTTTGTTGCAAAACTTTCAACTAAATTTGGTGTTCTGTGAGCAGAAAGTGCGTTTATTTCAAATGGAATTTCCATTTCATTGAAGAACTCAGCTGCCTTTTTCATTACAGGCATGTCAGAGGTGCTTCCCATTATTATACTAACTATTGGTTTCATTATTTTTTTCTGTAAATATATCTAAAAATTACAAAGATTTTCACATCAAAAAAAAAATATAAAAAACAACCATTATCAAACAAAAAGAAGTTTATATTTGCACACGTTTTTTTAAAAGGAAAAACTATTTGGTAATTATTCCAAATAAAAAAAAGAATCAAAAAGGCTTGTTTCTTTACAATTTTTGTAAATTTGCAATCCTTTTTGGGAAAAGTTCTTTGAATTTATAGAAGATAGAATTAACCATCCTAACAAGTCAATTTAAACTTTTTTATACAACGAAGAGTTTGATCCTGGCTCAGGATGAACGCTAGCGGCAGGCCTAATACATGCAAGTCGAACGGTAACATTTCTAGCTTGCTAGAAGATGACGAGTGGCGAACGGGTGCGTAACGCGTATGTAATCTACCTTTAACTGAGGGATAGCCCAGAGAAATTTGGATTAATACCTCATAATATTATAAAACGGCATCGTTTTATAATTAAAACTCCGGTGGTTAAAGATGAGCATGCGTCCTATTAGTTAGTTGGTAAGGTAACTGCTTACCAAGACTTTGATAGGTAGGGGGCCTGAAAGGGTGATCCCCCACACTGGTACTGAGACACGGACCAGACTCCTACGGGAGGCAGCAGTAAGGAATATTGCACAATGGAGGAAACTCTGATGCAGCCATGCCGCGTGCAGGAAGACTGCCCTATGGGTTGTAAACTGCTTTTCTACAAGAAGAAACCCCAGTACGTGTACTGGCTTGACGGTATTGTAGGAATAAGCACCGGCTAACTCCGTGCCAGCAGCCGCGGTAATACGGAGGGTGCAAGCGTTATCCGGATTTATTAGGTTTAAAGGGTCCGCAGGCGGAATATTAAGTCAGTGGTGAAAGCCTACAGCTCAACTGTAGAACTGCCATTGATACTGATATTCTTGAGTGTGGTTGAAGTGAGCGGAATATGTCATGTAGCGGTGAAATGCATAGATATGACATGGAACACCAATTGCGAAGGCAGCTCACTAAGCCATTACTGACGCTCATGGACGAAAGCGTGGGGAGCGAACAGGATTAGATACCCTGGTAGTCCACGCCGTAAACTATGATCACTAGATGTTGGCGATATAATGTCAGCGTTCAAGAGAAATCGTTAAGTGATCCACCTGGGGAGTACGTTCGCAAGAATGAAACTCAAAGGAATTGACGGGGGCCCGCACAAGCGGTGGAGCATGTGGTTTAATTCGATGATACGCGAGGA